>NZ_CP032346.1:725000-1025000 GCF_005222205.1 Azospirillum brasilense | reverse complement strand
AGCCTACATCGGGGCCTATCTGCGGGAGGGGCGCGGGTTCTGGATGCTGGACCAGGCGGCGCCCTTCGCGGTGCTCGACGCGCTGGAGCGGCAGGGGCTGCGGGTGCGCTGGTTCGACATTCTGGATTTCCCCTGGGTCCGCTTCATCGGCGAAAAGTGACTCAGGAGGGAAGGCGGGCGCAGCGTCCGTCCGGGCAGTCGCGGCAGCATTGCCCGCAGATGTCGTCCAGATCCACGGAGATGCCGTGCCGCTTGAGAAGCCCCTGGGCATAGGCGGTGTAGAGACGCGCCAGCGCCCGCCGGTTGGTGGCGACCGTCTTGGCGGCCAGCGTCTCCGGCGCCAGTGTCGCGGCGATGGCTTGCTCCACGTCCTCGATGGCCGTGCGAACAGCCAAAAGGTTCAGCATCCAGGACCCCCTGGGCGTCACGACCCTTGATGAATCTGATATACAACATGTGACGAAAATTCAGTGACCAAACAACCCCCAATTTAGGGGTTTGGGGTGTCCTATCCGGAAAGGCTAGGCGTCTTTCGCCACATCGCGCAGAGACGCCGCCAGCGCCTCGGCCAAGCGCCGCCCGTCGCACAGCGGTCCGGCCGCCATGCGCGGGCGCAGGGTCCGGCGCAGCTCCGCCAGCCGCGCCGGGGCGGCGGCCCAGCCGGCGGCGAGGCTCACATAGTCCGCCGGGTCGCGGGCGATGCAGCCCTCCACCCCCGTCACGCTCAGGAACGCCAGGGAATGGCGGCTGGAAAAGGTCTCGCCGGGCAGGGTGACGACCGGCACGCCCATCCACAGGGTCTCCAGAGTCGTCGTGCTGCCGGCGAAGGGGAAGGGGTCGAGCGCCACGTCGACGCGGGCGCACCAGCCCATATGCTCCCGGCTGGGGGTCGCCCCGGCCAGGATCAGCCGCTCCGGCGCGATGCCCGCCGCGGCCAGCCGTCCGCGCCACTGGGCGGCGGTTTCCGGGCAGGACAGCGCCTTGGTCTTCAGCAGCAGGCGCGACTCGGGCACGTGGGCGAGCAGGGCGGCCCAGGTGGACAGCACCTCGTCGGTCAGCTTGGTCAGGATGTTGAAGACGCCGAAGGTGACGGGCTGGCCGGTCAGGCAGGGCGGCGGTCCGGGCTCCGGCGCGTCCGGCGGCGGGTCGTAGGCGATGAAGGCGTCGGGCATGCGCAGGATGCGCTCGCTGTAGAAGCGCTCCGCCCCCTCCGGCACATGGTGGGCGTCGGCGACCAGCGCGTCCATGGCGGCGAGCCCGGTGGTCGCCATGTAGCCCGACCACGCCACCTGGACCGGCGCCGGCTTGCGCGCGAAGACGCCCAGCCGCCCACGGGCGTTGTGCCCGGCGAGGTCGATCAGCACGTCCAGCCGGTCGTCGCGGATCGATGTTGCAAGTTCAGCGTCGGTCCGGTCGGCGACCGGCACCCAGCGCGCCGCTGCGGCGCGGAAGCGGTCGGTCAGGTCGTCCGCTTCCAACTGGTTGGCGTAGAGGGTCAGTTCGACGCCGAAGTCCGGCAGCGCCTCCACCGCCCGCACGGCGAACTGCCCCGCCGGGTGGCGGCGGAAGTCACCGGACAGGATGCCGACGCGCAGCGGGCGGGTGCCGTCCCGCACCGCCGGGGCGCGGGGCGCCCATTCGGCGCGCAACGGCGCGCCGTGCAGGGCGTTCCAACCCCGGTGCGCCTCCAGCACGCGGGCCAGCGTGACGCCGGGCCGGAACAGCTCCAAATAGGCGAGGTTGGAGCGCACCTCGGCCAGATCGGGCCGCAGCGTCAGCGCGCGGCGGTAGCCGGCCTCAGCGGCATCCAGGTCGCCTTGCGTCTGGCGGACCAGCGCGAGGTTCGCATAGGCCTCCGCCAGATCGGGGCACAGGGCGGCGGCCCGGGCGTAGGCGCGGGCGGCCTCGGCCAGACGGTTGCGCTTTTGCAGCGCGTCGCCCCGGCGCAGCGCGGCCTCTGCGAAGTCCGGGCGCACGCGTTCGGCGCGGCGGGCCGCCCGCTCGGCGTCCATGGGGGCGTCGAGGGCGATCAAGGCGGCCGACAGGTTGGCGAGCGCCGTGGCGTGGTCGGGGCGCAGCGCCAGCGCGCGGCGCAAGGCTCCCTGCGCGTCCGCCGCCCGGCCGCGTTGCAACATCAGCGAGGCCCGGTTGGCGTGCGCTTCCCCGAATCCGGGATCGTCGGCCAGTGCGGCGCGGAAGGCGTCGTCCGCCTCGGCCAGCCGCCCGAGCGCCGTCAGCGTGTTGCCGAGGTTGAAGCGCGCCCGCGCGTAGCCGGGGCGCAGCGCGGCGGCCTGCCGGTAGGCGTCCGCTGCCTCCTCCAGCCGGCCCAGCCGGTCCAGCGCGTTGCCGAGGTTGTAATGGGCCTGCGCGAAGGCCGGGCGCAGGCGGATCGCCGCGCGGTGGGCGTCGGCCGCCTCCGCCGCCCGGTCCAGGGCGCGCAACGCGCTGCCGAGGTTGTCGTGGTAATCGGCGACGGTGGCGTCGGCGCGGAGGGCGGCGCGGATGCGCGGCTCGGCCTCCGCCGGGTGCCCGGCCTGGAGATAGACGACGCCCAGCAGATGCAGGGCGTCGGGATGGTCGGGCAGGGTGTCGAGGACGGACTGATAGCCGGCGGCGGCCTGCGCCAGCCGGCCGGCCTGATGGTGGGCCAGCGCCGCGGCCAGCACGTCCTTGATCGTCGCCATGCCCGTCTGTCTAGAGCATTTCCCCGCCTGGTTGAAGGGCGTGCGTGGGGTGCGTCAGCTCACCATGCGCCAGCTTCCGTCCGACTGGCGGCAGGCGGTGCCGTAGCCCTGCTGAAGCTGCCCGCCGACCACGATGCTGGTCTGGAACTCCCGGCACGGCTCGCCATAGGGGCCGGTGCCGTCGCGGGTGGGGGTGTAGGTGCCCCAGTTGCCGGTCTGCGGGTTGTTCCACTGCACGGTGGCGCCGGTCGGCGCCATGTAGGCCTGCCCCGCGGCCTGCTGCGCGTACATCAGGTCGGCGCGGTCCATCGACTGGCCGGCGGCGTTGCCGAGCGCGGCGCCGAGCAGCGTGCCGACGCCGACCGCCACCAGCTTGCCCGTGCCGCCGCCGAAGCGCGACCCGGCGAGGCCGCCGGCCACGCCGCCGAGCAGCGTTCCCGCCGTCGCCTTGTTGCCATAGCCGGGAGCGTAGCCGCCGCCGTAATTGGCTCCGTACCCGCCGCCACCATACCCGCCGCCATACCCATAGCCATAGGGGCTGGCGCAGCCGGCCAGCAGGCCCACGGACAACACAACCACAACAATCCCCTTGGCCTTCATCTCGAACCCCACGGAACGGAACCTGCCCCCGTAAACATGGCAGCCCCGCAAACTATTCCGTTCGCGTGACGGAACGCCGCCGTTGCCCCTATGATGAAACCAAATGGCCGCGTCCAAGCGGCCGGCAAGAACCTGTCGGGAGGAAAAGCATGCTGCCGGAAGCGGACAGCTACGAGGGCCTGCGCGACCGTTTCGTCTGGTCGGTGCCGGAGCGTTACAACATCGGCGTGGACGTCTGCGACAAGTGGGCGGAGCGCGACCCGGACCGCACCGCCCTGATCCACAAGCGCCGGGACGGCGCGGTGGAAACCTACAGCTTCGCCGACATCCGCCGCCTGTCGAACCGCCTTGCCAACGCGCTGGCCGCCCATGGGGTGGCGCGCGGCGACCGGGTGGGCATCCTGCTGCCCCAGGCGCCGGAGACCGCGGTCAGCCACGTCGCCGTCTACAAGATGGGCGGCGTCGCCGTTCCCCTCTTCTCGCTGTTCGGGGTGGAGGCGCTGGAATACCGCCTCGGGAATTGCGGGGCGCGGGCAGTGGTGACCGACGCCGTGGGTGCGGCCAAGATCGCCGAGATCCGCGACCGCCTGCCCGAGCTGAAACTCGTCCTGCGCATCGACGAGGCCGGGGAGGGCGAGCTGGATTGGCACGCGCTGGTCGAGGCCGCGTCGGAGGACTTCACGCCGGTGGACACGGCGGCCGACGACCCGGCGGTGATCATCTACACCTCCGGCACCACCGGCCAGCCGAAGGGGGCGCTGCACGCGCACCGTGTGCTGCTCGGCCATCTGCCGGGGGTGGAGATTTCCCACGACCTGTTCCCCCAGCCGGGCGACCGCATCTGGACCCCGGCGGACTGGGCGTGGATCGGCGGCCTGCTGGACGTGCTGATGCCCGCCTGGCACCATGGCGTGACCGTAGTCTCCCACCGCTTCGAGAAGTTCGACGCGGAGGAGGCCTTCCGCCTGATCGCCGATTTCCAGGTGCGCAACGCCTTCCTGCCGCCGACCGCGCTGAAGATGATGCGCGCGGTGAAGGACCCGCAGACGCGCTGGGCCTACAGCATGCGCTCCGTCGCCAGCGGCGGCGAGACGCTGGGGGCGGAACTTCTCGACTGGGGCCGCCAGACCTTCGGGCTGACCATCAACGAGTTCTACGGCCAGACCGAGTGCAACATGATCGTGTCCTCCTGCGCCAAGGTCATGCCGCCGAAGCCCGGCGTCATGGGCCGCCCGGCGCCCGGCCACGACGTGGCGGTGATCGACGGGCAAGGCAAGCGCCTTCCGCCCGGTGAGATCGGCCTGATCGCCGTGCACCGCCCGGACCCGGTGATGTTCCTGCAATACTGGAACAACCCGGAGGCCACGGCCGCGAAGTTTGTCGGCGAGTGGCTGGTCACCGGCGACCAGGGCGAGCTGGACGCGGACGGCTACATCCGCTTCGTCGGACGGGACGACGACGTCATCACGTCGGCGGGCTACCGGATCGGCCCCGGCGAGATCGAGGATTGCCTGATCGGCCACCCCGCCGTCCGCATGGCCGCCGTGGTCGGCGTGCCCGACCCCCTGCGCACCGAGATCGTGAAGGCCTTCATCGTCCTCCAGGACGGCGTGCGCCCCAGCGACGAACTGGCGGCGGAAATCCAGGCCCATGTGAAGACCCGCCTCGCCGCCCATGAATACCCGCGCGCCGTGGAGTTCGTGGACAGCCTGCCGATGACGACCACGGGCAAGATCATCCGGCGTGAGCTGAGGGGGAGGGGGTAGGCTTCCCAACCCCCTCTCCCGTCCCGGGAGAGGGAGGGACCCGCCGCACAGCGGCGGGAGGGTGAGGGCGCGGCCAAGAATAAGGCATCGATCCTCGTGCGACCCTCACCCGGCGCCTTCAGCGCCACCCTCTCCCGGGGCGGGAGAGGGACTTAAAAACAACAAGAAACGACAACGACCCGAACGATGGTGACGACATCCCTGCTCCTGCTCGCCGCGGCCTTTCTGGCCGGGGCGATGAACGCGGTCGCCGGCGGCGGCAGCTTTCTCACTCTTCCCGCGCTGATCTACGCCGGGGTTCCACCCGTGGCGGCGAACGCCACCGGCACGGTGGCGCTGCTGCCCGGCTACGCCAGCGGCGTCTACGGATACCGCCACGACCTGGAGCCGGTGGGCGGGGTCGGGCTGGTCACGCTGTCGGTGGTCAGCCTGACCGGCGGGCTGATCGGGGCGGCGCTGCTGCTGGTGACCCCGGATTCGGTGTTCCGCAGCATCGTGCCCTGGCTGCTGCTGGTCGCCACCGCGCTGTTCGCCTTCGGCGGCGTGCTGGCGGCCCGGCTGCGGGCGGTGGGGCTGCACGGGACGGGGGCGATGCTCGCCACGCTGTTCGCGGTGTCGGTCTATGGCGGCTATTTCAACGGCGGCCTCGGCATCCTGCTGCTGGCGCAGCTGAGCCTGTTCGGGATGACCAACCTGAACGCCATGAACGCGCTGAAGAACCTGTTCTCCGCCGTGCTGACCGCCATCGCCGTCGCCGCCTACGCGGTCGGCGGGGCGGTGGAGTGGTCCTACGCCGCGCTGATGACCGTGGCGGCGGTGGCCGGCGGCTATGTCGGGGCGCGGGTCGGACGGAAGATCCCGTCGCGCATCCTGCGCGCGGGCATCATCGCCGTGGGCTTGGCGATGAGCGTCCTGTTCTTCCTGAAGTAAGGGCGGGCTGAAGCAAAAGCCGTTCGGTTCCGGCGGCGCCTGCGCTAAGGTGGCGGCCCTCTCCATGATGGCCGCCACGACGCAAGACCCCGCATGCTGACCGTATCCGACCTCGACCTCTTCTACGGCGACGCCCAGGCGCTCGACGGCGTGTCCATCGCGGTGGCGGAGGGCACGACGACGGCCATCGTCGGCGCCAACGGGGCGGGCAAGACCTCGCTGATCCGCACCATCTCCGGCATCCTGAAGCCGGCCCGCGGCACCATCCGCTTCCGTGGCAAGGACATCGCCGGCCTGCCGAGCCATGTCGTCTGCGACCTCGGGATCGGGCAGGTGGCCGAGGGGCGGCAGATCTTCCCGACGCTCAGCATCCGCGAGAATCTGGAGATGGGCGCCGTCATCCCGCGCGCCCGCGCCGGGGCGAAGGAGACGTTCGAGCGGGTGCTGACCCTCTTCCCCCGCCTGCAGGAACGGCTGGAGCAGGCCGCCGGCACCCTGTCGGGCGGCGAGCAGCAGATGCTGGCCATCGGGCGCTGCCTGATGGGCAAGCCCGACCTGATCATGTTCGACGAGCCGTCGCTCGGCCTCTCCCCGACCATGGTGCAGGAGCTGTTCCGCACCATCCGCGCGCTCGCCGCCGAGGGCATGACCATCATCCTGGTGGAGCAGAACGTCGCCGCCTCGCTGAAGCTGGCGCAGCGCGCCTATGTGCTGGAGAACGGGCGCGTCGTTCTGGCCGGCACGGGCGAGGAGCTGCTGGCCGATCCCGCGGTGAAGCAGGCCTATCTCGGCCTGTAAAGTCTCGGCGGTCATGGTGACGGAATCGCTCTTGACTTAGAGCGCGCTCGAACCCGTAGCGTCCTGTGCATCGTGATGAGAAGCAGACGCGCATGAAGATCGGAGACCTCGCGAGACGTTCGGGACTGACGGCCCACACCATCCGCTACTATGAGCGGATCGGGCTGCTGCCCTACGCCGACCGGAACCAGTCCCGCCACCGCGATTACGACGCCTCGATCCTGACCTGGATCGAGTTTCTCGGCCGTCTGAAGACGACCGGCATGCCGATCCGCGACATGCTCCGCTACGCGGCGCTTCGTGAGGCGGGCGCCGGGACCGAAGCGGAGCGGCGGGCGTTGCTGGAGCAGCACCGCGAGCGCGTGCGCGCCCAGGTCGATGAGCTGAACGCCTGTCTTCTTGTCCTCGATACCAAGATCGACGGCTACGTCGAAACGGAACAGAGGAAGATTGACGATGACGCACCTGTCCAAAATCGAATCCGGGATCGAAGAAAGCCGGCTTGAGCGCGGGCAACGGGCGCTTGCCGAAATCGACGGCGAGGCCGGCCATAAGGTGGTGGCGGCGCTTGCCGACATCGCGCCGGACTTCGCGACCTATCTGTTCGAATTCTCCTTCGGCGACATCTACTCGCGGCCCGGACTCGATCTGCGCTCGCGTGAGATCGCCACCATCGCGGCGCTCGCCGCCATGGGGAACGCGGCACCCCAGCTCAAGGTGCACATCGAGGCCGGGTTGAATGTCGGGCTGACCCGCGACGAGATCGTCGAGGTCCTCATCCAGATGGCGGTCTACGCGGGGTTCCCGGCGGCCCTCAACGGGCTGTTCGCGGCCAAGGAGGTCTTCGCGATGAAGGACGGGCAACGGCCGCAGGGAGCGTCATGAGGCCTACCGCGCCAGCAGGTCGTGATGCTCGCGGTGGCGGTGCATCCAGTTGGCGGCGTAGCCGCAGATCGGGACGATGGTCAGCCCCTCGGCGCGGGCGATGGCCATCACCCCCTCCATCAGCCGCCCGGCAGCCCCGGTGCCACGCAGAGAGGGCGGCGCCTCCACATAGGGGATGTGCAGGATGGTGCCGCGGCGGCGGTAGGTCGCGAAGACCGTCTGGCCGTTCACGTCTAGTTCGAACCGGCTCAGCGCCGGGTTGTCGGTCACGGTGTCGCTCATGCCCATTCCAACAGCCGAAGCCTTTGGTTGTTCACTGGAAATGTCATGAACCGGGTGCGCGCGGCGCGCTCCAGCCGCGCAGCACGCTGACCACCCGCAGCAGGAAGGCCGCCGCCGCCCCGGCGATGGCGACCGGCGCCTTCGGCAGGTCCAGCATGGCTCCGGCGATGACGATCGCCGCCCCCAGCAGGGCGGCCACCGCGTAGATCTCCTCGCGCAGCACGCGCGGCACCTCGGCCACCAGCACGTCGCGCACCAGCCCGCCGCCGCAGGCGGTCAGCACGCCGAGCAGGACGGCGGGCAGCGGGCCCAGCCCATAGGCCAGCGCCTTGCCGCAGCCGGCCACCGCGAAGATGCCCAGGCCCGCCGCGTCCAGCACCATCACCGGTTTGACCAGACGGTTGATGAAGGGGTGGAAGAAGAAGGCGAACAGGCCCGAGGCGAGCGCCGTGATCAGGTAGCGCTCGTCCTGCATGGTGGCCGGCGGGATCGCCCCGATCAGCAGGTCGCGCAGCACGCCGCCGGCCAGCGCCGTGACCAGCGCCAGCACCATCACGCCGAAGATGTCCAGACGGTGCCGCACGGCCAGCGTCCCTCCCGTCAGCCCGAAGATGAAGATCCCGGTGAGGTCCATAGCGAGGAGGAGGGGCGAAACGTCGGGCAGGATGACGGGCATGATGGCGGTCGGCGAAGCTGGTTGAGAGAGACCCCATCATAGCCGTTTGTTGCATATCATGGAACAGATAAGCCGCAACTCCGGCAATTGTTGTTTTGCGGAAACGGGAGCACATTCCTCTCCAGACGAGGGGCCACAGGGCCTCACAAGGGAACAGGAGGACCAGAGATGATCACGATCCGCAACCGCGACGAACGGGGCGCCGTCAACATGGGCTGGCTGAACAGCAAGCACAGCTTCTCGTTCGGCCACTACTACGACCCGGCCCATATGGGCTTCCGCGCGCTGCGCGTCATCAACGACGACCGCGTGATCCCCGGCGCCGGCTTCCCCACCCACGGGCACGCCGACATGGAGATCGTGTCCTACGTCCTCGACGGCGCGCTGGAGCACAAGGACACGCTGGGCACCAGCTCGGTCATCCGTCCCGGCGACGTGCAGCGGATGAGCGCCGGGTCGGGCATCCGGCACAGCGAGTACAACGCGTCCAAGAAGGACCCGGTGCACTTCCTGCAGATCTGGATCCTGCCCAACGAGGAGGGGATGGTCCCCGGCTATGAGCAGAAGGCCTTCGAGCGCGAGGAGAAGCAGGGCCGCCTGCGCCTCGTCGGCTCTCAGGACGGGCGCGACGGCAGCGTGACCATCCACCAGGACGTGGACCTCTACGCCACGCTTCTGGACGAGGGCGACAGCGTGACCCATGAGCTGCGTCCGGGCCGCCACGCCTGGGTGCAGGTCGCCCGCGGTCAGGTCCGGCTGAACGGCGCGGTCCTGAAGGAAGGCGACGGCGCTGCGATCAGCAATGAAACCGCCCTGACGCTGGACGGCGTGGTCAGCGCCGAGGTGCTGCTGTTCGATCTGGCCTGACGAGCGGAAGGCCCTTGCCCCAGCGGGTGGGGGCCTTCACATCCCCTGCGGGACCGCCAGACGGATGCCCATGCGGCGGGCCTCCAGCATGAAGGCGCGGGTCATCTGCACGAGGTCCGTGCGCCAGTAGAGCTGCTCCAGGGGGTTGTCGAGGAAGTCCTCCGGCAGCATGGCGTAGCAGTAGGTCTCCACCGCGCGCCGGTCGGGTTGCCAGGGGTCGGTGCCGTCGCGCCAGCCGATGGTCCAGCCGGCGTGGCCGGCGCCGATGGCCCAGCGCTCGAAATGCGGGGAGATGGTGGCGCTGGCCACCGGATCGGCGACCGGCACCTGATAGATCGCCACGAAGCGGCGGACGTTCAGTTGCAGCCGCATCACCAGCGATTCGTCGAAGGCGTCGACGCGGTACAGGCAGTCGGACGCCCCCTCGACATGGCTGAAGCGCACCGCGGCCCGCCGTGCCGCCTCGAGCGTCAGGCCGGACGGCTGGTCGGCCAGCGGCGGGGATTCATAGTCCACGGCGCGCAGCGCCTCCACCATGTCGCCGGTCAGGAAAAGGCGGATGCGCTGCTGCGCCTCGTCGATGGTCAGGCGGTTCATCGCGGGGTCGGTGTCCTCTGTTTCCAGTGAATGGACAACAGGCAGGGACCCGCTTGGTTCAGGGCTCGATGTAGCCGAGCACGCGCAGGCGCACGTCGTGCGCCCTCGGGTCGCGGTCGAAGAACAGGCCGCCCTTCTGTTCGGAGCCGGCGGGCACATAGTCGAACTCGGCCACGGACGTTTCCAAAGCCTCGTCGCCCGCCATCAGTTGGCCCTCCACCTGGACCTTCGCGCCGGTCTTGCCGCCGTCGTTGGTGACCTGGATGTGGGCGAGCCAGCGCGGGCCGGCGGGAACCACCGCCTCCACCGTGGCGGTGATCACCGGGGGGCCGTTGCCGCGGGTGATGCCCTCATAGCCCAGCACCCCCACCGAGCCCAGGAACAGCAGCAGCCCCAGCCCCGACGAGATCCAGGCCAGCCGGGAGACCGAGGCGCTGCCGTCCTCGTCCCTGGAGGCGCTCCCGGATGCGATGTCGTTTTCCCGGATGTCGGCCATCGGCGTCCCTCCCGTCACACGATCAGGCGGGCGGTGGCGGCGCCCAGCGCGCTGGGGAAGCCGAGCACCACCGTGGCGGTCACCAGCTCCATCATCGACAGGCCGGCGATCCGCTCGAAGGTCCACAGCAGATAGAGGCTGATCAGCAGGGCGATGCCGTAGCCGGCGACCGAGAAGCGCAGGAAGACGGATACGAACCCGTCGTCCCCGGCGCTCTCCTGCCCGGCGAAGCCGACCGTGTAGACGAAGATGTGCAGCAGCCCCAGCGACAGCACCGCCAGCGCCACCGCGTGCCAGGGCGACATCTTGTAGGAGATCAGGATCATCTCCTCGGTCGGGGCGACGTTGAAGCCGACGAACAGCGCCCCCGCCCCCATCAGGAACAGCTCGCCGGGATAGCTGGAGCGGATGCGCCGCTCCCTGTCGGCGTCGTCCTGCTGGCCGAGCTGCTTGCGCGCCAGCATGGCGCCGATGCTGGCCGGCACGGACTGGAGCGCGATCTTGCCGATGATCTCCGGCAAGGGCTGGTCCAGGCGCACGATGGCGAAGACGGTCAGCAGCGCCGCCGACATCAGGAAGCCGACGGCGAAGGCCGACAGCGCGTCGATCAGGTCGTCCTGCCAGCAGAAGGTTTCCTCGAATCCGGCGAAGTAGGACAGGCCGAACAGCACCGGCAGGGTCACCAGGATGAACAGGGCCAACCGGAAGCGGTCCATGTAGAAGCCCAGCTCCCACATCTCCATGGTCATCAGCAGGGGCAGGGCGAAGATGATCGCCCCCGCCGCCGCTCGGGCCAGCGCGCGGGCGAATTGCGCTTCGTCATGGAGAAAGCTGCGCTGGCGGGTGATGTCCATGACCCATGAATGCGCGAGCGGAGCGGTTGGTTCCGGCGGTACCACGGCAGCGATGGGGGCAGCGATGGGGGCCGTGATCGGAACCATGATCAGAGCAGCGAATTTCCTCTTGACCTTCCAATCGTTGGAAGGCGGACGCTGACGGCAACACCACTTCGTGGGAAGGAGTTCGTCATGATTGCGTTCAAGGTTCCCGGCATGACCTGCGGCGGGTGCGCCGCCTCCGTCCGCCGCGCGCTCGGCGCCGTCGCCGGGGTCGAGGATGTGCGGATCGACCTGGACTCGAAGGACGTCCGCGTCGACGGGACGCCCAGCGCCGACGCGCTGCGGACGGCCCTGGACAAGGCCGGCTTCGAGGCCGAAGGGCTGCCGGCTGCGTAACGGGTTTCGGTGCCCTTGACCTTCCAGTCATTGGAAGCCTTATCTGGGGTGCCGGTTGACGACAAAGAAAGGACGATCATGTCCGCCACCACCACCGACCTCGACATCGGCATTTCCGGCATGACCTGCGCTTCCTGCGTGGGGCGGGTGGAAAAGGCGCTGTCGCGCCTACCGGGCGTCACCGGCGTGTCGGTCAACCTCGCCACCGAACGGGCGCGGGTCGCCTTCGCGGGTGACCCCGATCCGCGGGCGGTGGCGGAGGCCATCGAGAATGTCGGCTTCGAACCGCAGAGGCAGGAGTTCGACCTGACCGTCGGCGGGATGACCTGCGCCTCCTGCGTCGCGCGTGTCGAAAAGGCGCTGCTGCGCGTGCCGGGGGTGGAATCCGCCGCCGTGAACCTCGCGACGGAGCGGGCGCACGTCATTGCCTACGCCGGAACGGTGGACGCCGCCCGGCTGGCCGAAGCGGTGGAGATGACCGGCTTCACCGCCGCCCCCGTCGCCGATGCCGCATCCGCCGTGGCGGCGGAGGACCCGGCGCAGGACCGCAACCGGCGGGACCTTCACCATGTGCTGATCGCCGCCGCCCTGTCGGCGCCGCTGGTTCTCGGCATGGCGGGGGACCTGCTGGGGCTGAACCTGATGCTGCCGCCCTGGGCGCAATTCCTGCTGGCGACGCCGGTGCAGTTCTGGTTGGGCTGGCGCTTCTACCGGGCCGGCTGGATGGCGGCGCGCGCCGGGTCCGGCAACATGGATCTTCTGGTGGCGCTCGGCACCTCGGCGGCCTGGGGGCTCAGCGTCTACATGATGCTGACGGCGCTTCCGGGCCACACGCCGCACCTCTATTTTGAGGCGTCGGCGGTGCTCATCACCTTCGTGCTGCTCGGCAAGTGGCTGGAGGCCCGCGCCAAGGGCCGGACGGCGGCGGCGATTCGCGCGCTGATGCGGCTTCGCCCGGACACCGCCCGCGTCCGCCGCGACGGCGTGGAGGTGGACCTGCCCATCGCCCAGGTGCGCGTGGGCGACCGTGTGGCGGTCCGCCCCGGCGAGCGCATTCCCGTCGATGGGCGCGTCGCGGAGGGGGCGGGCAGCGTGGACGAATCCATGCTGACCGGCGAAAGCCTGCCGGTGGAGAAGGCGCCGGGCTCCCGCGTCACCGGCGGGTCGATCAACGTGGACGGGCTGCTGCTGGTCGAGACGGTGGCGGTGGGCGCCGAGACGATGCTCGCCAAGATCGTCCGCATGGTCGAGGGCGCCCAGGCGTCCAAGGCGCCGATCCAGCGGCTGGTCGACAAGGTGGCGGCGGTCTTCGTGCCGGTCGTGCTGGTCATCGCCGCGGTGACGCTCGCCGGCTGGTGGATCGGCACGGGGAACGTCGAGACGGCGATCATCACGGCGGTGTCGGTGCTGGTCATTGCCTGCCCCTGCGCGCTGGGCCTCGCCACGCCGACCGCGATCATGGTCGGCACCGGCGCGGCGGCCCGCCACGGCATCCTCATCAAGGACGCGGAGGCTCTGGAGCGCGCCCACGCCATCACCGCCGTCGCCTTCGACAAGACCGGCACGCTGACCGAGGGCAAGCCCCGCGTCACCGATCTGGTGCCCGCGGATGGCGTCGATAAGGCGGAGGTGCTGCGGTTGGCCGCGGCGCTGCAATCCGGCAGCGAACACCCGCTGGCCCGCGCGGTCCGCGACCGTGCGGCGGAAGGGGGCGTCCCGGCGGCGGCTCCGGAGGGCTTCAAGGCGCTGGCCGGGCGCGGCGTGTCGGCGACGGTGGAGGGCCGTGCCCTGCTGCTGGGAAGCAGCCGGCTGATCGCGGAAAGCGGCCTGTCCGACGCGGCGCTGGAGGCGCGGGGGGCGGCGCTGGAATCCACCGGGCGCACCGTGTCGTGGCTGGCCGAAACGGCGCCGGAGCGGCGGGTGCTGGGCCTCGTCGCCTTCGGCGACACGGTGAAGGAGAGCGCCCGCGCCGCCGTCCGCTCCCTGAGGGCGCAGGGGGTGGAGACGGTGATGGTCACCGGCGACGGCGCCGGGGCCGCCCGCGCGGTGGCCGCCGACCTGGGCATCGACCGTGTCTTCGCCGAGGTGCTGCCGGACGGCAAGGCCGAGGTGGTGACGACGCTGAAGGCGGAGGGCAAGGTCGTCGGCATGGTCGGCGACGGCATCAACGACGCTCCGGCGCTGGCCGCCGCCGATGTCGGAATCGCCATGGCGACCGGCACCGACGTGGCGATGCACACCGCCGGGGTCACGCTGATGCGCGGCGATCCGGCGCTGGTCGCCGGCGCCATCGACGTGTCGCGCCGCACCTACTCCAAGATCCGCCAGGGGCTGTTCTGGGCCTTCATCTACAATCTGGTGGGCATCCCGCTGGCGGCCTCGGGCCTGCTCAGCCCGGTGCTGGCCGGGGCGGCGATGGCGCTGAGTTCGGTCAGCGTCGTCCTGAACGCCCTGTCGCTGCGGGGGTGGAAGCCATGAGCGTGGGCGGCATGACCATCGGGGACGCGGCGAAGGCGTCCGGCGTCAACGCCAAGCTGATCCGCTACTACGAATCCATCGGCCTGATCCCCGAGGCCGGGCGGACGGCGGCGGGCTACCGCGTCTATTCGTCCAACGACGTGAATGTCCTGCGCTTCGTCAAGCGCGCGCGGACGCTGGGCTTCAGCATCGAGCGCATCCAGATCCTGGTCGGGCTGTGGCAGGACCGCAGCCGCTCCAGCGCCGAGGTGAAGCGCGTGGCGCTCGACCATGTGGCGGAGCTGGAGGCCAAGATCGCCGAGCTGCGCGCGATGAGCGACACGCTGAAGCACCTCGCGCACGCCTGCCATGGCGACGAGCGGCCGGATTGTCCGATCCTGCGGGATTTGGAGGAGGGTGGGGTGAGTTGCTGCCACGAGCCCCCTCCCTGACCCTCCCCCGCTGGCGCAGGGGAGGGGATGAACTCCCTCTCCCGCCCAGCGGGGGAGGGAAGGGGCCCGCGGCGCGAGCCGTGGGAAGGGTGGGGGCGAGCACCTACCCCAACGCCGCCCTCAAACTCGCCTCCAGCGGCCTGACCGTGTAGCCCAGCTCCCGCATCGCCTTGCTGCTGTCGAAGCCGCTGCCGCCCAGCGCCAGCCGGACGCCCGTCACCGACGCGGTGGGCGGACGGCGCGTCACATGGTCGGACAGCCATTCCTCCACCCGCGCCGCCGCCAGCGCCAGGGCGGGCGGCACGGGGCGGCGGCGGACCGGAACCCTGCCGCACAGCCGGTCGATCCGCTCCGCCAGATCGCCCAACGCGATATCCATTCCCCCCAGGATGTAGCGCTCGCCGACCCGCCCACGCTCGGCGGCCAGGATCATGCCCTGCGCCACGTCGCGCACGTCCACGAGATTCAGCACGCAATCGAGGATCAGCCGTGGCCCGCCGCGCCGGAACAGGCGCAGCATGGCGTTCGGCGGGGTGGGCAGCCGGTCGCCGGGGCCGATGGGCGCCGTGGGGTTGACCACCACCACCGGCAGCCCCCGCGCCGCGGCGGCCAACGCGTCCTGCTCCGCGAGATACTTCGACCGGCAGTAGGGACCGGCCAGCGCCTCCAGCCCCGGATCGGCGCGCTCGTCCAACCGTTCGGGCAGCCGGCGGGACGGCGGATGGCCGATCATCACGGCCTCGGTCGAGCAATGGACGAAGCGCCGCAACGCCGGCGCCCGCGCCGCCGCGTCCAGAACCACCATTGTGCCCTGCCGGTTCACCCGGTCGAAGACCGTCGGGTCGCGGTCCCACAAGGTCGCCACGGCGGCGAGGTGATAGACCCGCTCCACCCCCTCGAGCGCGCGGGCCACCGTCGCCGCGTCGAGGATGGAGCCGTGCCGGACCTCGACGTCCGGCGGCAGGCCGTCCAGCGGGTCCTGGAGGTCGAGGATGCGCACCCGCTCGCCCCGCGCGGCCAGCGCCGCCACCAGATGCCCGCCGATGAATCCGCTGCCCCCGGTGACGAGGGTGATGCCCATGCGCCTCCGCCTCCGCCTCTAGGCCCCGCCGAGGATGCGGTCGGCGTTGCTGTTGAGGTCGCGCGTCAGGGCGGCCAGCCCGCCGCCGCGCAGCGTGTTCTGGAACTCCGAGCGCTGGGTGGCGAGCTGGCTGACCGTGCCCTTCGCCAGAACGTCGAGGATGCGCCAGCGGTCGCCTTCCGGACGGAGCAGGTAGCTGAGCCGCACCGGCGTCTTGCCCGCGCGCACCAGATCGGTGTCGACCAGCAGCATCCCGCGCGGGGCGGGCCGCTCACCGACGATCTCGAGCCGCTGGCCGTCGTAGCTGTCGAAACGGTCGACGTACTGCGCTGCGCTGCGCCGGGCGAAGGCGTCCAGCGCCTGCCGCTTCTCCGGCTCCGCCGACTGGTCGAAATAGGGGGCGGCGGCGACGCGGAGTGCGGCTTCCAGATCGAAGGTGTCGAGCATCACCGGCAGGAAGCGCTGGAGCCGCGCCCGTGCCGGCTCGCGTCCCGCGGCCTCCCGCATCAGGGAGAGGATGGCCTCGTTCAGCCGCGCCACCGTGGCGCGGGCGCCCGGCGTGGTGCCGGCTGCCGTGCCGGGCGCTTGCTGCGCCACGGCGGGGACCGGCAGCAGGCCGGCGGCCAGGACGGCCAGAGCCAGCGCGGCGCGCATCCAGGCCCGGCGTGAGATGGAACCAATCATCGCGGCGTTCCCATCCTCCTGCATTGGTCGTGGAAATCTGCCCGTTCGGGGCAAGCGGATTCAACCGTCCGTATGGGATGTAACAGCGTCCGGGCCGGTCTATCCTCCTGCGCGGCGCTGTCGAAGGGAGGTGTCCGGATGGGTGGACCGGCGAAGGGACGAGAGGGGTGGATGCCGATCCCGGACCATCCGCTGTATGGCTGCGACGCCATCACCCTGCTGACCGTGCTGGCGCGCAACGGCGGGCCGCGCGGGCGCGGCTGGCCGACGGCGCTGGCGGCGCTGGCCTCGGCGCTGGGGCGCGCGCCCTTCTCGCTGGCCGAGGCCGGGTGGGTGGCGGCGCGGCGGCGGACGTCCGCCGGCCTGCCGCCGCCGGTCTTCATCCTCGGCCATTGGCGCAGCGGCACCACCCACCTCTACAACGTGCTGAGCCGCGACCCGCAATTCGGCATCATCGACCCCTTCGCGGTCGGCCTGCCCTGGGACATGCTGGGGCTGGGCTCGGTCCTGCGGCCGCTGCTGGCCCGCGCCCTGCCGGAGCGGCGCTACATCGACAACGTGCCGGTCAAGGCCGACAGCCCGCAGGAGGACGAGATCGCGCTGGCGAACATGTCGCCGGTCTCCTTCTACCACGGGCTCTATTTCCCGGAGCGTTTCGACGAGAACCTGCGCCGGGGACTCTACTTCGACGGCTGCACGGCGGCGGAGCGGGAGGCCTGGAAACGCCGCTTCCTCTATTTCCTGGAGAAGGTGTCGATCGCCCAGGGCGGGCGCTGCATCCTGCTGAAGAATCCGGTCTACAGCGCGCGGGTCGCCATGATGCGGGAGATCTGGCCCGACGCGCGCTTCATCCACATCCATCGCGACCCGCGGGCGGTGTTCGTGTCGACGGTGGGCTTTTACCGGACGCTGCTGGCGCGGCTGGCGCTCCAGCCCCATGAGCACATCGACGTGGAGCGGGTGGTGCTGGACCATTACCCGCGCATCATGCAGGCGCTGATCGACGACACGGCCGACCTGCCGGCGAACCGCTTCGCCGAGGTGCCCTTCGAGCGCTTCGAGCGCGCGCCGCTGGAGGAGGCGGAGCGGCTGTACCAGACGTTGGAATTGCCGGGCTTCGCGGCGGCGCGCCCGGCTTTCGAGGGGTATCTGGGGGCGGTGAGCGGCTACGCGAAGAACCGCCACCGCCTGTCCGACGAGGGGCGGGAGCGGGTGGACCGCGAATGGGCGCCCTTCGTCGCGCGCTGGGGGGCCGGTGTGGCGTGAGAGGCGTGGGATGGCGGAGTTTTGCCCCCACCCTGACCCTCCCCCGCTTCGCAGGGGAGGGAATATCGCCCTCCCCTGCGAAGCGGGGGAGGGAGGGGACCCGCGAAGCGGGGAGGGTGGGGGCGATAACCGTTCTGCTCATCACTCTCCTCACCCACCCCGCCCAATCCGCCTGCCGCACCGTTTCCGTCACCGCCGACGGCGCCCCCGTCACCGGCATCGAGGACATGGCGCTCGACGCCGCGCGCGGTCATGCGGTGCTGTCCGCCTACGACCGCCGTGCCGGAACCGTGGGGGGGCTCTATCGGCTGAACTTGCGATCCCTCGACGCGCCGTCCGTCGCCGTCACCCCGCTCGCCACCGGCCTGCGCCCGGCGGGCATCGACCTGCGCGCGGAACCGGATGGCGCGCGCTCCCTGCTCGCCATCAGCCGCCACGAGGACGGGTCGGCGACGGTCGAGCGTTATCGCCTCGACGGCGTTACCCTGACCCACCAGGGCACCAACGCCGGCCCGCTCCTCTGCCGGGCCAACGACGTCGCCTTCCTCGACGGCGACCGCTTCCTCTTCACCAGCAGCCATGGCGGCTGCGGCTGGAGTGCCGTGATCGAGGACAACGTCCTCGGCGGGCGCCACGGCTTCGTCGGCCTCGTCGAGAACAACGGCGCGCGCGTCCTGATCGGCGGGATCGGCTTCGCCAACGGCCTGTTCCCCGAGCCGGCCCACGACCGGCTGACCGTCGCCGCCACGCGGGAGGACGCGCTGCTCGTTTACCGCCTGTCCGATCCGCAGGCGCCGCCGCAACGCATCGCCGTTCCCGGCGGGCCGGACAACCTGACGATGGCCCCGGACGGCCGCCTGCTGGTGGCGCTGCACCCATCGCCGTTCCGGCTGGCGCTGCACCGCTACGGCTGGCCGGGAGGGGCGGCGGCGCCGACCCGGATCGCGGCGCTCGGCCCCGCCGGGACGGAGATCCTGCTGGACGGGGACGGGCGGCGCTTCCCCGCCGCCACGGTCGCCCTCTCGTGGAACGGGCGGCTGATCATCGGCTCGGTCACCGCGCCGGGACTGCTGGTCTGCGACGCAGCCGCCAACGGTGCCACAGGATCATCAGCGCCGGCAGAACCACCAGCGACGAGATGACCGTGTAGGTGATCGACACCGCCAGCAGCACTCCCATGCTGGACAGCCCGCGGTGGTTGGACAGCGCCAGCGTGGCGAAGGCGGTGCTGGTGGTCAGCGTGCTGACCAGGACGGCGCGCGGGGTGCTGGTCACCAGAAGCTCGATGCCGAAGGCGCCCTCCGACGCGCCCTCCCGCACCAGATCCTGCCCGCGGGTGACCATGTGGATGCTGCTCGACACGCCGAGCGCGAAGAGCAGTGGGATGACGATCACGTTGGCGAAGTTGAAGGGGATGTCCAGCAGCCCGGCGGTCGCCATGGTCCACAGGGCGGCCAGGACCAGCGGCGCCAGGATCAGCACCATCCCGGTCACCGAGCGCTGGACCGCGACCAGCAGAAGCACCATCAGCACCAGCGTCAGCGCCGTCGCCTCCAGGAAGGACGAACCGACGACGCGGGCCGCCTCCGTCACCGTGACCGGCGCGCCGGTGGCGTTGGGGGCCACGGCCAGCACCGCGTCGGCGAAGTCGGCCATGTCCCGGCTGTCGGAGATGTCGTGGGTGGGCAGCACCTCGACGCGGGCGCGCCCGTCCGCGGCGATCCAGCGCGCCTTCAGGCTGTCCGGCACGTCGGCGGCGGTCACCGGCCGCTCCACCGCCATGCCCTCGCGCAGCCGGTCGAGCAATGGCGGCACCCCTCCGGTCAGCGCGCCATTGAGCGTGGCGAGCTGCGCCGGCTGGATGCGGGACAGGGCGTTGCCGAAGCCCTGCACGGCGGCGCGCAGTTCGGGCGGACCGTCGCGCTTGTCCGCCAGATATACTGCCACCACGCCCTTCAGCGCGGCGAAGGCCCGCTCCAGCGCGCCCTGGTCCAGCGCCGCCGACTCCACCGGGGCGGTCAGGCTGGGGCCGAGCAGCAGCGACAGGTCGGCCAGGATGGGCAGCTTGGCCTCCTGGTCCTTGGGGATGAAGCTGGCGTAGGTCCGCACGCCGCCGGATTCCGGCAGGGCCCGCAGCCGGTCGGCCAGCGCCTGCGCCGCCGCGAGGTCGGGCGTCAGGATGTTGACGGAATAGGGGGAGGTGCGCGGGGTGGTCGCCAGATCGCGGTAGGTGGCGACGGCCTCGGTCGTCTCGTCTTGGAGGTTCAGCGGGTTGACGTCCAGCCGGACCAGCGGCAGCGCCGCCATGGAGAGGACGGCGCTGGCTCCGGCCAGGGCGAGGATGGCGCGGTGGTGGCGGCTCACCCAGCCGGCGAAGCCGCGGTCCTCGCGCTCCGGCGCCGGAACGCCGGGGCCGGGGCGCAGCAGGACGATCAGGGCGGGCAGCAGGCTCAGGCTGATGAGCAGGGCCACCAGCATGCCGACGGCGGAGATGACGCCGAACTCCGCCAGCCCCAGATAGGCGGTCGGCACGAAGGACAGGAAGCCGATGATGGCGCACAGGGTGCTGAGCACCAGCGCCGGGCCGACCGCCCGCACCGCCTCGATGGCGGCGGCCAGCGGCGGCAGGCCGCGGCGCAGCTCCTCCTGGTAGCGCAGGCCGAGATGCCCGCCGTAATCGTCGCCCAGCCCGAAGAACATCACCGCGCAGGTGACGGAGATCAGGTTCAGCCGCCCCACGGTCAGCGCCGCCGCCCCGGCGCTCAGCGTCAGGCCGAGCAGCAGGACCACCATGATGCAGGCGATCAGCCGCCCCGACCGCATCCCGGCGATCAGCACCGCCGAGACCAGGATGAAGGACAGGATGGTGGCGATGCCGGCGCTGTTGGCCACCGTGTCCAGCTCCGTCTGGCGCAGCGGCACGGCGCCGGTGACCCGCATCTCGACCCCTTGCCCGACCGGCTCCGCCATCACAGCGCCGATGGCCTCGTGCACCGCGGTCACCGCGGGCCGCCCGCGCCCGAAGGAGCTGTTGTCGAGGATGGGCCGGGCCAGGACGAAGCGGCGGTTGGCCGCCCGGTCCTCCTCCTCCGCGGCCTGTACCAGCCCGGTCCAGGACAGCGGCACCGGACGCCCATCCGCCACCGTCGCGCTGCTGACCGCCAGCCGGTTGAGCAGTTCGGCGGGGGTGGCCGGAGCGCCCTCGTCCGCGTGGGTGAGGATCAGGTCCAGCAGGTCGGCCAGCCCCTGGAGGTTCGGCGCGGCGTTCAGCGCGCCCAGCGCCGCCTGCGCCCCGGCCAGCCGGGTCGCCAAGTCCTGCAATTTTTCCGTGTCGAGAAAAAGCAGCCCGTACCGGTGGAAGTATGGATCGGCGGACGGCACCTCCACCGCCGACAGCACGTCCGTACGGGCGGACATGCGTTCCGCCAGACGTACGGCGGCGGCGTCCGACTGATCGGGGGAAGGGCTGTCCACCACCACGACGATCTGGTCGTCGGCGAAGGGAAAGGCCTGCCGGTACTCCTCCGTGTGCTGACGGAAGGCGGTGTCGGGCGAGATCATGTCCGACGTGCTGGTGCTCATCGTCAGATTGTCGGCGGAATACCAGCCCGCCAGCACCGTCATCAGCACCCAGAGGGCCAGCGTCACCTTCGGCCTCCGGCAGGACAGGGCGCCCAGGCCCCCGATCATGGCGCGGCCGAAGTCCGCCATCCGGCCCAGGACACCTTGCCGTTCTGTCACGCTGTACGTCTCCCTAGAAAGCGTACGCAGTCTGCCAGGACAACCTTTGGCACCCAACGTACGCTACTGTATGTTACTTCCAACCAATGGGCGAACCGCGGCACCTCGTTACCCAGATACCTCCACCATGGGAAACACCCATGGAGAACACCGGGGCAAAGCGGGAGCGCCGATGCAAGACCACAACGCAAGCACAACCTTGCGGGTCCAACGGGCCGAGCCGTCGGCCAAGGCCGTGAGCGGCGCCGTGGCCGAGGCCACGGACGCCCTGATCCGCCGCCAGCAGGCCGACGGCCATTGGGTGTTCGAGCTTGAGGCCGACGCCACCATCCCGTCCGAATATCTGCTGCTGCACCACATCCTGGACGAGATCGACCCGGAGCTGGAAGCCGGGCTGGCCGCTTTCATCCGCGGGCGGCAGGGCAAGGACGGCGGCTGGCCGCTGTTCTTCGGCGGCGCCATGGACATCAGCTGCAGCGTGAAGGCCTATTTCGCGCTGAAGGCGGCGGGGGACAGTCCCGAGGCGCCGCACATGCGCCGCGCCTGCGAGGCGATCCTGGCGCGCGGCGGCGCGGCGCGCTGCAACGTCTTCACCCGCATCCTGCTGGCCCAGTTCGGGCAGATTCCCTGGCGCGCCGTGCCGGCGATGCCGGTGGAGGTGATGAACCTGCCGCCCTGGTCGCCCTTCCACATCTCGCGCATCTCCTACTGGTCGCGGACGGTGGTGGTGCCGCTGCTGGTCGTCATGGCGCACCGGCTGCGCGCCCGCAACCCGCGCGGAATCGGCATCGCGGAGCTGTTCACCGAGCCCCCGGAACGGGTGCGCAACTGGCACAGCAACAACAGCCGCGGCGGCTGGGCCACGCTGTTCCGCGCGCTCGACGCCGCCCTGCACGCGGTGGAGCCGCGCCTGCCCGCCAACGGGCGCCAGACGGCCATCGACCGCGCGGTGCGCTTCGTCACCGAGCGGCTGAACGGGGAGGACGGGCTGGGCGCCATCTTCCCGGCGATGGTCAACGCCGTGCTGATGTTCCACTGCCTGGGCATGCCGCCCGACCATCCCGACGCGGCGACGGCGCGCCGCGCGCTGCGCGGGCTGGTGGTGCGGCAGCCGGGGCGGGTCTATTGCCAGCCCTGCCTGTCACCGGTGTGGGACACCGCGATCATCTGCAACGCCCTGCTGGAGACCGGCAGCCCGCTCGCCCGCGCCGCGGCCCGGAGGGGAGCGGATTGGCTGGTCGACCGGCAGATTTTGGACGTGGAGGGCGATTGGGCGTGGCAGCGTCCGGGGCTGGCGTCGGGCGGCTGGGCCTTCCAGTACAACAACCCCCATTATCCGGACACCGACGACACCGCCATGGTGGTGATGGCCCTGCAACGGCTGGACGCCGAGCGCTATGGCGAGCCGATCCGCCGCGCGCGGGACTGGATCGTCGGCATGCAGAGCCGCAACGGCGGCTGGGGCGCCTTCGATGCCGAAAACCAGCACGATTTCCTCAACCACATCCCCTTCGCCGACCATGGCGCCCTGCTCGATCCTCCGACCTCCGACGTGACGGCCCGCTGCGTCATGATGCTGGCCCGGCTGGGCGAGGGGCGCGACACCCTGCCGACCCGCCGCGGCCTGACCTTTCTGGAGCGCGAGCAGGAGAGCGACGGCGCTTGGTTCGGGCGCTGGGGCACCAACTACGTCTACGGCACCTGGTCGGCGCTGGAGGCGCTGAACGCCGCCGGCGTGCCACACGCGGCACCGGCGGTCCAGCGCGCCGCGCAGTGGCTGCTGGTCCACCAGCGCGCGGACGGCGGCTGGGGCGAGGACGGCGCCAGCTACTGGGCCGGCAACCCGCGCGGCGAGGGACCGGTCTCCACCGCCTCGCAGACCGCCTGGGCTTTGCTCGGGCTGATGGCCGCCGGCAAGGGCAAC
Source organism: Azospirillum brasilense (assembly GCF_005222205.1). NCBI lineage: Bacteria > Pseudomonadati > Pseudomonadota > Alphaproteobacteria > Rhodospirillales > Azospirillaceae > Azospirillum > Azospirillum brasilense. The sequence continues at coordinate 1,001,579 of NZ_CP032346.1, read as the reverse complement.
CACCCGGCGGTCGACCGCGGTATCGACTATCTGCTGGCGGCCCGCAACGCCGAAGGGCTGTGGAGCGAGGATCCCTTCACCGCTGTGGGCTTCCCCCGCGTCTTCTACCTGAAGTACCACGGCTACGCGGCGAGTTTCCCCCTGTGGGCGCTGGCCCGTTACCAGGCCCTGAGACCCTGATGGGGCGGGCGTGAGAGGAGCGGCGGTCCTGGCCGCGGCCCTGGCCGTGACCGTCCAGGGCGTGCGCAACGGCGAGGGGGAGGTCGTCCTTGCCGTCTGCGAGGAGGCGGCCTACCCGGCGGGGCGCTGCGCCTTCCGGGCCACCGCCCCGGCTGTGGAGGGGTCGGTGCGCATTGCCGTTCCCGACCTGCCGCCGGGGACCTACGCGCTGCGCGCCTACCACGACGAGAACGGCAACGGCCGGTTGGACCGCAATCTTCTGGGCGTGCCGCGGGAGGGCTTCGGCTTCGGCAACGACGCCCCCGTGCTTCTGGCGCCGCCGAGCTTCCGCGACGCCGCCGTGACGGTGGGGGCGGAGGATGTGGAGACGGCGTTGACGCTGCGTTACTGGGTATCTCCGTAGGGAGGCGTGATGACCGCCGCGATCCTCACCGGCATGGCGTTGGAAGCCCGTCTGGCCCGGCGCAGCGGGCTTCCCGTCGCCTGCGCCATGGGGGACGCCGCCGCCGCGCTGGCGGCGCATCGGTTGCTGGAGGGGGGCGCCGGCGGGATCGTCAGCTTCGGCATCGCGGGGGGCTTGGCGCCCGACCTGCGGCCCGGCTCGCTGGTCCTGGCGACGGCCGTCGTCGATGAGGACGGCGCCGTCTTCGAAACGTGGCGACCCTGGCGGGACCGCCTCCAGAGCGCCTTGCCGCTGGCGCGCTCCGCCTTGGTGGCGGGCGCCCGGATACCGGCGGCGACGGTCGGGGACAAGGCGCGGCTGCGGGCTCTGACCGGCGCCGTGGCCGTCGATCTGGAAAGCCTTGCCGTCGCGCGGGCCTGCCAGGCGTGGGGCCGGCCCTTCGCCGTCCTGCGGGTGGTCGCCGATCCGGCGTGGCGGGCGCTCCCCAGGGCGGCGCTGGCCGGGCTGGACGGGGCGGGGCGCATGGCCCCCGGCGCCGTGCTGGCGCGCTTGGTCGCCGACCCCCGCGAACTCGTCGCGCTGGGCCGGCTGGCCTGGGACCTCGGCCGCGCCCTGGCGTCACTGCGCGGCGCCGCCCAGGCCATTCCGACGGATTTACTCGGCGGCGGTCCGCTCGGCCTCGATCCGGCGCAGCGTGTCCGCGACGTGGCGTGAGAAGACCTCCTCCGCCGGGCGCTGGCGGTCCAGCGGGATCTCCGGCGCCATCGGCCCCTCCGTGCGCGGTCCGCGCAGGCTGACCGCCAGCGCCGACAGAGGATTGCGCAGCGTGTCCTCCACCGCGGTCGGCTCATAGCCGCTATGGACCATGCAATCGGCGCATTTCTCGTAATTGCCGGTGCCGTAGGCGTCCCAGTCCGTCTCCTCCATCAACGCCTTGAAGGTCGGGGCGTAGCCCTCGCCCAGCAGATAGCAGGGGCGCTGCCAGCCGAAGACGTTGCGCGTCGGGTTGCCCCAGGGCGAGCAGCGGTAGCTGCGGTTGCCGGCCAGGAAATCGAGGAACAGCGACGATTGCGAAAAGCGCCATTTCCGGCCCCGCCCCCGCGCGAAGACGTCGCGGAACAGCTCCTTGGTCTTGCGGCGGTTCAGGAAATGCTCCTGGTCGGGCGCGCGTTCATAGGCGTAGCCGGGCGACACGGTGACGGCGTCGATGCCGGCCGCCATGACCTCGTCGAGGAAGGCGGCGACCTTCTCCGGCTCCGCCCCGTCGAACAGGGTGCAGTTGATGTTGACGCGGAAGCCCCGCGCCTTGGCGGCCCGGATCGCCGCGACGGCGCGGTCGTAGACGCCCGGCTGGCAGACCGCCTTGTCATGCTCCTCCCGCCCGCCGTCGAGATGGACCGACCAGGTGAAGAAGGGGCTGGGGGTGAAGCGGTCGAGCCGCTTTTCCATCAGCAGGGCGTTGGTGCAGAGGTAGACGAACTTGCGGCGCGCCACGATGCCGGCGGCGATGGTGTGGATATCCGGATGCAGCAACGGCTCGCCCCCGGCGATGGAGACCACCGGGGCGCCGCATTCGTCCACCGAGTCCAAAGCTTCCTCCACCGACAGGCGGCGGCGCAGGATGGGGTCGGGATAGTCGATCTTGCCGCAACCCGCGCAGGCGAGGTTGCAGCGGAACAGCGGCTCCATCATCAGCACCAGGGGGAAACGCCGGTTGCCCTTGAGGCGCTGGCGCAGCACATAGGCGCCGACGAGCGCCGCCTGGATCGCGGGAACGGCCATGGCTACGCCTCTCCCGGACCATGGTGGATCGCCGTCTGGTGGATCGCCGTCATTCGCTCATCCCTGAAATTGCATCGCGCTCCAGTTTGGAGCGTCCGGGGACGCACGGCAGGTAGCTTACTGTATGATACGTGCCGCGGTCCGGCGGCCCGCGAGGGTTTGGCGGACGTACACGGCGTACGTACGCCCTTTCGGTGCGGGGTTCGCCGTCGCGGTCAAGGCTGCGGCGCCTTGCGCCTGCTCCGCGTGGCTTTGGCCTTCGGGGATTTGGCTTGCGGCTGGGCGAGGTGCTTCAACGCCTCGTACCGCTCCAGGAAAAGCGCGTACGCCCGATCGGGCCCGACCGGGACGATCCTGTCCGGGTGGGCGGGCGGCAGGTGTCCCCAATCCAGCCAAGCGGGCGGCAGGAGATCGCGCAGCTCCGTGGCCATGCAGACGAGGTCGGCCTGCTTGATGGCCGGCGCCTCGTCGTCGAAGCCGAACCAGCGGCGCAACGCGTCCTTGACCGGATGGAGCCGCTGTTTGACGTAGTCGCGGTCCAGCATCACCTTCACCGGCGACGGCCAGTCGCCGAGGAACTCCTCGCAGTCGTGCATCAGGGCCGAGTAGGCCAGGGGCGGCGGCACCAGACGCGAGACCATCACCGAATGCTCGGCGACCGAGTACCAGGGCCGGGCCGCCCCGCCCCAGCGCGGCTGGGACGACAGGCACTGGGCGATGTCCTCGATCGGCATGCCCGTGGCGTCCGGAGTCAGCAGGTCGAGGACGAAGCCGGACGGCATCAGGATGGCCGTCCGTCCGTCCGGTCTCTTGAGAAGGTCGAGTTGCATGGTGGCTGGCTGTTCCGAAACCGCGTGCGGGGTGCGGGGCCATCCCCGAGAGGCGGCCCCGGCCGTCGGCCCGATCGTTGATCGGGCCTTGCGGGTTTAGCAGATCGCCGACAGGGCGGACAACGGGCCCCGGCGCAAGGTCGCGATCATCCACGACAGCGCGTCGCTCCGCCCGTTTCCATGGTTGCATAAATTACGATTTTTGCATCATTTGCGGACTTCTCCGGTCGTTCCCAGCGATGTAACGTGCTCAGACGCTTTCCCAATGCAACGACACGGATAGGATGGCCGCGCCGATGCTCAACGAGCCTGCGAAGGATGGGTCGCTGAACCGCAGCATCAACGACCTGCGTGTCCTGCTGATCGAAGACGATGACTTCACCCGCCGGCTGATGAGCCGTCTGCTCCAGGATCTGAAGGTTCGCCAGGTGTGGGAGGCGTCGGACGGCGTGTCGGCGCTGGCCATCCTGCGCGACCATCCCGAAAAGGTGGACCTCGCCATCTGCGATCTGGAAATGCCGCGGATGAGCGGGTTGGACCTGCTGCACGCGCTGCGGACGGCCACGGGAAATCCTCTGGCCGATCTTCCGGTGATCGTCCTGACCGCCCACCGCGAGGCGGACACCGTCAAGCGGGCCATCGCCTACGGAATCTCCGGTTATCTGGTGAAGCCGGTGTCGAAGGCCGACCTCCAGAAGCGGCTGTCCTTCGTTCTTCAGAAAGTCCGCTGACAGGCTTTCCACAATCATTAGGCGTGATTGCTCGGAAACTGAACCATTTCGCGAAATCGGGCGTTGCAGGAATGGGTGGGAGGGGGCACCTTCCTTCCGAACATCCCCTGACGGGAGACGCCGTGCCATGCCGGGGACCGTCCGGCCCATTTCCGGTCCGCTGCGGATCGCCTCCAATCCCATCGTGGACCGCCGCGAGGAATTGGCACGTGCGGTCGTGGCGATTCAGTTCGAGCGCTGGCCGGCGCTTTACGCCCGGTATGGCGATGCCGGCCGGGAGCACTGCGTCGAGGATGTCAGCTTCCACCTTCTGTATCTGGCGGAAGCGGTGGCGAGCGACAGCCCGGCGCTGTTTCGCGAATATGTGGCCTGGGTCAAGATCCTCTTCGCCGGAATCGGCATCCCCGACGGGGAGCTGGGCGAAAGCCTGGAAATCCTCCGCGACGTCGTGGCCGGCCGGGTCGATTCCGCCACGGCGGCGCGCGTGCGCGCGTGCGTGGGGGAGGGGCTGGCGGCTTTGCCCGGCCTGCCACGGGACGTGCCGCCCTTCGTCCGATCGGATGCGCCGCTCGGCGCGCTCGCGCGCGCCTATCTGGATGCGCTGCTGTCCGGCGACCGGCGCCGGGCGGCGACGATGGTGACGGAAGCCGCCGCCGGCGGGACCAGGGTGCCCGACCTGTACCTGCATGTGTTCCAACCGGCCCTGCGCGAGATCGGGCGGCTCTGGCAGACGCGGGCGATCACCGTGGCGCACGAGCATTTCGCCACCGCCGCCACCCAGGCGATCATGGGTCAGCTCTACCCGGCGATCTTCGCCACCGAGCGGAAGGGCCCGTCCATAGTCGCCACCTGCGTCGGCGGGGAGCAGCACGAGATCGGCATCCGCATGGTCGCCGATTTCTTCGAGATGGCCGGTTGGGACAGCCATTATCTCGGCGCCAACACCCCCGCGAACAGCATCATCCACGCGCTGCGTGAGCGGAACGCCCGGATTCTGGCGGTGTCCGCCACCATCACCGCCCATGTCGGGCGGGTCGCCGCCCTCATCGCCGCGGTGCGCGCCGAGCCGTGGGAACAGCCGCCGCGGGTGCTGGTCGGCGGTTACCCCTTCAACCTCGTTCCGGACCTGTGGAGGACGGTCGGCGCCGACGCCTTCGCCCCCGGCGCCGAGGAGGCGGTCGCCATCGCGGACCGGCTGATCGGCCCGGCGGCTCCGGACCGTGCCGCCGGTGTCGCGTGACGGGCATGGCGTGACGGGGATGGCGTGATGTGTGCGGCTTGAGGGAGAAGGCATGGACGGGCTGGTCCTGACCTGCGATCACGACGGGCGTCTGCGCGCCCTGCACCGGGTGGGCGCCGGACTGCCGGGATTGACCGGAAAGCCGGGCACCCCCTTTCCCGTGCTGTTCGGCCCGGACGCGGTGGCGGGCGCGCTGGACCTGTTCAGCGGCCTGCGGAAGTCCGGCCGGATGATCGATCAGCTCCTGTCCAGCCGACTCCACCCCACGGGGGCGTTCCATGTCAGCGGGCTCAGCGACGCGGAGGGACTGCTGCTGGCGGTGGCGCGGGCACCCGGCGGGCTCCCGGCCCTGCTTGAGGAGATGGAGACGCTCAACCCGCGGCTTGCCGAGCGGCTCGCTCCGCTCCGCAGGGCGGTGCCGGCTCCGGAGGTGCCCACCGTGGACGCGCTGTTCGACGAGATGACCCTCCTCAACAACGAACTCGCCACCGTCCAGCGGGCGCTCGCCAAGGCCAACGCCGAACTGGCCGCCAGCAACGAGCAGAAGAACCGTCTGATGGGCATGCTGGCCCACGACCTGCGCACGCCGCTCCAGGTCGTCGTCGGCTTCGCGGAGCTGTTGGAACAGAGGCTGGACGGGCGGCTGGAGGCGACGGAGCGGGCCTGCCTGGAGCGCATCCGGGAATCCAGCCTGTCGATGCGCCACATGGTGGAGGACGCGCTGTCCCTCGCGGCGCTGCAGGCCGGGCAACTGCGGCTGGCGCGGCGACCGTCCGATCTGGCGGCGCTGGTCCGTCGGAACGTCTCGATGAATCGCGTGTTGGCCGAGGGCAAGACCATCACCATCGAGCTGTCCGTGCCCGAACGCCCGCTGCCCATGGCCGACATCGACCCGGCCAAGCTGGATCAGCTTCTCAACAACCTGCTGTCGAACGCCATCAAATACTCCGACCGGGGCGGGCGGGTCCGCGTCGCCCTCAGCCAGGCCCCGGGCGAGACCGCGAGCGAGGGTGGCGGCCGGGCGCGCCTGCGCGTGTCCGACGAGGGAAGGGGCATTCCCCCGGCCGAGTTGGCCCAGCTCTTCCAGCCCTTCGCGCGCACCGGCCGGCTGGGCACCGAGGGGGAGGGGACGGTCGGCCTCGGCCTCTACATCTGCCGGTCCATCGCCGAGGGGCATGGCGGGCGCATCACCGCCGATTCGGCGCCGGGACGCGGCTCGACCTTCACCGTGGACCTGCCGTTTGTGGCATCATCCCCTTGAGACGCGGCGCATTCCACAGACGGGCTGGCGCGCCGACCGGCGATGCTGTAAAAGGAATCCCTACGATGTTGCGACGCGAAAGGTCCATGGGTTTACCCTTCCGCCGTTTCGGGCGGCCTCCGTGGGGAGCGCCGTGAGCGACGGCCGACCTCCCGACACGTCCCTGGACCGTCAGGCTCCGGAGGACGTTGACCGCGGCGATGCCGCGCCCACCGGCTCCCCGCCGGTGAACCCCGCTTCGGCGGTGCTGGACGATTTCCTGAACCACGACCATGGCGCGCGGATCGCGCTGGGCGACCTCGTGGGCATTCTGGGCGACCGCGCCTTCGGCGCCCTTCTTCTGATCCTGTCCATTCCGAACATCCTGCCGGTGCCCGGCCTGTCCACGGCGACGGGCCTGCCGATGCTGCTGATCGGCGCGCAGATCGCCGCCGGGCGCGACCGCCCCTGGCTGCCGCGCCGTCTGGCCGCCCTCACGCTCGACCGCGACGCCTTCCTGCGCGTGATCGCCAAGGCGAAGCCGCACGTCGACCGGCTGGAGCGGCATCTGCGCCCGCGCCTGCCGGCGATGACCGCCCCCACGGCGGAGCGGCTGCTCGGCGTGGCCGTGATGATCCTCGCCGGAATTCTGGCCCTTCCCATCGTCTTCGGCAACCAGCCGCCGGCCTTCGCCATCGCGCTGATCGCGCTGGGGCTGATCGAGAAGGATGGGGCTTTCGTCGCCGCCGGCCTCGTCGCCGGACTGATCGCCATCGTCATCGTCGCTGCCATCCTGTTCGGTTTCGGGCAGGCCGGCATGCTGATCTTCGACAAACTGTCTTCATAAAGAGGGAGCGCCCGCGGGCTCGACGCCATGATTTGGGAAGTACTGGTCATCATTTTGCTGATCCTGCTGAACGCCTTTTTCGCAATGTCGGAAATGGCGCTGGTGTCGTCGCGGCGCGCGCGGCTTCAGCAGATGGCCGAGGAAACACGCAGCAAGGGCGCCCGCGCCGCGCTGAAACTGTCGGAGGACCCCGGCAATTTCCTCTCCACCGTGCAGGTCGGCATCACGCTGATCGGCATCATCGCCGGCGCCTACGGTGGCGCGACCCTGGCCGACCGGCTGGGCACGGTCCTGGACGCCAACGTTTCCTGGATCGCCCCTTACGGCCAGCAGGTCGGCTTCGCGCTGGTGGTCGCCGCGATCACCTACCTGTCGCTGATCGTCGGCGAGCTGGTGCCCAAGCGCATGGCGCTGGTGAACGCGGAGCGCATCGCCGCCGGCGTGGCCGGTCCGATGAGCGTCCTGTCGCGCATCGCCATGCCGCTGGTCTGGCTGCTCGGCGTCTCGACCGAGGGCGTGATGAAGCTGCTGCGCCTGCCCACCGCGCGCGAGCAGACCGTCACCGAGGAGGAGGTCAAGAGCCTCATCAAGGAGGGCACGCAGACCGGCGTCTTCGAACCCGCCGAGCGGCAGATGATCGAGGGCGTGTTCCGCCTGTCCGACCGCACCGCGCGGTCGATCATGACGCCGCGCCCGGACCTCGTGTGGATCGACCTCGACGACCCGCCCGACGCCATCGCCAAGGAGATCCAGGCCAGCGGCTATTCCCGCTTCCTGGTCTGCCGCGGCGACGTGGACGAGGTGCAGGGCATCGTGTCCAGCAAGGCGCTGCTCAACCAGGCGCTCCAGGGCCGCAGCTTCGACCTGCGTGAGGCCATGGTGGAGCCGCTGATCGTCCATGACGGCACCCCCGTCCTGCGGCTGCTGGAGCTGTTCAAGCAGGCCAGCATCCACATGGCCGTGGTGGTGGACGAATACGGCAGCGTCGAGGGCATCGCCACCGTCACCGACATCATGGAGGCCATCGCCGGCGAGATGCCCGAGCAGGGGCAGGAAGGCGACGGCTTCGCGGTCCAGCGCGAGGACGGCTCCTGGCTGGTCGACGGCATGACCCCGGTGGAGGAGGTGGAGTCGCTGGTCGGCGTGAAGGGGCTGAAGGGCGAGGGCGATTACCACACCATCGCCGGCTTCATGCTCGACCGTCTGGGCCATGTCCCCACCGCCGCTGAGCATTTCCGCTGGAACGGCCTGCGCTTCGAGGTCATCGACATGGACGGCCGCCGCATCGACAAGGTGCTGATCCAGGAGAACGGCGAGGTCTCGGAGGGCTGACGGAGCGCTCCGACTGGCGGCGTCACAGCTCGGTGACGCCGCTCTTCGGGATGCGGACCTCGCGGTGGACCGACATGCTGAGCAGAAGCCCCACGCCGATCATCAGCGTCATCATCGCCGACCCGCCGTAGGACACGAGCGGCAGCGGGATGCCCACCACCGGGATCAGGCCGGTCACCATCGACACGTTGACCATCACGTAGAGGAAGAACTGCGCGGTCATGCCGACCGCCACCAGCCGGGCGAACTGGCTGCGGCAGCTCAGCGCGATGACCACGCCGTAGATGAACAGCATCAGGTACAGCGCCAGCAGGATCAGCGCGCCGACCATCCCGAACTCCTCCGCCAGCACCACGAAGATGAAGTCGGTGTGCTTCTCCGGCAGGAACATCAGCTGGCTCTGCGAGCCGGACATGAAGCCCTTGCCGAACAGCCCGCCCGACCCCAGGGCGATCTTCGATTGGAGGATGTTGTAGCCGGCGCCCAGCGGGTCGGTCTCCGGGTCGAGGAAGGTGTAGACTCGCTGCTTCTGATAATCGTGCAGGAACTCCCAGGCGATGGGAATGGCCGACAGGCCGCCGCCGATGACCAGCAGGAACTTCCAGATCCTCACGCCCGCCGCGAAGAAGACGGCGCCGCTGCCCATGATGAGCAGCAGCGAGGTGCCCAGGTTCGGCTGCATCAGCACCAGCGCCACCGGGACGAAGACCAGCAGCAAGGGCGGGATCAGCAGCAGCGGGCGGCCGATCTGGTCCAGAGAGATGCCGTGAAAGTAGCGCGCCAGCGCCAGGGTCAGGGCCGGCTTCATCAGCTCGGACGGTTGTAGCTGGAAGAATCCCAGGTCGATCCAGCGCTGGGCGCCCATGCCGATGCGGCCCATCAGCTCCACCGCGACCAGCAGGCAGAGCACGATCAGGAAGATGGCGTAGGCCGACTTCATCAGATGGCGCACGTCGACCAGCGCGATCATCAGCATCAGGACCAGGCCGGGAATGGCGCGCACGAGCTGCGGCTGCGCCCAGGGCTTCCAGTTGCCGCCGGCGGCCGAGTAGAGCAGGGCCACCCCGACCGATGTGATGATGCAGACCAGGAGCACCAGCCCCCAGTTGATCATGCGGAACTTGCTGCCGAGCGTCAGTTCCGGGCGCTGCGGGGCCAGCCCGCCCGACCCGTGGTTCGAAAGGACCGCGACCATGAGGAAACGTTCGTTGTGTCCGGGGGCGTCCGTGCCGGAAGGGCAAGCGGCGGCGCCTTGCGCGGCGGATACTGCACCAGCGCCGCCCTCCGGTAAAGCCGCCCGCTCCCCCCGCCTTAAAACTGCTTCAGCGGCCGGTCAGAACTGCTTCAGCAGGCGGTCGATGTACTCGCGCTCCATCTGCGGGCGGCCATACTGGCCGGAGCGGCGGCGCAGCTCGTCGAGGATTTCACGAGCGCGCTGGAGTTCGGCCTCCTCGGGGATCTTCACGTCCTCGTTGTTGTAGTTGCCGAAGCCGGAGGGGCGGCGGCCCAGCGGATCGCGGTTGCGGCCCTGGCCCTGGCGCTGCTGCGCCTGCCCGGGCTGCTGCCCGCTCATCGCCGGACCCTGCTGGCCCATCATCTGCTGCATCATCTGCTCGGCCATGGCCTGCATGCCCTGCTGAAGCTCGTCCATCGCCTGGGTCTGCGGCGGAACGGCGGAGCCGGGTTGCCCCTGCTGGAGCGCTTGGCCCGCGTCGCGCATGGCCCGTTCGGCGCGGCCCAGCGGGCGGGGAATTTCGCCGCCCTGCTGCTCGCCCATACGGCGCATCAACTCGCCGAGCTGGCGGCGCAGCGCCTCCTGCTGCTCGGCCTGCTGCTGCATCAGCGGGCTGCCGGACTGGCCCTGCTGCCCTTGCTGTCCCTGCTGCGGACGGCCCTGGCGGTTGCGCGGCCCCGGCTGCTGTCCCTGCTGCCCGTCCTGCCGGCCCATCTGCTCCTGTGACTGGCGGAAGGTCTGGTCGAGCAGCTGCTGCTGCCGCTGCGTCAGCTCCTGAAGCTCGCGCATCATCTGCGCCGCCTCGTTCTGGCCCTGCTGCTGCATCTGGGCCATGGCGCCGTTGCGCATCTGCTCCATCATCTGCTGGAGCTGGGACAGCATCTGCCGCGCCGCGTCGCGGGCGCCGGTCTCGGCCATCTGCCGCATCTGTTCCATCATGCGCTGAAGGTCCTGGCGGTCCATCATCTGGTCGGCCATTTCCGGCGGCACCATGGGGATCTGCTCGCCGCGCTCCAGCGCCTCGCGCATCTGCTGCTCCATGGCGTCGAGGAACTTGTCGAGCGCCGCCTGAAGCTCGTCCATCAGCTTTTTCAGTTCCTGGTCGTCGGCGCCGCGCTCCAGCGCCTCGGCGAGACGGCTCTCGGCGTCGCGCAGGTCGCGCTCGGCCAGCGACAGGCCGCCGTCCTCGATGCGCAGCGCGGTTTCCCACAGCAGTTGCTGGACGGCGGGGACCGATGCCCCCTCCTCGTCGAGCAGCAGGCGGTTCACCGCCGTGCGCATCGCCAGGAAAGCCACCAGATCGCCGCCGAACTGGCTCGGCCGCGCCGAGATCTCGGCCAGGGCGCGGGCCACCTCGATGCGGAGCTGCTGGGGCCGCAGGGTCAGCTTCTTGCGCTCCTCCACGATGGCGCGGGCGACCGGGTGGTTGAAGACGCGCTCAGGCAGGACCATCGCCACGTCCTCGGTGCTGCCGGTCTGGCCGGCGCCGTCGAGCGCGGTCAGGCGGATGGTGACGTTCAGCCCGGCCCAGGGATGGGCGGTCAGGTCGTGGAAGGCGGCGTTGCGCGCTTCGCGCGGGCGGACGCCGGGCAGGGCCAGCGGCAGTTCCAGCGGGCTGCGGTCGAGCGCCGGGGCTTCGCCCTCCGGCAGGTCCAGCCGAACGACGGCCTTGGCCTCGGCCAGCCCGTAATCGTCCTGCGCGGTGTAGTCCAGCCGCAGCGCACCGCGCTCCCCCTTGGTCGGGGGGCTGGCGTAAGCGATGGTCGGCGGGGTGTCCGGAATGATCCGCACGTTCCAGCCGCCCAACAGGTTGGACCCCTGGGTCACGGCGATGCGGGCGCCGTCCTCGATGGGCTGCTGGATCTGGAAGGTCGCGGAGTCCACGGCCTCGAAAGCGGTGGTCTTGCTGCCCGCCTCCAGCGACGGCGTGCCGCTGCCGCCGGTGACGCGGGCCAGCACGAGGCTGCCCTTGGGGACCGGCACGGGATCGGCGAGGCTCGGCGTGTGGGCGGGGTTGGCCGATTTCAGGAAAACCGGCGGCAGGCCGGTGTATTCGGGCGGCGTCACCCAGAGGTCGAGCGTCGCGACCGACGCCGTCGCCGTTCCGCCGAAATGCGGGGTGATGGCGGCGGCCAGCCGCGGCTTCCAGTCGCCCCAGGTCGCCCCGCCCGCGGCGATCAGCACCAGCGCCACCAGCGCGCGCAGGGCGTAGCGGTCCCGGGCGGCGAGGCCGTCGGACAGTGGCATGGCGACGCGCAGCCGCCGCATGGCGGCGCGCACCCGCTCCTGGTGCAGGCGCCACAGCTCCGCGGCGACGGGGTCGTTGCCGGCGGGCGTGTCGCGCAGGGCGTGGAGGGGGCGGTGGGGCAGGCCGCTGTCGCGCTCCAGCCGGCGGCGGGCGGCGTCCTCATCCGGAAGCCGGAAGGCACGCAGCCCGCGCCACCCCGTCCAGCCGATGGCGGCGACGAACAGCAGCAGGACCAGCGCGTGCAGCCAGCCCGGCAGAAGCAGGAAGACGTTCAGCAGGGCCAAGGCGAGGAAGGCCCCGGCGATGGTGATGGGCGCCCAGAGCGCCGGCCACAGCCGTTCCCAGAGCAGGGCGGCGCGGGCCTGCCCCATGCGCAGGCGGGGCTCCCGCGGGGCGGGTGCGGGGGGCGCCTCCTTGCGCAGGGGGAAGCGGAACCCGTCCTTGCTGTCGCTCATGCCGCTCTCCCGTCTGGTCAGGCACCGGGCGGGAGGAGACACCGCCGCCGGGACATCGTCAGGATATAGGCTCGGCTGCGCCGTCTGTCGCGGTCCGGCATGCCGGTTCGCTACCGAAACATCGGGCCATGTCCAAATTAAGGCAACCCGACGGATGGTCGAGAGGGCAGCGCCCTTTCCCATTCACGGCCGCGGGCGGTGGGACGTTCTCCAGAAGGCGAGGCGCAGCGCGCCCGCGCCACCGTGTCCGTTCAGGAGCGTTTCCATGCCAAGCCCCAAGACATTCTCGACCGCGACCGCCGCCGGGGAGCCGTACACCCTCGACCCCGACAAGGCTGGACAGGTCCTTGTCTATCGGTTCGCCGACAAGGCGAAAGCGACCGACTGGAGGTCGCGCCGCCGGAACACCGTCGGCGGCGGCTTCGCCAAGCCCGGCGATTCGGCCTTGAACGACTGGGCGATCAAGCAAAGCTCGTTCGGCAGCCAATCCGAGAACTCGAACGAAAACCCATTCGTGTCCGTCGCCACGGATTACGAGACCCTCTATGTGAGAGCCGAGGGGTGGGTGAAGAAAATTCTCGAGGCGGCCCCCGACCTGGGCGTCTTCTCGGTGCCCTACGACAAGCTTTATCGGCCGTCGCCGACCAAGCCGCTGTCGAAGGAGGAAACCGAGTGGCTTTACTATGATGGCGACACCGAACTCGAGACTTATCTGAAGTCGTGGGTGGCCAATCCCTACAAGAAGTAAACGGCGCGCGGTCGCGGCGTTCCGAAGGCCGGGCTGCCCCAGCCCGGCCGCTCAGGCCGTAGGGGCCGTCGTGCCGGTCCTCTCACCCCGTCCGTCGAGCCATTCGCCAAACCACTTGTCCATGACCAGGATATGGCCGCAGAGCCACATCTCGACGTAGCTCTGGAGGAACTGGACCTCCTCCGGATCGCGGGCGCCGGAATCGGATTGCCGGCGGACGAAGTCGGCGAAGGTGTCGTGCATCGTCTTGTGCTTGGCGTAGTCGGGGTAGCCGACCGCGTGCATCAGCCCTTCCTCGCGGCGGAAATGATAGGCCGAGTAATCGGCCAGTTCGCGCAGGAAACGGTTGGCGGATTCGCGCGTTTCCCCGGCGGCGATCGCCGCGCTGAACTGGTTGAAGAGCTGAAACAGCCGCTGGTGGTCCCCGTCCACCGCGCTCTGACCGATGGCATAGGCCGCGTCCCACTCCATGATGTTCCCCGCCCGTTTCTCGAACGGGGAATCATACGCCTTATGGGGTGTTCTGTGCAGAGGGTATCGCACGCCTCGTGTCTTGCGGTTCAACCCCCGGGGCGTCAGCCCTTGTGCCGGTCGGCCCAGAGATAGACGTCGGCCTTGACGATTCCCGCGAACTCCGCGACGGCGCCGTAGGCCTGGGCGTCGATGCGGATGTCCTCCTGGTAATAGGCGAGGAAGCAGATGCGCCAGTCGTTGGCCGGCTTCGCCAGGACGAGCTGCCGCAGTTTGGACGAACAGCCCGGCGGCCAGGCCCCGCCGGCCATCTGACGCTCCGGGGAGCGGTCCATGCAGGGGCTCTTGGTCAGCAGGATCTCGACGGTGTTGGGTTCCTGGCCGCCGTTCTGCGCGACATAGCCGGCCCAATTGACGATCAGCGCCTCTTCGGCGTGGGCGGCGCCGCCGCCCGGAACGGTGTTCTGGCCGTTGGGCAGGGAGTTGAGCGTCCAGAGGAGGGTGTCGTCCTCGTTCCAGCGCATGACCAGCGCGACGAGGTTGGGGTCCTGGGCGACGGCCAGGGCGATGTCGGCGACGGCGTCGCGAAAGGCGCCGTTGAGGCGGATGGACGTCATGGAAAGGGGCTCCCTGCGGGTTGGATGCCCCCTTCCTGACGCTCTTCGGCCGGTTCGCGTGAAGGGCCGGCTGCCGGTGGACCGGATCAGTCCTTCAGCCAGTCCGGCACGCGATCCAGCGCCAGCAGCTCCTCCACCGGCACGCGCGGCCGGATGACCGAGAATTGGTCACCGTTCACCAGCACCTCCGGGATCAGCGGGCGGGTGTTGTAGGTGGAGGACATGACCGCGCCGTAGGCCCCCGCCGACAGGATCGCCACCAGATCGTCCGGCGCCATGGCCGGCAGCGCGCGCTGGAGCGCGAAGGTGTCGCCGCTCTCGCAGACCGGACCGACGACGTCGTAGGGCTCGGTGGCGGCGCCCTTGGCGGGCTCGGTCACCGGGACGATGCCGTGATAGGCCTCGTAGAGGGTGGGGCGGATCAGGTCGTTCATCGCCGCGTCGATGATGACGAAGCGGCGGTGCAGCCCCTGCTTCAGGTAGATCACCCGCGACACCAGGATGCCGGCGTTGCCGACCAGCGAGCGCCCCGGCTCCAGCGAGATGCGGCAGCCGAGATTGCCGGTGATCGACTTCACCATGGCCGCGTAGTCGGCGATGTCCGGCGGCGCCTCGTGCTTGTAGACGATGCCCAGCCCGCCGCCGAGGTCGAGGCGGGTGATGTCGTGCCCGTCCTCGCGCAGGACGTGGAGCAGCGCCGCCACCCGCTCGTAGGCGGCGCGGAAGGGGGCGAGGTCGGTCAGCTGCGACCCGATGTGGACGGCGATGGCCACCGGCTTGATACCCGGCAACTTGGCGGCCTGGGCGTAGACCTCCCGCGCGTGGTCGTAGTCGACGCCGAACTTGTTCTCCTTCTTGCCCGTCGCGATCTTGGCGTGGGTCTTGGCGTCCACGTCCGGGTTCACGCGGAAGGCGATGGGCGCGGTGACGCCCAGGCTGACCGCCACCTCCGACAGGGCCTCCACCTCGGGGATGGATTCCACATTGATCTGGTGGATACCGGCCTCCAGCGCGGCGCGCATCTCCTCGCGCGTCTTGCCGACGCCGGAGAAGATGATCTTGCCGGCCGGGATGCCGCCGGCCAGCGCGCGGCGCATCTCGCCGCCCGACACCACGTCGGCGCCGGCGCCCAGCCGCGCGAAGGCGCGGATGACGGCGAGGTTGGAGTTGGCCTTCACCGCGTAGCAGACGTCGGCGTCCTGCCCCGCGAAGGCCCCGGCGTAGGCGCTGTAATGCGCCTCCAGCGCCGCCGTGGAATAGCAGTAGAAGGGCGTTCCGACCTCCGCCGCGATGGTGGACAGCGGCACGGATTCGGCGTGCATCACGCCGTTGCGGTAGGCGAAGGCGCTCATGGGAAGCGGGCTCCGGAGGACGGCTGACCGGGCTTGGGGTCGGTCTTCGGGTTCGGGTAGGTGCCGGGGAACGTGTCGGCTTCCTTGCCCTGCGGGGGATCGACGAAGCTCGGCTTCTTGCCGCAGCCGGCCAGCGTCAGCGCGACGGCGGCGGTCGCCAGGATCAGCAGCGGGCGCCTCACAGGAAGCGCTCCCGCGCCGCCGCGACGGCCTCGCGCACGCGGACGGGTGACGCGCCGCCGAAGCTGCGCCGGCTGTCCAGCGACGCCTCGATGCTCAGCGCCGGGAAGACGGACTCGGTGATGCGCGGCTCGATGGCCTGCAGCTCCTCCAGCGTCAGGGCGGTCAGGCCGACGCGCTTGTCCTCCGCCGCCTTCACGGCGCGCCCGGTGATGTGGTGCGCCTCGCGGAAGGGGATGTTCAGCTCCCGCACCAGCCAGTCGGCGAGGTCGGTGGCGTTGAGGAAGCCGCGGTCGGTCGCCTCGCGCAGCGCCGGCACGTTCGGCTGCATGTCGCGCACCATGCCTTCCATGGCGGCGATGCAGAGCGCCAGCGTGTCGTCGGCCTCGAAGACCGGCTCCTTATCCTCTTGCATGTCCTTGGAATAGGCCAGCGGCAGGCCCTTCATGGCGACCAGCAGGCTGTTCAGGCTGCCGATGACCCGCCCGGCCTTGGCGCGCACCAGCTCCGCCGCGTCCGGGTTCTTCTTCTGCGGCATGATGGAGGAGCCGGTGGTGAAGGCGTCCGTCAGCTTGATGAAGCGGAACTGCGCGGAGCACCACAGCACGATCTCCTCCGCGAAACGCGAAAGGTGCATGCCGCAGATGCTGGCAGCGGCCAGATACTCCAGCGCGAAGTCGCGGTCCGACACGGCGTCCAGCGAGTTGGCGGTGGGCCGGTCGAAGCCCAGCGCCTCCGCCGTCATGAAACGGTCGATGGGGTAGGGCGTGCCGGCCAGGGCGGCGGAGCCGAGCGGGCACTCGTTCAGCCGGGCGCGGGCGTCGCGCAGGCGGCCGCGGTCGCGTCCGAACATCTCCACATAGGCCAGCAGATGGTGGCCGAAGCTGACCGGCTGGGCGGCCTGGAGGTGGGTGAAGCCCGGCATCACCGTGTCGGTGTGCTTCTCCGCCAGATCGATGAGGGCGGCCTGGAGCGCCTTCAAGCCCTGGTCGGCGCGGTCGAGCGCGTCGCGCACCCACAGCTTGAAGTCGGTCGCCACCTGGTCGTTGCGCGACCGCCCGGTGTGCAGGCGCTTGGCCGGTTCGCCGATCAGCTCGGCCAGCCGGGCCTCCACGTTCATGTGGATGTCCTCCAGTTCCACCTTGAAGGTGAAGGCTCCGGAGTCGATCTCTTCCTTGACCCGGTCCAGCCCATCGCGGATGGCATCGGCGTCGGCCTGGGTTATGATGCCCTGGCGCGCCAGCATGGCGGCGTGGGCCTTCGACCCGGCGATGTCCTGGTCGGCCAGCCGCTTGTCGAAGCCGATGGAGGCGTTGATCTTCTCCATGATGGCGGCGGGACCGCGGGCGAAGCGGCCGCCCCACATCTGGCTGGCGGCCGGGGCCGAGCCGTCTTGGGTGGCGCGGTCTTGTGAGTTCGGCTTGGGCTGTTCGGCGCTCATGACGGACACAATACGGATGGGAGGACGGGAAGCGTGAGTATGCGGACTTTGGCGGCCACCGCAATCTTTTGTGTGACGCTGGGCGGTGCCGGGCTGTGGATGGCGCTGGCCGGACCGTCGGCCCCGCCGCCCGCCGTGCTGACGCTGGACCAGCCGGCCAACCAGCCCTCTTCCGGCGTGACGGCGGTGGGGCTGGACAAGTTCCGCTACATGGAGCCGCTGACGCCGGTGCCGGAGCTGCCTTTCCTGGACGGGGAGGGGCGCCGGGTCGACCTGTCGGAGTTCAAGGACCGGCTGGTCCTGCTGAACCTGTGGGCGACCTGGTGCGCGCCCTGCGTGAAGGAGATGCCGGCGCTCGACCGTCTCCAGGCGCAGCTGGGCGGGCCGGGCTTCCAGGTGGTGGCGCTGTCGGTGGACCGCGGCGGCAAGGATCAGGTGCAGCCCTTCTACCAGCGGACCGGCGTGAAGAACCTCACCCTCTACCTCGACCCGTCGAGCGCCTCCATGCAGACGCTGAAGCTGCGCGGTCTGCCGACCACCCTGCTGGTCGATCAGGAAGGCCGCGAGCTCGGCCGCATCGAGGGCGCGGTGGAGTGGGATTCGCCGGAGGTCATCGCCTTCCTGCGCAAGCACATGGGCCACGGCGGTGGGCCGAACCGCGACAGCCGCGGCGGGGTGGTGCGGACGGGCGGGTGATCCTGGCCAAGGTCCTTCTCCCCCTGGGGAGAAGGTCAGGATGAGGGGGCGGCCGCAGGCCGACCACGCCGGCTCATTGCAGAGCGCGGACGCCCTTACGGGCGCCCCCTCACCCTAACCCTCTCCCCGGTGGGGCGAGGGAATTCATGTCACTCCGACGACCCCGACGTTCCCGGCGGGGCATCCCCCGGCGGCGCCTGGGTCTGCGGCGGGGCGGGGCCGCGCGCCAGTTCGGCCATGATGCCCCGCGCCTCCTCGAAATGGCTGTGCAGCATCGGCAGGGCGTCGCGGGCAAAGTCCCCGGTCTCGCCGCCGCGCTCGGCCTGGGCCTCGTACAGCTTGATGGCGCGGGCGTGGGTCTCCTCCTCCGCGGCCATGTAGCGGCGGTCGAAGGCCTCCTCCGGCGTGTCGCGCAGGCTCGACATGTGGGCGCGGGCGGACAGGCCCAGCTCGCGCGGGATGGGGATGCCGTGGCGCAGCGCCATGCCGGCCAGCCGGTCGGTCTTCAGCCCGTGGTCGTCGGCTATGCGCCGGGCGAAGCGGCGGACCGGTTCCGTCTCCGCCCGGTCCTGGGCCAGCTTGCCCAGCGCCTGCTCGGCCATGCCGTCGGCCAGCGCCTCGGCGATGAAGTTGCGCTCCTGCCGCGACAAGGCGGAGGCGTAGGCCGGGGCTGACCCCGGAGCCTGGGCCAGGACCGGACCGGACAGACAGGCCACCAGCGGCCCGACCACCAGCATCGCCGTCAGGAAGCCGCGCCGCATCGCCCCCGTCCTTTCCGCCGTTCCCCTGCGGGACGAACAGAGCGCGAGCGCAGCGGTTCCGCAAAAGAACGAAGCCCGCCCCGGTTTCCCGGAACGGGCTTCGCAATAGGCGTCCGTTCGGACCCGCCGCGTCAGCGGGTCGGGACCGGCGGGTTCTTGGAGTAGTCGTAGAAACCGCGGCCGACCTTGCGGCCGACCCAGCCGGCCTCGACATACTTCACCAGCAGCGGGCAGGGGCGGTACTTGCTGTCGGCCAGACCCTCGTAGAGGACCTGCATGACCGCCAGACAGGTGTCCAGACCGATGAAGTCCGCCAGTTCCAGCGGACCCATCGGGTGGTTGGCGCCCAGCTTCAGCGCCGTGTCGATGGCCTGGACGCCGCCCACGCCCTCGTAGAGGGTGTAGACCGCCTCGTTGATCATCGGCAGCAGGATGCGGTTGACGATGAAGGCCGGGAAGTCCTCGGCCACCGCCGCGGTCTTGCCGATGTTCGCCGTCAGCTCGGCAATCGCGTTGAAGGTCGCCTCGTCCGTCGCGATGCCGCGGATCAGCTCGACGAGCTGCATCACCGGCACCGGGTTCATGAAATGCATGCCCATGAACTTGGACGGGCGGTCCGTCGAGGCGGCGAGGCGGGTGATCGAGATCGACGAGGTGTTCGTCGCGATCAGCGCCTCGGGCTTCAGGTTCGGGACCAGCTTCTTGAAGATCTCGCGCTTGAGCGCTTCGTTCTCCGTCGCGGCCTCGACCACCAGATCGGCGTCATGGAACACGGACAGGTCGGAGCCGGTGGCGATGCGGGCGATCGCCGCCGTCTTGTCGGCCTCCGTCAGCTTCCCCTTCTGAACCTGACGGTCCATGTTCTTGGAGATGGCGGCCACCGACTTCTGCAGAATCTCCGCGCTGATGTCGGAGATGACGACCTCGTACCCCGCCAGCGCGCAGACATGGGCGATGCCGCTGCCCATCTGGCCGGCACCGATGATGCCAATCTTCTTGATCGTGGACATATGAGCTTTCCCGCTTGTCTTTTGGCCCGCTGGTCTTCCGAAGAGGACTGGCCGATTACGCCTTGTCCAGCGCGGCCGTCAGCTCCGGCACCGCCTTGAACAGGTCGGCGACGAGGCCGTAGTCGGCGACCTGGAAGATCGGCGCCTCCTCGTCCTTGTTGATCGCGACGATGACCTTGCTGTCCTTCATGCCGGCGAGGTGCTGGATGGCACCGGAGATGCCGACGGCGATGTACAGCTCGGGCGCCACGATCTTGCCGGTCTGGCCGACTTGGTAGTCGTTCGGCACGAAGCCGGCGTCCACCGCCGCGCGGCTGGCGCCGACCGCGGCGCCCAGCTTGTCGGCCAGCGCCTCCAGAAGCTTGAAGTTGTCGCCCGACTGCATGCCGCGGCCGCCCGACACGACGATCTTGGCCTGGGTCAGCTCCGGACGCTCCGACTTCGTCAGCTCCTGGCCGACGAACTTGGCCGAACCGGCGTCGCCCGTCCCGGCGATGCTCTCCACCGTCGCCGAGCCGCCCGTGGCGGCGGCCGCCTCGAAGGCGGTGGTGCGCACCGTGACGACCTTGATCGGATCGGCGGACTTCACCGTGGCGATGGCGTTGCCGGCGTAGATCGGCCGCTCGAACGTGTCGGCGGAGACAACGCCGGTGATGTCGGAGATCGCCGCGACATCGAGCAGCGCGGCGACGCGCGGCAGCAGGTTCTTGCCCTCCGACGAGGCGGCGGCCAGCACATGGCCGTAGCCCTTGGCCAGTCCGACGACCAGCGGGGCGACGTTCTCCGGCAGCGGATGGGCGTAGGCCGCGTCGTCGGCCAGCAGCACCTTGGACACGCCGGCCACCTTGGCGGCGGCCTCGGCGACGGCCTGGGCGCCCTGGCCGGCGACCAGCACGTGGACCTCTCCGCCGATCTTGGCGGCGGCGCTGACCGCGTTCAGCGTGGCGGCCTTCAGCGCGGCGTTGTCGTGTTCGGCAATGACGAGAATGGACATGTCAGATCACTTTCCCTTCAAGGCGCACTAGCCCCTCAGATCGCGCGGGCTTCGTTCTTCAGCTTGTCGACCAGGGCGGCCACGTCGGCGACCTTGACGCCGGCCTTGCGCTTGGCCGGCTCGGCGACCTTGAGCGTGGTCAGGCGCGGCGCCACGTCGACGCCCAGCGCGTCGGGGGCCAGCGTCTCGATGGGCTTCTTCTTGGCCTTCATGATGTTGGGCAGCGAGGCGTAGCGCGGCTCGTTGAGGCGCAGGTCGGCGGTGACCACCGCGGGCAGCGTCAGCTGCACGGTCTCCAGGCCGCCGTCGATCTCGCGGGTCACGGTGACCGAGCCCTCGCCCGGCGCGACCTTGGAGGCGAAGGTGCCCTGCGGCCAGCCCAGCAGGGCGGCGAGCATCTGGCCGGTCTGGTTGCAGTCGTCGTCGATCGCCTGCTTGCCGAGGATGACCAGAGTCGGGCCTTCCTTCTCGACCAGGGCCTTGAGCACCTTGGCGACGGCCAGCGGCTGCGTCTCGGCGTCGGTCTGGACCAGGATGCCGCGGTCGGCGCCCATGGCGAGGCCGGTGCGCAGCGTCTCCTGCGCGGCCGTCGGGCCGACGGTGACCACGATGACCTCGGTCGCCTTGCCGGCTTCCTTGAGGCGGACGGCCTCTTCGACGGCGATCTCGTCGAAGGGGTTCATGCTCATCTTCACGTTGGCGGTCTCAACGCCGGAACCGTCCGCCTTGACGCGGATCTTGACGTTGTAATCGACCACCCGCTTGACCGGGACGAGGACCTTCATATCCCACCCTTTTCTTGAATTATGCAGGCGCACCTTCGCCGCTGGCGCCGAATCGGGCAGCTTGTGACAGCGCTGCGACCATAGGAGTTGACGTTTTGGCTGTCAACGCCGCCTACGCCGCAAGCGCGAAGGAGGCGGAATTGCATCAACGGTTTGCACCCGGAACCCAGAGCACGTCGGCCGTTCCGTTCGCGTTCAGTTTCCGGCCCAGGACGAACAGATGGTCGGACAGGCGGTTGGCGTACTTGACCGCCGCCGGGTTGACCGGTTCCGACTCCGCCAGCTCGGTCATCAGCCGTTCGGCCCGGCGCACCACGGTGCGGGCCAGATGCAGGTGCGCCGCCGCCGGCGAGCCGCCGGGCAGGATGAAGGAGGTGAGCGGGGCGAGGTCAACATTCATCGCGTCGATCTCCGCCTCCAGCCGGTCCACCTGCGACTCCAGGATGCGCAGCGGCGGATAGGCCGGGTCCTCCGCCTCCGGCGTGCAGAGGTCGGCGCCCAGGTCGAACAGGTCGTTCTGGATTCGCGACAGCATGGCGTCGGTCTCCGGCTGGTCCGCGGTGTGGAGGCGGACCAGCCCGATGACGGCGTTCGCCTCGTCCACCGTGCCGTAGGCGGCGACGCGCGGGTCGTGCTTGGGCACGCGGCGCCCGTCGCCGAGCGAGGTCTGGCCGCGGTCCCCGCCGCGGGTGTAGATGCGGGTCAGCTTGACCATGGTTCCTGCGTGTATCCTCAATCAGCCTTGGGTCAGGATGGCGAGCAGGAACAGCACCAGCGCCACCCCCTGGAGCGCCACGCGCATCCGCATCGCCCGGTTCGATTTGCGCGAGTCGCCCTGTCCACCGCGCGCCATGAAGAACAGCCCGGAGAACAGCGACGCCACGACGAGGCCGAGCGCCACGATCAGCAGAAACATGACGAGTCCGTTCATGGCGCCATACTACCCCACGGTCCAGGTTACGCCTACACCGGCCAATCCGGCTACACGGCCATTCCGATGCGAGGCGCCTGTTGCGCTGACGCCCGGTCTTCTTACATTGTCGCGGACGACCCGGACGGCGAGAGGAATTCGGTATGCGGCGGCGGAGTTTCCTGAAGGCGGCGGCGGCCACCGGGCTGGTAGCCTCGGCCGGAGCCTTTCTGACCACGCGCCGCGCCGCGGTGGCCCAGCCGTCGGAGATGCTGGCCGCCTTCCCCGACCGGTTCGTCTGGGGCGCCTCCACCTCCTCCTACCAGATCGAAGGGGCGGTGACCGCGGGCGGGCGCGGCCCCAGCGTGTGGGACACCTTCAGCCATTCCTTCGGCAAGGTGGCGAACGGCGACACCGGCGACGTGGCCTGCGACCATTACAACCGCTACGCCGGGGACGTGGACCTGATGGCGAAGGCGGGGATGAACGCCTACCGCTTCTCCGTCGCCTGGCCGCGCGTCCAGCCGACCGGCACCGGCCCGGCCAACGCCGAGGGGCTGGACTTCTACGACCGGCTGACCGACGCGCTGCTGGCCAAGGGCATCGCGCCCTGGCCCTGCCTGTACCATTGGGACCTGCCCCAGGCGCTTCAGGACCGCGGCGGCTGGACCAACCGCGACATCGCCGGCTGGTTCACCGATTACGCCCAGCTCGCAGCCGCGCGGATCGGCGACCGGGCCAAGCACTGGACCATGCTGAACGAGCCGTCCGTCCACGCCATCTTCGGCCACGGGCTGGGCGGGCACGCGCCGGGAATGACCGGCAAGGGCAACTATTTCAAGGCGATCCACCACCAGAACCTCGCCCAGGGCATGGCGCTGAAGGCGTTGCGCGCCGCGGGCGGGGCCAAGGGCTGGCAGCTCGGCACGGTGCTGTCGCTCCAGCCGGTCTGGCCGGTCGGCGGGCTGGACGCCAATTACGCGGCCTCGCTGATGTGGGATGCGGTGTGGAACCGCGCCTGCCTCGACCCGCTGCTGCGCGGCGAGTATCCGGAGCTGCTGCGCGACGGCTTCGCCCCGCTGGTCAAGGCCGGCGACCTGGAGGCGATCCGCCAGCCCATCGACTTCCTGGGCATCAACTATTACAGCCGGATGCACCAGCAGCCGGACCCGGCGGGCCTGTTCGGCACCGGCTACGGCTCCCCGCCGGAGGGCACGCCGACGACCGGGATGGGTTGGCCGGTGGAGCCCGACGGCATCGCCGAGATCCTGATCGAGCTGAAGCAGGAATACGGCAACCCGCCGGTCTATGTGATGGAGAACGGGGCGGCTTATCCCGATCAGACCGGGCCGAAGGGTTTCGTCCAGGACAACGACCGCATCAGCTACCTGCGCCGCCACATCCTGGCCGGTCATCAGGCGTTGGAGGAGGGGGTCGATCTGCGGGGCTGGTTCGTGTGGAGCCTGCTGGACAATTTCGAGTGGGCCGAGGGGTACCAGCGGCGTTTCGGCCTGATCGAGGTGGACCGCCAGACCCTGGAGCGCCGTCCCAAGGCCAGCTACCACTGGTACGCCGACGTGATCCGCAGGAAGGGCGTTCCGACCTCGGCTTGAGGGGGCCGGCTTGAGGGGGCCGGGTTAAGGGGGCCGGGTTAAGGGAATGGGGCTGCGATCATGGCGCCTGTTGCCGCCGCCCAGCCGACGCGCTTCGCCATCCAGAAGGCGCGCGGCAAGGGCTGGAAGACGCTGGAGGTCGGCGAGGACCTGGACCACGCCCGCGCGCGCTTCAACCTGATGGTGCGGGTGAACCCGCGCGCCTATTTCCGCCTGATCCAGCTCGACCACAACGCCGGGGCCGGCGGCGACGGGATGGAGTTCAGCTGGAGGCTCATCGAGCTGCACGACCCCACCCAGGGCGGAGCGGCCGGGCCGGGGCCGAAGCCCGCTCCGGCGAGGCCGGCGCCCCGTGTGGCCGCCAGGGGTGCGTCCCGGGCGCCACGGCGGCGGGAGACGGT
This sequence comes from Azospirillum brasilense, assembly GCF_005222205.1. NCBI lineage: Bacteria > Pseudomonadati > Pseudomonadota > Alphaproteobacteria > Rhodospirillales > Azospirillaceae > Azospirillum > Azospirillum brasilense. Next base: position 977,078 of record NZ_CP032346.1, on the reverse strand, counting down.
GCCGCTGCCGCTGCGCTTCTATGCGGCGGTGGTGCTGGCGGGGCTGCTGATCGGCGGCGTGCTGTATCTGCGCTATGGCCTGCCGGGGCCGTGACGGGCGGTCAATCCTCGGCGGTGTAGCCTTTGCGGCGCATGCACAGCGCGAAGATTTCCTTGCGGTAGCGGAACTGTGGGGTTTCCGGCAACGGGCGGTAGGGATAGCCGCGCAGCCGCATGGTGTTGTCCACCTGTTCGGTGCACTCGTCGTAGGCGGCGGTCGCCGTGGTCTCCGTGGCCGTCCATTCCCGGTAGGCCGGGGTGCTGCCGCAGGCCGCCAGCATCAGCGTTCCGCCCGCCAGGATCGCGTGTCTCAAGGTCGCCATGCCATGACCTCCCGCAAAGCGCCCAACAAGGTGCCATGTGTGGATCTATACCACGTTTTTGCGCGCGCATCGGTTAACGGATGGGGAATGGACCGGCCCTTCCGGGTGCCGCCGGGGGAGGGGGACCTGATGCCGCCGCAACGCAGGCGCACAAAAATCGCGCCCGGAAATCCGCCGCAATCTGGTAACACGGTCGCGCATCCACGATAGTGGGTCGGCGATGGTCGGTTGGCGTCTCGGACGGAGGATGGTCATGACGGGTGGTTCGCACCGCGCGCGCCGCGCGGTCGCGTTGGCTGTGGTGGTGCCGGTTCTGGCGGCGGGTCTGCTGGCGGGCGTTCCGGTGTGGGCGCAATCGACGGCGGACATCCAATGGGCCCAGACCATCCTGAAGGATAAGGGCTACAACATCGGCGGGCGGGCCAACGGCCAGATGCACGCCGAGACGAAGGCGGCGCTCGGCAAGTATCAGGCCGCCCACGGACTGCCGGTGACCAACCAGCTCGACAAGGCGACCATCGCCAAGATGATGGGCGAGCGGGAGGGCAAGGCCCCGGCGACGGTCGGAAACCTCGCCCAGCAGAAGATCGGCGGCGGCGGCCCCGGGCAGGCGCCGCGCGAGCCGCAGCGCGAGGTGGTGCCCCGCGCCGCCCCCACCCAGCGGATCGACAGCGGCACGGGCAGCGTCGGCGGCGGCGCCCAGTTCAGCGCCGGCCCGCCCGTGACCAGCAGCAGTTCCTCGTCGGGCAGTTTGTCCGGGGGTGGCCCGTCCGGCGCCCCCGCTGCGTCGGCTCCCGCCGCGTCCGCCACGACGTCCGCGTCCGGACAGGGTCCGGTGCCGCAGGCCGCACCGCGGGCCAGCGTCACCGCGGCCACCCCGTCCGGGCAGCCGGTCCCGGTGGTCGAGCCGGCGGCGGACAGCGGGTCGATGCTGCCGGGCTGGGCCGCCAACGGCGCCCGCTACGGGGTGATGGGCGTGATCGGGGCGACGGTGCTCGGCATCGGCTTCGCGTGGTGGCGCAGCGGGCGGGCCAACGCCTCGCGGCCGGTGCCGCGCAACGACGGCCCGCGCGACCAGCGCCGCGAGCCGAGCTTCGGCAGCGGCCGCCGTCGGGAGGAGCTGACCACCGGAGCCCTGCCGCCGCTCAGCAGCGGCGGGCGCGGGCGGCGGTAGGCCGCGGCCTTCTCAGGCAACCCTGTTTTAGGCCATCTGGGACATCGGGCACAGGGTGTTGCCGCAGCCGGACGGGTTGCAGGCGGGCATCGGCGCGGGCGACGGCTTGGATGCGCCGACGCGCGGCGCCATGATCGCCTTCGACACCTCGGTTCCGCCGCAGGACGGGCAGGACAGTCCGTCGGCCTTTTGGGTGTCGTAATCGGCCATGTTTCTGAACCACTGTTCGAATTCGTGGCCGCAGGCGCAACGCAGGGCATAGAGGATCATCGCGGGGTCCCCGGGGTGGATGGGCAACGGATCGGCGGCGACCATGGCCGAGCTTCGCCGTTGCCCGCGATGAGGTGGATCAAACCGCTGCGCTCCGGTCCCGTGAGCGGGTTTACTGCGGTCGTTCGGACAGGGCGACGCCTTCCGCGCTGGGATAGACCGACAGCAGCCGCATCGGCTTGTCGCTCAGGTTGCGGCCGCTGTGCCACGCCGCCTGCTCGATGTAGGAATCGCCGGCCTTGTAGACCTGCGTCGGCATGCTGTCGCTGGCGATGGTCAGCTCGCCCTCCAGGATGTAGATGAACGGCGAGACGGCGTGCCGGTGGCGGATGATCTCGCCGCCGGGCGGCAGCTCGACCAGCCGCGCCGTTACCAGCGGTGTTCCCTCCGGGTAGGCGAAGGCCTTGCCGTCCGCCGTGGCGGTGGCCTGAAGCAGGGTCTTGACGATCGGCCCCGGTGCTGCCGCGGGCTTGTCCTGCGCCGAGGCCGCGCCGGCCAAGGCGATGAGCGCCGTGGCGGCAAGGGCGGCGCGCTGGATGGCCGCCGTCCGCAAACAGGTTCTTACGATCATCGCGTGCGCTCCATGCCGTGGTTTCGAAAAGACACTGGCTGCCTATCCGTGGCGGCACGTCGAAAATGGAGAATAATAGCGATGAAACGCAACCAATTGTCGCGGCCTGCGGCGAAGTGCGGCATCCCGGTGCCGTAAAACCTCAGCGGTGGGTCGTCACTCCCACCTGCCGGCACATGGACAGCATGGCGCAGGTGGAGCAGCGCGGGCGGTCGCCGGTGCAGATCCATTTGCCGAAGGGCACCAGCCGCTCGTTGATCTCCACCCAGTAATGGCGGGGCAGCAGCTCCATCAGCGCGACCATGGTGCGCTCCGGCGTCGGGGCGGCGACGAAGCCCCAGCGGTTGACGATGCGGTGCACATGCACGTCCACCGCCACCGCCGGAATGCCGAATCCGACCGCCAGGGTCAGCGCCGCGATCTTCGGGCCGACGCCGTGGAAGGCCATCAGGGCGTCCGGCGTGTCGGGCACCTCCCCGCCGTGCTCCGTGATGATCCGCCGGGACAGCGCCCGGATGTCTCGGGCCTTGGGCTCGGGAAAGGTCGCGCCGTCGAGAAGGCGGGTCAATTCCTCCGGCGTCAGGGCGACCATCTGTTGCGGCGTGCGCGCCACCGCGAACAGCCGCTCGCACACCACGATGGTCGTCTCGTCGCGCGTCCGCGCGGAGATCAGGCTGCCGACCAGCTGCTCGAAGGGGCTGCCGTAGCCGCGGTCGCGCAGCGCGAACATGGCCGCCTTCGGGCGTCCGGCCACGGCCTGGCGCAGGCGCCGGAACGCCTCGTCGATGTCGAAGGGGTCCTTGTCGGCGAGAGGTGGCGCGGAGCGCAGAGGCATGATCGGTCGCTGGCATGGTGAAGGGGGCCACACCGAAACAGCGGACAGGGCAGGGTTGCTCCCCATTCCCCTTCGCGAGGCTGTGCAATTTCAGCGAATTAGCAATCCTTAAATTAGGAGAGGCCGGAGCCCATGGCGACGGAGGCGTTTGAGCAGCTCGCCGTGAACAAGACCGGCTGAGCCGACGCGCCTACCCGGCGCTGGAGAACAGCGGCCGGCGCAGGCGGCCGGCGGCGATGTCGGCGCGCAGCGCGCCGGCGTCCATGGCCTGGATGCGCTCCAGCTCCGCCTTGTTGGCGTCGATGAAGGGGTTCCGGTCGGTCGAATTCTCGGGCCGTGCGTGTTCCAGGTGATAGAGCGGCCCTGGGACCCGCTCGACCCGCAGGCCCAGCTTGCGCAACCGCTCGACGATCTCGTCGTCCTCATAACCCCAGGAGACGAAGCGCTCGTTGTAGCCGCCGGCCTCCAGCAGCGCCGACCGGTCGAAAAAGGCGCCGCCGCCCGGCGAGTTGCGGTGCATCAGGGGGAAGCGCGGGCAGACCGCGTTCAACGGGGCCGCCGACAGGGTGTGGCCGAAGCGGTGGACCTCGCGCCCCAGAATCCAGAAGAACAGCCCGTTGTAGGGAAAGGCCATGGCGGCACCGCCGCGCACCGCGTCGCGGGCCAGCGCGTACTGCACGGGATCGACCACGACGTCGGTGTCATGCAGGGCGACGATGGGGGTGTCCGCCGCCTCGACCATGCGGTTGAGCAGATGGGCCTTGTGGGTGAAGGGCGTGTCGTTGCCGGTCAGGTGCAGGTGCCGGCAACGGGCGGCCAGGTCCGGCCCCAGCGCGTCGGCGACGTCGCTCGGCCCCGCCTTGTCCTCGCCGATCAGGACGGTGGTGTCGGCGTGCTTGAGGAGAAAGGAGACGATCCAGCGCAGGTTGCGCTTGCGATCGGCGCTGTCGGCGCGGAAGGGGACCAGGACGGTGACGTCGCGCAGGTCCAGCCGCCCGTCCGGCCCGGCCCCGTCAAGGATCGCCCGGCGGGCACGGAAGGCCGCGGCCTGCACCGCCAGCCGCTCCCGCGACCCCTCGTCCCGCGGATCAATGGCCAACGCCATCTCATAGAAGGACACGGCGGCGCCGGGGCGGCCGAGGTCGGCCTCGATGTCGCCCTTCTGCCGCCAGCCGGGGACGAAGTGAGGATGGCGGGCCAGCAGCGGGTCGAGCACGTCCAGCGCCTCACCGAGGCGGCCGATGGCCTGCAGGGCCTCGCTCAGGTGATATTCGCCGTCGGGAAAGTCGGGGCGCAACGCCAGCGCGCGGCGGTAGGCCGCGATCGCCTCCTCCGTCCGCAGGGCGACGTGGAGCAGGGCGCCCAGGTTGAAGTGCGCGTCGGCGTCCCCGCCATCCCGCTCCACCGAACGCGCGATCATCGCCAGCCCGCGTTCCCGGTCGCCGCCCAGCGCCGCCAGCAGCCCCAGCCGGTGTAGCGCCTCCGGGTTGTCGGGATCGGCGTCCAGGATCCGGCCGTACAACGCCACCGCCTCGGCCTGCCGCCCGGCCTTCAGATGGTCGAGCGCGATGCCCAGCGCCTCCTCGATGGTCGCCATTCGGTGGGGTCCGTTTCGTCCGTGTGTCGCCTTCCGGTGGATTCCACTTTGACACAAAGGCAATTGCGGGGAAATCATCCGCTCCGGGACCACGCCTCAGGGAAACACCCGATAATGAACGATCATCGCATCAGCAAGAATGGGTCCATGGGAGGACTCACCCGCCGTCAGTTCGGCACCGCCGCGGCCTCGGTCGCCCTCTCGGCCGGCGCGCTCGCCGCCTTCGGCCGGGCGCCGGCCTTCGCGCAGGGCGCCGCGCTGAAGGTGGGCGTGCTGCTGCCCCGCTCCGGCCTGCTCGCCCAGGCCGGCCAGGCCTGCCAGCGCGGCGCCGAGATCGCGCCGGCCATCCTCGGCGAACTCGGCTACAAGGTCGAGATCCTGTCCGCCGACACCGAATCGAACGTCGACGTCGCCCGCTCGCGCGCCGAGAAGCTGATCAACGACGGCGCCAACGTCATCGTCGGCGCCTTCGACAGCGGCCAGACCGCCGCCGCCGCCCAGGTCTGCGAACAGCGCGGCGTGCCCCTGGTGATGAACATCGCCGCCGCCGACCGCCTGACCGAGCAGGGCTACAAGACCGTCTTCCGCAACTTCCCGACCTCGACCATGCTCGTCACCAACGGGCTGGCGCTGATGAAGGACCTGTTCGCGGCCAGCGGCGTCACCCCGAAGACGGCGGTGTTCCTGCACGCCAACGACACCTTCGGCATGGCGCAGAAGCAGGCGATGGACGCCCTGTTCCCGAAGCTGGACATGCCCTTCGGCATCGTCGACAACATCTCCTACGACCCCAAGGCCCAGGATCTCGCGGTCGAGGTGGCGAAGGCCAAGGCGACCGGCGCCGAACTCGCCATCGTCACCACCCGCGCCAACGACGCCATCATGCTGGTGCGCGAGATGGTCAAGCAGCGCTGGGAGCCCAAGGGCATCGTCTCCCCCGGTTCGCCCGGCCTGTATGACGAGCAGTTCTACAAGGTGCTGGGCAAGTACGCCGACTACGCCATCACCAACCTGCCCTGGTACGATCCCAAGGCGGAACTGACCAAGCGCGTCGAGGCGGCCTTCAAGAAGCAGTATCCGAACGACCGTTTCGAGGGCTACGCCTTCAACGTCGCCTTCACGCTGGAGGCGATCCTGGTGGCCGCCGACGCCTTCAAGCGCGCCGGCACCGCGGAGCCGGCCACCCTGCTGGAGGCGCTGCGCCAGACCAACCTGAAGGACAAGATGATGGTCGGTCCGGCCATCACCTTCGACGAGAAGGGGCAGAACACGCAGCTCATCTCCGCCTGCCTGCAGAACCGCAACCTGCGTCCGACCGTGGTCCTGCCCAAGGGCTCGGCGGAGATGGACCCGGTGTTCCCGATGCCGGGCTGGGGCAAGCGCGCCTGATCGAGAGCGTGTGAGACGGGAGGGGCGCGGTCGCAAGGGGCCGCGTCCCCTCCCTTTCCTTTACGCCGTCTGGGCTTCCAGCGCGTAGGCCAGCAGCCGTTCCACCGAGGCTCGGCGATCGCCGGCCGCGGCGAACCGGGCGCGGGCCTCGGCCGACTGCCGGTCGCGGACCGCCGGATCACCGGCCAGGGCGGCGGCGCGCTCCAGATAGGCCGCGTCGTCGGCCACGGTGAAGGCCGGACCGGCCACGGTCGCCACGTCCCCCGCCGCGACGGTGACCACCGGAACCCCGTCGGCCAGCGCGAAGGCCGCGCTGCCGCCGCCGCCCTGGCGGCGCGGGTTCAGGTAGGCGGTGGCGTGGCGGTGCAGCGCCCGCACATCCTCCACGTCGCCCAGCGCGTGGACGCGGTCCGCGTTGCGCAGGGCGGCGATGCGCTGCGGCAGCGACTCCACGCCCCCGGCGACGGCGATCCGGGCCTCCGGCAGGCGGTCGAGGAGCGAGTCGACCAGCGCCAGGAAGTCCGGCCCGGCCTCCTGGTCGAGACGGTTGCCGACCACGAGGAAGAGCGGCCCGGCTTCGGGAATGCCAAAATCGGCGCGGCTGCGTTCCGGCCCGGCGGGCGGCAGGGTCCAGCCGAAGGAGAAGGGGCGGAAACGTTCCGCCATGTCCACCGGCCAGCCCTGGGTGGTGTCGGTCTCGCCATAGCCCAGCACCAGCCGGGCCATCGACAGCGGCAGGCCGGAGGAGGTCGGCAGGCAGACCACCGGGCGCGCCCCGGAGAACAGATCCGCCACCACGTTGGACCCGCCGAAGGCGACGATGACGTCGGGGTCGAAGCCGTCCACGTAATCGACGATGGCGTTCACCTTCTCCTCGTCGAAGCGCTTCTGCGGGAAGGACATCATGCGGACCCGCGCGCCGAAGGCGGCGATGACCTGCTCGCCCTCATACTCCTCGGTGATGTTGTAGGAGTATTCGGGGACGAAGCCGTTCTCGCCGGTGATCGCCATGGCGTTCGGGTTGATGATGACCACCTCGCGCCCGAACTCGTCCTGCAGTCGGCGGGCGAAGTCGAAGGCGTCCGCGGTTGGCTGGTGGCCGGCGCCGAGCATCTGGTTGGTGATCAGGGCGACCCGCCTGACCTCGCCCCGCGGCGTGGCGCGCTTCATGCGGCGGCGCAGGTGGTAGCGCAGGGCCGTCTCGTCCACCATCAGGCGGTAATAGTCGGTGAGGTTTCCGGACTGGAACGCGCCGGCGTCGCCGGACCGCGCCGCCCCCTGGAAGAGCTGCATCGCCATGCCCCAGAAGGCGTAATGGATCGACGGCACGGTGAAGCGCATCGGGTCTTCCAGCACGGCGTTCGTCAGCGCCTCGTAATGGGCGACGTCGCCGTCGAGCAGGAACAGCAGGGAATGGCGCCGCATCACGTCGCCCATGGCGTATCCCGCATCGACCTCCGCCGCGGCGGCGCGGCGGGTCTCGTCGTCGTAGCGGCGGATCAGCCCGGCCAGCGCGCTGACGTTGCCCCAGCCTTCGCCCTCGTTGGTCAGCAGGGTCAGGGCGCGGGCGAAGCTCAGAGCCGCCTCGCGGGTCTGGCCGGTGGCGTGCAGGGCGTGGCCCAGATTGGCGTGCAGCAGGGGCGAGGTCGGGTCGCCGGCCACCGCCCGTCCGATCAGATCCACGGCCTCCGCCGGCCGCCCGCTCTGCAGGCCGATGACGCCGAGCAGATGCAGCGCGTCCGGATGGCCGGGGGACGCCGCCAGCACCTCCCGGTACAGGCTTTCCGCCTCCGTGGTGCGGCCGGCGCGGTGGTGTTCGGTCGCAACGGCCAGCGTCTGTTCGATGGTGTCCATGGTCGGCGTTCCTGCTGCTTGGTCCCTGACGGCATGTTTACGCGCTTTTAGGGCGGATGCGCTGAACTTTTCCCATGCAGCGCACCGCGACATTCTTGTGGCATCTTTTGCCGACCGCAACCCTGGCGATTGCGCTCGCGCTCGTTTCGCCCGATGGCCTGCGCGCGCAGGACACGGCGGCGGCCGCTGGAACCACCGCCGAATCCATGCCGCCGCGGCGAATCGTCATCAGCCTGACGGAGCGCCGGCTTCATCTGCTGGAGGAAGGACGCCCGCCGCGCTCCTTCCCGGTCGCCATCGGGCGGCCCGGCGTGGCGATTCCGCTGGGGGACAGCCAAGTCCTGCGCAAGCGGCGCAACCCGACCTGGCGCCCGACCGCCAACCAGCGCCGGGACAATCCGGCGCTCCCGGCGTCGGTGCCGCCGGGGCCGGCGAATCCGCTGGGCAAGTTCGCGCTCGACCTCGGCTGGACGGCCATCGCCATCCACGGCACCAACGAGCCGGATTCGGTGGGCCGCCGTGCCAGCGGCGGCTGTTTCCGCATGCTGCCCGCCGACATCGCCGCCCTGTTCGAGGCGGTTCCGGTCGGGACGCCCGTCCGAGTCGTCGCCGGGCCGGCGGCCGTGCCGCCCCCGCAAGCCGCCGCCCTTGCCGCCGCGCCGCTCGCGGCTGCGCCACCCCCGCCGCCGCCCGAGAAGGCCGCGTCGCCTCCTCCCGCCATCCTGCCCGATCCGCGTTGCGCCACGGCCGGGGCGCCGCTGCGCCGGATGATCTGCACGGTGCCGGAACTGGCCGCGCTGGACGGTCGGGCGCGTGGGCTGCAGCAGCGCCGCCTCGCCGCCCTGCCGGCGGAGCGCCGCGACGCCGCGGCCTACGCGCTGCTTCAGGAGGAGCGCCGCTTCGACGACCGCATCACCGCCCGCTGCTGGGTCCGCCGCGGCATGGAGGAGGACCCGGCGGTCGCCGCCGCCGCGCGGGCCTGCCTGGGCGACGCCCTGACCGAGCGGCTGGAGGAGGCGAAGCGCCGCTGATTGCCGCCGGATCCGCACAGGAAACTTGTCACGACTACGAAGGACTGCTACGCCGCTCAGGCTTGGCCATCCGGGGCTCTCCCAAGGGCGAATGATGCATGCCGTTTGACTATTACCTGAACATCGCCGCGTCGGGCCTGCTGACCGGACTGGTCTACGGGCTGGCGGCGCTCGGCCTGTCGGTCATCTTCGGCGTCGTGCGCGTGGTCAACTTCGCGCATGGCGAGATGATGGTCGCCGGCATGTACGGCGCCGTGCTGCTGGCCAGCCTGCTCGGGCTCGACCCGATCCTGGCGGCGCCCGTCGTGGCGGCGGTGCTGTTCGCCTTCGGCTGGGTGCTGCAGCGCGGGCTGGTCAACCGCTTCGTGGAGCGGCCGGAGCACATGCAGTTCATCCTGCTGCTGGGCATCGCGACGATCATTTTGAACGCCATGCTGATGCTGTTCGGCCCGGATTCGCGCAACGTCATGGTGCCCTACAGCTTCGACACGGTGGAGATCGGGCCGCTGCTGCTCGACGCGGTGCGGCTGCGCGCCGGGGCCGGGGCGATCGTGGTGACGGTGGCATTGTTCGCGTTCTTCCGCTTCAGCCGCACCGGCAAGGCGATCCGTGCCTGCGCCGACAACCCGCTGGGCGCCCGCGTCGTCGGGCTGAACATCGACGGGCTCTACGCGCTGACCTTCGGCATCGGCGCCGGGGTGGTGGGCATCGCCGGGGCGCTGATGACGCTGCTGGTCGATTCCCGGCCCCAGCTCGCGCCGGAATACACGCTGCTGAGCTTCATCATCGTCATCGTCGGCGGGCTGGGCAGCCTGCCGGGCGCCCTGCTCGGCGGCATGCTGATCGGCTTTTCGGAGGCGATGGCCGGCTTCCTGCTGGACCCCTCGCTCAAATCCCTCTTCAGCTATGGTGTGCTGATCGTGGTGTTGCTGCTGCGCCCGCAGGGCCTGCTGGGGAAACGGTCGTGACGGGGCGCGGGATCGTCCTGCTGGTGCTGGCCGGCGCGCTGCTGCTGGCCGCGCCGATGATCGCCGACCGCTACGTCCTGTCGGTGCTGACCACGGTGCTGTGGTTCGCCTATGTCGGGCAGGCGTGGAACGTGATGATGGGCTTCTCCGGCCTGCTGTCGCTCGGCCACGCGCTCTATGTCGGGCTGGGGGCCTACGCCAGCGCCGCGCTGTTCGTGCATTTCGGCATCGGCCCCTGGGCGGGCATGTGGGTGGCCATGCTGGCGGCGACGGCCGCGGGCTGCTTCATCGGCTTCCTGGGCTTCCGCTTCGGCGTGCGCGGCGTGCATTTCGCGCTGCTGACCATCGCCTTCGCCGAGGTGGCGCGCATCGGCTTCGACCATCTGCACTGGTTCGGCGGCTCGGGCGGCTTCTTCATCCCGGTGGCGGGCGACGCCGGCAACGACCTGCTGAACCTGCGCGGCTCGCCGGAGCTGTTCTATTACGTGATCCTGGCGCTGGTGCTGGCCGCGCTGGCCCTCTCGCGGGGGCTGCTGCACAGCCGCCTCGGCTACCAGTGGCTGGCCGTGCGCGAGGAGCCGGAGGCGGCGGAGGCGGTCGGCGTCGACCTGTTCCGCGCCCGCATCGCGGCGGTGGCCGTGTCCTCCGCCCTGACGGCGCTGGGCGGGGTGTTCCAGGCCTTCTACTTCAACAACCTGTTCCCCGAGCAGGTCTTCTCCATGGGCCGCTCCATCGAGATCATCCTGCCGGCCATCGTCGGCGGCATCGGCACGCTGATCGGGCCGATCCTCGGGGCCTTCATCCTGACCCCGCTGGGCGAGCTGCTGACCTTCCTGATCGAGGTGACCGGCTTCGACCTGCCGGGCCTGAAGCAGCTGTTCTACGGTGTGGCGCTGGTGGTGATCGTCGTCTACCGCCCGGACGGGGTGTGGCCGTGGCTGGCCGACCGGCTGGGCCTCGTCCGCCGCCCCGGGGAGGACGCGTGATGGCGGGGCTTCTGGAGGTCGAGGGCCTGTCCAAGCGGTTCCGCGGGCTGAAGGCCGTTTCCAACGTCAGCTTCTCCGTGCCGGAGGGCCGGATCGTCGCGCTGATCGGGCCGAACGGCGCCGGCAAGACGACCACCTTCAACCTGATCGCCGGGGTCTTCCCGCCCGACGAGGGGCGGGTGCATCTGAAGGGCGCGCCGATCACCGGGCTGAAGCCCAACCGCGTCTGCGCCGCCGGGATCGGCCGGACCTTCCAGATCGTCAAGCCCTTCGGGCAGTTGTCGGTCGAGGAGAACGTGATCGTCGGCGCGCTGGCCCGCGAACGGTCGGTGGCGGCGGCGCGCGACCACGCCCGGACGGTGCTCGACCGGCTGGGGCTGGCCGACCAGGCCAACCGTCCGGCGCGCAGCCTGACCCTGCCGGACCGCAAGCGCTTGGAGGTCGCCCGCGCGCTTGCCACCCGCCCGATCCTGCTGCTGCTGGACGAGGTGCTGGCCGGCCTGCGCCCGACCGAGGTCGACCGCATGGTCGAGGTGCTGCGCGACCTGAACCGGCGCGAGGGCATGACGATCCTGATGATCGAGCATGTGATGCGCGCCGTCATGGCTCTGTCCGACCAGGTGGTCGTGCTGGACCATGGGGAGAAGATCGCCGATGGGCTGCCCGCCGAGGTTGTGGCGAACCCAAAGGTGATCGAATCCTACCTGGGCGCCGAGGATATCTGACCGACTGTTCGCAACAGGCGGCCTTGGCGCTGGAAACACTCCTTTAATGTTTGTTGGCCCATCATTCGTTCCCAGATAAGGGCAACGGCCGGCACAGCAACGTCCGGTCGAGAAAACAAGCGTCCGGAAAGGGTGCTGCACGGGAGGAACGAATGAAGGCACTCGGCAATCTGCGGATTGGCCAGCGGCTGTCCATCGGCTTCGCGGCGGTGATCGCGGTGCTGGTGGTGACGGTCGGCACCGGCCTGCTGCTGACCGACAACGGGAAGACGCTGAGCCGTCTGGTGGCCGATGTCCGCATGCCGACGGCGCTGGCCGGGCAGGGCATCGTCGCGTCGGTCACCGCCACCAACGCGGCCATGCAAGGCTATCTGCTGACCAACCGCGAGGATCTGAAGCAGGAGCGCAACGTCGCCTGGGACCGCATCGACGCCCTGCGCCAGGAGTTGGACGCGCTGTCGTCCCGCTGGTCCGATCCGCAGGTCCAGGCCACCTGGGACGCGGTGAAGCCCCTGCTCGACCATCTGCGCCGCGACCAGGACATGGCGGAATCGCTGGGCACCATCGGCGACCAGATGGGGGCGCTGAACTCCCTGAACGACGACGCGATCCCGCGCGCCAACCAGGTGATGAGCCTGCTGGTCGGCGACGCCCGCTCCAACGACGCCAGCGGGCTGATCCCGCGCCAGCGCGCCCTGCTGCAGGCCGACACGGCGGGGATGATCCAGGGGGCCGACCGTCTGGTGATGATCCAGGCGGTTCTGCTGACCCTGGGGCTGCTGATCGCCGCGGCGGCGATCCTGCTGACCTCGCGCTCCATCGTGCGGCCGCTCGGCGCCATGACCGAGGCGATGCGGCGGCTGGCCGACGGCGACTCCGCGACCCCCGTGCCGGCCACCGGGCGGGGCGACGAGATCGGGCAGATGGCCAAGGCCGTTCTGGTCTTCAAGGACAACATGATCGCCGCGCGGCAGGCCGCGGAGCGCGAGCATGCGGAGCAGGACGTGCGCGCCCGCCGCGCCCGCGCCATCGAGGAGCTGACCGGCCGCTTCGACCGTGAGGCGGCGGCCGTGCTCGGCTCCGTCTCCGCCGCCGCGGTGCAGATGAAGGCGACGGCCAGCCAGCTCGCCGCCACGGCGGAGCAGACCACCCGCCAGTCGGTGACCGTGGCCGGCGCGTCGGAGCAGGCGAGCGCCAACGTGCAGACCGTCGCCACCGCCACGGAGGAGCTGGCCGCCTCGGTGCAGGAGATCGGGCGGCAGGTCGCCAGCAGCACGGCCATCGCCGACGAGGCGGTGCACAAGGCCGAACGCGCCGACCAGGCGATGCGCAGCCTCGCCAGCGCCTCGGCGGAGATCGTCGCGGTGATCGACCTGATCACCCAGGTGGCCTCGCAGACCCGGCTGCTGGCGCTGAACGCCACCATCGAGGCGGCGCGTGCCGGCGAGATGGGGAAGGGCTTTGCCGTCGTGGCGGCGGAGGTCAAGGCGCTGGCCGACCAGACCACCCGCGCTACCGACGAGATCGCCGCGAAGATCGTCTCCGTCCGCAGCGAGACTGAGGGGGCGGTGGCCTCCATCGGCGACGTGATGGGCACCATCGGGCGAATCAGCGAGGTCGCCTCCACGATTGCCGCGGCGGTCGAGCAGCAGCAGGCGGCGACGCGGGAGATCGCCCGCAACATCCAGCAGGCCGCCGTCGGCACGCAGGATGTGACCTCCAACATCGCCGACGTGAACCGGGCGGCCAGCGAGACCGGCAGCGCCGCCCGCAACGTGCTGGAGGCCGCGGGATCGTTGTCCGATCAGGCGGATGGGCTGCGCAGCAAGGTGGAGGTGTTCCTGACCGCGGTGCGCACGGCCTGATGCGGTGGGCTGGGTGCGCAGAGGAGCGATGCAGAGGAGCGACGCAGAGGGGCGACGCAAAAGTTCGGTGCGCCGGGTCATCGGCCAGATCAACACTTGACCCGGACGCCCGAGCCCGTCAGCTTCTCGCCGGGCTCCCCCGTGACGCAAGCACATGAACCGACTGCAACGCTATCTCTTCCGCAATCTTCTGATCGCCCTCCTGTACTCCACGGCCGGCCTGACCCTGACGATCTGGCTGAGCCAGTCCTTGCGGCTGATCGAGATGGTGGTGGAAGCCGGGGCGCCGATGCGGGTGTTCCTGTGGCTGCTCATCCTGACGGTGCCGACCTTCCTCGGCATCGTGCTGCCTCTGGCCCTGGTCGGGGCGGTGCTGTTCACCTACAACCGCTTGGCGACCGACAGCGAGCTGGTGGTGATGCGCGCCGCCGGCGTCGGCCCCTTCGCCCTGGCCGCGCCGGCGATGCTGTTGGCCTTCGGCGTGACGGTGGTCGTCTATGTGCTGAACCTGTGGCTGACGCCCGCCGCCCATCAGGAGCTGGTGCGCATGGAATACGCCGTGCGCAGCGACTACTCGCAACTCTTCCTGCGCGAGGGCGTGTTCAACGAGGTGGGCGACCGCTTCAGCGTCTTCGTGCGCGAGCGCGACAGCGAGGCCAACCTGCACAACGTGATCATCCATGACGGGCGCGTTCCGGAGAAGCCGGTGACCATCATGGGCGAGCGGGCGGTGATGCTGACCGGGTCGGAGGGCGCGCGCTTCGTCGTCTACAACGGCAACCGGCAGGAGCTGGACCGCAAGACCAACCGGCTGTCCCAGCTGTTCTTCGAACGCTACGCGGTCGACCTGAAGGTGCTGAGCAGCGCCAGTGCCGAGCGCTATCCGGATGCGCGCGAGCGCTCCACCGACGAACTTCTGCACCCGTCGCCCCAATTGGCGAGCGATCCGAAGATGATGCGGGACCTGCTGGCCGAACTGCACCACCGCCTGTCCTCGCCGCTGCTGGCGCTGGCCTACACCATGGTGGCGCTGGCCTGCCTGCTGTCGGGCGAGTTCAACCGGCGCGGCCAGTCGGTGCGCGTGACCACGGCGGTGCTGGTGGTGATGGCCATCCAGGCCGCCGTCCTCGGCCTGTCCAGCCTCGCCGCCAAGGTGACCGTTCTGGTCCCGCTGATGTATGTGCTGCCGGTGGCGGCGCTGGCGCCTGCCGCCTGGATCCTGTCGCGCAACCTGCGGCGGCGCCTGCCGCCCGGCGGCGAAGCGGCGGCAGGCTGAGGGAGGCGGGCCGGGTCTTGCGCATCCTGTTCATCACCTCGAACCGTCTGGGCGACGGGGTCCTGTCCACCGGGCTGCTGGCCCATCTGACGGAACGGCATCCGGACGCCGCGCTGACCATCGCCTGCGGGCCCTTGCCGGCGCCGCTGTTCCGCTCCGTGCCGGGGCTGGAGCGGCTGATCCCCATGCCGAAGCGGGCCTGGGCGCGGCATTGGATCGACCTGTGGCGGGCCTGCGTCGGCACGCGCTGGGACCTGGTGGTCGATCTGCGCAACTCCGCGGTCGGGCGTCTGGTCCTGGCGAAGCGCCGGTTCTTCCACGCCCGCGCCCCGCATCTTCACAAGGTGGAGGAGATCGGGCGGGTGTTGGGCCTGTCGCCGCCCCCGTCCCCGCGCCTGTGGATCGACGCGGCGGCCGAGGCGGAGGCCGACCGGCTGCTGCCGGGCGGCGCGGAGCCGTTCCTGGCGATCGGCCCGACCGCGAACTGGACCGGAAAGGAATGGCCGGCGGACCGCTTCGCGGCGCTTGCCGAGCGGTTGACCGGTCCCGGTGGGCGGCTGTCCGGCCGGCTCGTCGCCGTTCTCGCCGCCGGGCCGGAGCGCGAGCGCGCCCGACCGGTCCTGGAGGCGCTGGGCAGCCGGGCCATCGACCTGACCGGGCGCACCGATCCGATGGCCGCGGCGGCCTGCGTGCGCCGGGCGGCGCTTTACATCGGCAACGATTCCGGGCTGATGCACATCGCGGCGGCCGCCGGCACGCCGACCGTCGGGCTGTTCGGGCCGGGCTTCCCGGAAACCTATGGCCCTTGGGGCGTGGCGGCGCGCACCGTGATCAGCCGGGTTCCGCGGTCCGAACTCCTGGCCCGCCAGAAGGCCGACCCGCAGGCCACCGGCCTGATGGACGGCATTTCCGTGGATGCGGTCGAGCAGGCGGCGGAGGAACTGTTCGGGCCGGCAACTCAGGAATGGCGCGAAGTCGTGACAAATCCTTGCAAATCACCGGGAACAGGTCCCTAAAGTTGACAAGGATTGAAGGATCGCTGACAATCCTTCTGGTCCGGACCTGATACAGCATTGCTCTGTCCGGCGGCCTGTCCCGAGGGTTTGGAATGAAGCCGACACCGACATACGCGAACAAGCCGACCTCCGACAATCCCCGTGATGTCGAGGCCTGGGCTTTGGCGGAGGCGTCGCGGCGCCTGCTCGATGCCGGGCGCAGCCCCGTGAACGAAGAGACGCTCCGCGCCGCCCTGCAATTGAACCAGCGCCTGTGGACGATCTTCCAGGCCGCGATGACCGAGGACGATTGCGGCCATCCGCCGGAGGTCCGCACCAACATCGCCGCCCTGTCGCTGCTGGTCGACCGTGAGACGATGGCTCGTCTGATCGATCTCGACGTGTCGAAGCTGGACACCCTCATCAGCATCAACCGGTCGGTGGCCAGCGGCCTGACCGCCCGCCCCGACACGGTCGCCCAGGGCCAGCCCGCTCCGGCTCCGCAGGCGGCGGCGCGGCCCGCGGTGCCCGCTCCGGCGATGGCCCCGCAGGTTTCCGCGCCGGACAGCCAGCCGCCGCGCCAGTCGCTGCGGATCTCGATCTGAGATCCGCCCGCAGGCAAACGCAAAAACCGGCGCCCTTCGGGGCGCCGGTTTTTTATTTGGCGGCCGTTCCCTCCCCGGCTTCGCAGGGGAGGGGGCCGTTGCGCTCTCAGGCGATGTAGTTCAGCAGCGACAGCTTCTGGCGCTGGCCGGCGACCGTGTAGGCGGCCTCCAGCGCGTTCATGGAGGTGCGCAGGCGGGCCGCCACCTCGGTCTCGTCGATGCCTTCGATGCCGGCGATGCGCTCGACCACCGTGGCCGACGCGGTGGTGTGGGCGGTCTTCTTCTCCTCCAGCGTCGCGAGGTCGGACGCCACCTTGGAATGGACCGAGCGCACCTCGTCCTTCGCCTGGGCCATCAGCTCCCGCGACTTGGTGATGTACTCTTCGTACTTGCCGGGGTTGGACGCGGCGACGTGGGCCATGCGGAAGGCGGCGACCAGCTTCTGGAAGGCGCGGTCGTCGCTCGTGACGCCGTAGGTCAGATTCTGGCCGTCGTCGATGGTGACCGCGGCCTTGTCCCACGCCTTGCTGTTCTTCCGGTTCGACATGTATTCCGAATCGTAGAAGGGCAGGTCCGGCGGGTCCACATAGGGCAGGTCGGTCAGGGCGTCGGCCTGCGACGGCAGGGTGGCGACCGAGATGGTGTTGTCGATCTGGCCGTTGACCGCCCGCACCGAGGTGGTGAACTGCTGCACGCGCGACGGATGGTTGGGGTCCATCGTGCTGTTGCTGGTCAACTGGATGGTCGATCCGTTGCCGGCGGGGTCGATGGTCACCGGCGGCACCGGGCTGGTCTTGGAGAACTCGGCGCGCAGCATGTCGGCCACCTTCGACACGTCGGTGACGCCGTTGTTGTAGTCCTTCTCCGTGACGGTGTAGCGGACCGTGTATTGCTGGTAGGGCGGCAGGTCCTCCGGCTCGTCCGGATGTTCGGAATAGTATTTCCGGTTGAAGGGGTCGTCCGGGTCGCCGACCACGACGTTGATTTCGTAGGTGTCGCCGATGTCCACGCCGTCGCCGGTCAGCGCGAAGCTGTCGATCTGCTTCAGCCCGGTGCCGGCGGGCGCCGGCAGGGTGGCCGCCTGGGTGGTGGTCGGCGCCGTCATCGAGTTGTCGATGCTCATCGAGTTCTGGACGCGCGCCTGCACGTCGAACTTCTGGCTCGGGTCCTCGCTGATCAGCGAGATGACGCCGTTGGCGGCGGAGGCGATGATCGGCAGCTTCGGGTTGGCCGACTGGATCAGGCTGTTGAGCGTGTTGGCGACGAAGGTGACGGTCTTCGGATCGCCCGGCTGGACCTGATAGCCGAAGGGCTTGCCGTCGATCGACACCTCGAAGTAATCGTCGGCGTTGACCATCGACCCGTTCAGCGTCACGCGGGTGGATTGCGGCTGGGCCAGCAGGTCGCCGACCGGCTCGGTGCCGTAGCGCGAGCCGGCGAACAGGTAGCGGTCGCCGAACTGCTCGTTCAGAAGCTGCTGGATGTCGCGCAGCGCGCCCTCGACCCGGTCGCGCATGTCGTTGGCCTGCGGCCAGCTCACGTTGAAGGTGCTGCTCGACGCCGCGGTGAGCTGGTCGAAGCTGAGGTTCAGCACCGCGCCCTCGCCGGGGCCGCCATCGATCTTGAAGTTGTAGCCGCCGCCGTCGCTGGGGGGCACGGTCTTCAGATTGATGGTGCGGGTGGTCTTGCCGCCCAGCCCGTCGGTCACCGTCACGTCGAACGACCCGTTGACGCCATCCTTCGAGGGGATGGAGGTCACGGTGTAGCGGGCGTTCTGGGTGAAGGTCGACTTGTCGCTGTTGACCGTCAGCTTCAGCGCATCGGGATTGCTGTTGAAGGGGGAGGTGACGCTGGCCGGTCCCGGCTCGAACGGCATCAGGTTGCTGCTCTGCCAGTCCGTGGCCAGCTTCTCCAGGCTGTTCAGCACCGTGTCGGTCGCCTTGACGCGCGGCGACGCGGTGTTGATGTTCTGGATATAGGATTCGCGCTGGGTCAGTTCGGCGCGCAGGGCGAGCAGCTTCTGCGTCTCGGCCCCGTAGGCGTTCAGGTCGGTGGACTTCTTGCCGGTGGTCAACTGCTCGGAGAGCGTGTCCACCTTGTTCTGGCCGTTGGTCAGGTTGCGAACCAGGCCAAGATACTTGGCGTAGCTGCTGACTTGAGTGACGGAGCTCATCGGACGATCGCCTCCAGCGCGTCAAACATCGTGTTGGCCACTTGCATGACCCGTGCCGACGCGGCGTATGAGGTCTGGAGCTGCTGCAGATTCGCGATTTCCTCGTCGATGTTGACGCCGGTCGTCGCGTGGTAGCGCTCCTCCAGGATCTGGCGGGAGTCCTTGTCCATCGAACTCTTGTCCAGCGCGGTCTTGGCCGCGGACATCCAGCCGCCGGTGATGTTGCTGGTGATGGAGCTGAAGGACGCGCCCTCCAGCTTCAGCCCGTCGGCCTGGAAGCTGCGGCCCGTCGCGCTGAGCGCCGTCACCACGTCCTTGACGGCCGCGCTCTTCAGCTTTTTCGTGTTGTTCAGCAGGTTTTCGTTCACGTGGATGGTGAAGCGGTCGTTGCCCATGAAGAACTGCGTGCCTTCCTCGCCCGGCACCGTCTTCGCCTGGTCGTAGGCGTCGCGGAAGCTGGTGGGCTCGCCGGGCTTGGTGGAGCCGGTGAACATCTGCGCGTAGGCGTCGAGCTGCGAGCGCAGCTTGCGAATCACCTCGGTGGTCGGGTCGGCGCTGGCCGGCTGCGGCGGGGTGGAGGTCGAGCCGTCGGCGCGCAGGTTCATCAGCGCGGCGACCTTGCCTTCCTTCAGGTGCTGGTTGACGTTGGTGACTTGATTGCCCACCGTCAGGTTGATATTGCCGCCCTCGTAGGAAAGATTTGCCGCCTGGCTGTCGACCAGCGCCAGCCCCGTGGGGGTGAAGACGGCGACGCGGCCGTCCGGACGGGTCATCGTGCGCACGCCGACATAGGTGCTCAGCTCGCGGATCAGCCCGTCGCGCTTGTCGGCCACCTCGTTGCCGGCCGAGCCGTAGCCCTGCAGCGACACGATGTTGTTGTTGATGCTGTTGATTTCCTTCAGCAGCCGGTTGACCTCGCCGACCGACTGGCTGAGGTCGCCCTGGATCTCGCGGTCCATGTCCTCCACGCCCTGGGACACGCGATTGATCTCGCGCGCGAAGGTGTCGGCGGCCTGGATGAGCTGGTACTGCGCGACCTCGCTTTCCGGGGAGGTCTCCACCGCCTTCCAGGCGGTCTGGAAGGCCTCGGCGTATTCGTTCAATTGCGGCTTGCCGCTGGTCGTGCGCAGCAGGTCGCCCAGCTTCTGCATGTAGGACGATTTGGCGGCCGAGAAGCCCTCGCGCGCGGTCAGGTCCTGCACCTGGCTGAGCAGGGCGGAATCGACCTCGCGGCGGTACTGGGAGGTGAGGACGAACCCGTTGGAATCCAGCACGTTCGTCACGGTGTGACGGGTGCGGGTGGGGTCGTCGGCGCGGGCGACGTTGTCCGAGACCAGCTTCACCTGGGCCTGGACCGCACGGAGGCCGGCCGTCGCGCTGCCGAGGGCGCCAAAGAGGGACATGGCCGTTGGACCTTTCGTCTACGGGGAAAGCGGTCTGCTGTTGACCGGGCGGGCCGCGGATCACGCGGCCGCCCGTTGATTCAGGACCGCGCTTAGCGCTTCAGCCCGAGGACTTCCTGGAGCATCTCGTCGGAGGTCGTGACGATCTTCGTGTTGGCGGAATAGGTGCGCTGGGTGACGATCAGCTTGGTGAACTCGTCCGCGATGTCCACGTTGGAGGACTCCACGCTGTTCGCGACCACCGCACCGGCCCCGTTGGTGTCGGGGTCGTTGAAGTTCGGCCGGCCGCCGTCGTCCGTCTCGATGTAGACGCCGCCCGCCTCGCGCTGCAGGGCGTTGGGGTTGTTGAAGGTGACCACCGGGATGCGCCCGATGACGCGGCTGCGGCCGTTGTCGTAGTTCACGATCACGTCGCCGTTGTCGCCGTAGACCACCTCCTTGTACTGGCCGCGCGAGGCGCCGTCCTGCACCAGCTCGCGCACGTTGATCTCGCTGCCGGCGAACTGGGTGACGCCGCCCGACTTGCCGATCTGGCCGAGGTTCAGCGTGATCTGCTGCGGGCCGAAGCCGTAATCCACCGTGAAGGTCACGTTGGCGTCCGCCCCCAGCCCCTGGTTGGCGGAGGTCACCGCCGTGCCGGTGCCGACCTTGGCCGTGCTGACGCTGGTGATGGTGCCGACGTTGCCGGGATCGGTGCCGAAGTTCAGCAGGACGTGCGCCGGGGTGGTGCCGGCCTGGGCGGCGGTTTCCAGAATGAACTGATCGCCGGCGGTGCCGCTCGCCGACTTGGCGACGAGCTTCAGCACGCTGCCCTCGGCGCTGGCCGTCACCGGCAGGGAGGTGTTCTTGTTCACCAGATTGGCGAGGCTGGCCGCGATGGTCTCCATCGAGGTCTCCTCTCCGGTCGTCTTGTAGGTGATGGGCGAACCATTGACGATGACCGTATACTCGGCGTCCTTGTCGCCCGGCGTGCCGGTCAGCGTCACCGATTCCGACTGCCGCACCCCCGCCACGTTGGAGGTGGTGGTGGAGGCGGTCAGCGTGCCGGAACTGCCGGTGGCGTTCTGGATGCTGGCCTTCGCCTCAAATTTGCCGGTCGTCGAGGTGTTGTGGGTGAGGGTCAGCCGGCCGCCGGTCGAGGTGGCGACGACGTTCAGGTTGGCGGCGTTGACGCGGTTGGCCAGTTCCTGCAGGACACCGTTGATGTCCTGGAGGTTGCCGTAGTTGGACTTGTCCACCTTCACCGAAATGGGCGTTCCGTCGACCGAAACCGAATAGACGTCGCCGATGTCGATCTGCGTCTGCGGGTAGGAGAATTCCTGGCGCTGGCCGCGGGAGTCCGTCGGCGCACTGATCGTCGGGCCGTTCACTTGGTTGTTGGAGGCCGAGCCCGAGCTGTATTCCTGATCGATCTTGAAGGGCGTGCCGGGGTTGCGGGCGGTGACCTGGAGCTGCGAGTTCACCACCGACGCGATGACCGGCGCCTGCGGCCGGGCCGAGTTGATCTGGGCCGCCAGCGCGTTGGCGATGCCGCCGTAGGTTCCCATGGTCAGGATGTTGTCGGCGGTGACCGAGACCGCGTAGGGCACGCCGTCCACCCGAACGGTGTAACTGTCGCCCACCCGCACGTTGTCGGTGCCGGTGATGTCCAGCTTATTGCCGCTGACGCCCAGCGCTGTGCCGGCCGTCGTGCCGGTCAGCACCAGGTCACCTGCGGCGTTGACCGTGGCGCCCACCGCAAGGCCGGCGTTGTTGATCTGCGTCATCAGGTCGTTGACGACGCCTTTCATGTCGTTCAGCGTGTTGATGTTCGAGTAGGAGACTGTCGTCTTGAACTCGGTGCCCAGCACGTTGACGATGTATTGGTCCGGCACCTTCAGGCTTGCCGCCGTTGGGAAGGAAATCTGCGTAATTTCAACCGTGGCGGGTGCGGGTGCGGGTGGATTAGGGACCTGGATGGGCGTCACCGTGGCCGCCGTGTAGTCCACCGGGGTAGAGGCTGTGATGTTGTTCTTTCGGCTGTCGGCGTTGGTCACGCCGTAAGTGGCCGTGAAGGTCTGCGTCGCGAGCGTGCCGTCCAGCACGAGCTGGTTGGCGGACCCCGCGGGTACGGTGGCTGTGCCGATCAGGGCGTTGATGCCCAACGGCGGTACGGCGCCGTTGATCTGGCTTGCCAGATCGGCGACCACGCCGTTGATGTCGCCCAGCGTGCCGATGTTGGCCGAGGTGACGCGCGTCTTGAACTCCTTGCCCGCCACGGTGATGCGGAACTCGTCGCCCACATCGATGGCGGCGGTGGAGAAGGTGAAGGTGCTGCGCTGGTCGCCACTGACCGAGCCGGTCAGGTTGGTCGAGGGACCGCTCACCGTGCTGAGCTGCGGCGCCGCGTTGGAGAAGCTGCCGCTGATCTCGACCGGAGAACCGTCCAGCTTCTTCACCAGGATCTTGCGTGGATCGCTGCCGTCGATCTCGGCGGTATAGGGAGCCGGCACCATCGCGTTGACGGCGCTGGCCAGCGCGTTCGCAACGTCCGTGAAGCTCGAGAAGTTCGCGATGTTCGCGGCGGTCACCGCGACCGTGATAGGAGCGCTGCCGTTGATGTTCAGTGTGTAGGTGTCACCGATCCGGATGTTGTCCTGCGACGTGCCGTCCGGATAGTAGTTGGTGCGCCCGCTGATCGTGACCGACGAGGACGGGACGGACGTCGTGCCGTTGACCAGCACTTGGCTGACCTGGGCCACCGGGGTCACGCCGGACACTTGGCTGCCCGCCGCCATGGAGGCGGCGCCGCCGGTGAAGGAGCCGGCGACCGGCTGCGTCGAGCTTCCCGGCGCCTCGATGCCCAGGCGCCACGCGTTGGCGGCGTCCTGGCGCCAGTTGAACTGGATGGTCCGGGCGTTGCCCTGGGTGTCGTAGACCTGGATGCTGGAGGACGGGATCGGCACGCCCGGCGTCGGGGTGGCCGGCAGGTTGGCGCCCAGCGTGATGCTGTTGGTCGACTGCGGCTTGTCGGTCAGGGTGTTGACCTGGAGCGGCTGCACCACGTCCTTCTTCAACTGGCCGGTCACGTCGTCGACGATCCAGCCGTTCAGCGCGAAGCCGGCGCTGTTCACCAGATAGCGGTTCTTGTCCAGCTCGAAGTCGCCGACGCGGGTGTAATAGACGTTGTCGGCGTTCAGCGTGCCGGTCTGGGTCTGCACCGTCTCGCCCTGCTGGCCGGGGCCGGTCAGGCCGCGGCTGAGCTTGGACACGCTGAAGAAGCCCTGGCCCTGGATGGCGGCGTTGGTCGGGCTCTGCACCTGGGTCAGGTTGCCCTGGATGTTGTTCATGAAGACCGGCGCCGCCGTCACGCCGCCCGGCGCGTGCAACCGCTCGTTGGATTGCAGCACCAGCGTCTCGAACGCCGTGTTGACCCGCTTGTAGCCGACCGTCGAGGCGTTGGCGATGTTGTCAGAGATGTGACCGAGGGCCTTCGACTGCGCGCTCAGGCCGAGGACGGCGGTGGTCATCGAACCGAAGATGCTCATGGCCAGGGATCTCCACGCGGAAAGGGCATAAATCGTTGCCATTCGGGTAAGCAAGGACGATGCCAACTTCGGGGTCTTCCCTAACGCGCTGATTTGTATGAATAAGCCTCCGAGGCGACCGCGCCGGCCCCCTTTTTGCCGCGCGCTGGGAAAAATTGGCCTAGCAGCCTGTGCGGGGGAGGGAAGAAAGCTCCCCTCCCATCGGCCCATCCGATCGGTATGACCTAAGGACAGGGCGTGGCCGGGTGGGGGCTGCGGTAGAAGGGGAAAGGAAAACGGGAAACAGGCCGGCGGTGGGGCCGCCGGGGGAGGGCGGCTTGGACCGTGTGGAGCAACTTCTGATACCCTTGCTGGGGGCCGCCCTGCTGGGGCACGCGCTCGGCAACGCGCCGCTCCGCTTCGATCGTCCGGACCCGCAGCCCTTCGATGTGGCCGCCTTCAACGCCACTCTGCTGGCGGCGGAGATGCCGGCGCCGCCTGTCGCAAGCTCTTTCTCATCCACCCGCCCGGCCTGGAGCGGGAGCGATCCCTACGACTGCTTCTGCGGCGCCAACTGAGCGGCGGCGAACCGTTCAAGCTCCGTGGCGACGGCGTGCAGGACACTGCCCCAGTCGCCGGGGCGGGGCTGGCGGAACAGGCGCAGCGACGGGTACCAGGGGCTGTCCGTACGGTCGAGCAGCCAGCGCCAATCCGGCGCGTAGGGCAGCAGCAGCCACGCCGGCACGCCGAGCGCGCCCGCCAGATGGATGGTCGCCGTGTCGACCGCGATGACGAGGTCCAGGTTCGCCAGGATGGCCGCGCTGTCGGCGAAGTCGCGGATGCCCGCGGTCAGGTCGGGCAGGGCGTCGGGCCGGGCCGCCTTGGCGTCGCCGGTCTGCAGGCTGAACAGACGGGGCCCCGGCGTGTCGAGCAGCGGGGCCAGCCGCTCGACGGGGATGGAGCGGTTGCGGTCGTTGCGGTGATTGGGGTTGCCCGCCCAGACGAGGCCGACGCGTGGTCCGGACCCCGTCCCCGCATCAACTTCGGCGATCCTGCGTCCCCAGCGCGCCACCTCGTCCGCCTCGGCGGCGAGGTAGGCGGGAGGGGCGGGGACGCTTGCCAAGTCGGTGCCGAAGGCGCGCGGCAGGCTCATCAGCGGGCAGTGGAGGTCGTGCGGCGCCGGGGCGGGGCCGCGCACCAGCACCTCGATCTCCGGTCCCAGCGAGCGCAGCAGACGGAATTGCAGCGGGTGCACGTCCAGGATCACCCGCCCCCCGGCGCGCGCCACCAGCGGGGCGTAGCGGGCGAACTGGATGGTGTCGCCGAATCCCTGCTCGGCGTGCAGCAGGATGCGCCGGCCGTCCAGCGGCTCCCCGGCCCAGGGCGGGGCGGGCAGGCGGCGCGGGCGCCACTCGAACTCGTCCCATCCGGCGCGCAGGTCGCCTCGGACCAGCCGGCCGACGGCGCGCGCCAGATGCGCCTCGGCGTGGTCAGGCCGCGCGGCCAGCAGTGCGTCCAGGCAGGCGTCGGACTCCGCGAAGCGTCGCGCGTCGCGCAGCACGACGCCGCGGTTGAGCGCGGTGTCCGGATGGCCGGGCCGCAGCCGCTCCGCGCGTTCCAGCCACACCAGCGCGGCGGATTGGTCGGCCAGCGCGTGGCGCACCGAACCCAAATTCGTCAGGGCATCGGCCAGGGCCGGATCGAGGGCCAGGGCGCGGGCCAGCGCGGTGTCGGCCCGCTCCGCCGCGCCGAGCGCGCGCAGGGCGCCGCCGAGGTTGGCCCAGGGCGACGCCGCGTCGGGGCGAAGCCGCAAGGAGCGGGAGATCAGCGCCGCCGCCCCACCATGGGCGCCGCGCTGGGCCTCTGCCACGCCAAGCAGATGAAGGGCGTCGGGCTGCGCCGGCTCCACCGCCAGCACGACGCGATAATCCTGCGCCGCCTCGGCGAGGCGCCCGGCCATGTGGTGGTTGACGGCGGCGTCGAGAACGTCCAGGAGTGTCGCCATGCCCGTTGTCTACACCGGGACTTTGCCGAAGGCGAGCCCCCGACCCTTCCCGGAGCGAGGATTTCCATGGACGACCGTCTGCCGACTCACCTCTGGGTGATGGCGCATATCCGCGCCGCCGATGCCGAGGGCGTCACCATGATGGTTCTGCGCAAGGGGGACCCCAGCCGCGGCACGGTCATCCTGAAGCTGAACCGGCTGGACCGGACCTTCAGCGTGCTGGTCCAGGTGCGCGATGAGGAGCGGCTGCGCTGGTCGCGCGGCACCGGCGCCGAGCCGGTGGACGAGGCCACCGCCGACGCCTACATCGCCCGCCAGACCCGCTACGACCCTGATGTCTGGGTGATCGAGGTGGAGGACCGCAAGGGCCGCCACTGGTTCGAGGGCGAGGTGCGTTGACCTCCCCTTTCCAGAGCGCCGCCTGATCACACCAGTTCCGCCTTCCCTACGCTTGCCCCCGCCGTCGGCGTGACGCGCGGGAATCGCAGGGTGAAGCGGGTGCCTTCGCCGGGGATGCTCTGCACGGTGATGGTGCCACGCAGCGTGCCGGTGACGAGGTTGTAGACGATGTGCAGCCCCAGCCCGCTGCCCCCGCTGCCGCGGCGGGTGGTGAAGAAGGGATCGAAGATCTTCGGCAGGATGTCCGACGGGATGCCCAGCCCGTTGTCGGCCACCGTCAGTTCCACCTGATCCTGCGGCAGCAGGCGGGCGGCGATGGTCAGCCGGCCCCGATGGTGCGGCGTGAAGGCGTGGGTCAGCGCGTTGAGGACGAGGTTTGTCAGGATCTGCGACAGCGCGCCGGGATAGCCGTCCAGCTCCAGATCGTCGGGGCTGTCCACGCCGATGTCCAGGCCGGCCACGTCCTTGTAGGTCGGGCGCAGGCTGCGCAGCAGTTCGCCGATGTAGGTCTTCAGCTCGAACCGGCGGCGCTCGTCGCTCGACTGGTCCACCGCGACCATCTTGAAGCTCTGCACCAGATCGGCGGCGCGCATGCTGTTGGACAGGATCAGCCGGGCCATCTCCCCGCCGTCGGCCAGGAAGCGCTGGAACTCCGACTTCTTGATGGCCCCGGCGGCGATCTGGCGGGTCAGCTCCTCGAACTGCACGGCGAGCTGCGAGGCGCCGGTGATGGTGATGCCGATGGGCGTGTTGACCTCGTGCGCGACCCCGGCGACGAGCTGGCCGAGCGAGGCCATCTTCTCCGCCTGGATCAGGCTGGCCTGGGTCTCCTTCAGCTCGCGCAGCGCCTGCTCCGCCGCGTCGCGGGACCGGCGCAGCGCCGCCTCAGCCTCGACTTCGCGGGTCACGTCCACGACAATGGACTGGACGGCGGTCTCCCCCTTCCAGTCGATGCGGCGGCTGGTCAGCTCGATCCAGCGCTCCGACCCGTCCAGCCGGCGGGCGCGCAGGCGCCGCCGCTCGCTGGGCAGGCCGGTGGCGACGATGTGGCGGTAGTTGTCCTCGACCAGCGGACGGCTGTCCTCCGCGATGAAGTCGAGCACCGAGCGCACCCGCAGCGCGCGGTCCAGGCTGCTGCCAAGAATCTGCAGGAAGGCGTCGTTAGCGTAGAGCGGGCGGAAATCGCGGTGGATGATGATGCCCTGGATGGAGCCCTCGACCAGGTCGCGGAAGCGTCGCTCGTTGTCGGCCAGATCCATCTGGCGCCGGTCGATCTCGTCGATGAAGTAGCGGACGGAGGCGGCGATGTCGGTGATCTCGTCGTTGCCCTCCACCGGCACCGTCGCGTCGCTCCCCGACAGGCGGGCCAGAACCGCGCCGTTCAGCGCGACCAGCCGCGAGGTGAGGAAGCGCCGGAAGAAGAGATGGACCAGGATGGCCAGCAGGATGGAGGCGCCGCCCAGCACCATCACCATGCGCGAGCGCTCCTGGATCATCGCCGCCAGATCGCCGGTGCGGTCGGTGGACTGGTCGTGGATGGCGTCGAACAGGGCCAGGGTGAAGCGGTCCACCGTCTCCACCAGGACGCGCGACTGGCCGGACAGCGCCTGGGCGCGGTTGCGCGCCTGCAGCCGCTCGGCGGAGCTGTCGAACAGCCCGCCCGGCGCCACCAGGATCGTGGCGAGGTCGGCGCGGATGCGCTCCATCGCGGCCCCCTCCGGCTCGGGCGTGGCGGCGGCCAGCCGGCCCAGCTCGGCCAGCGTGTGCTCCGCGTTGCGCCGCTCCACCCGCAGGCGGTTCAGATGGTCGGTCTGCATCGCCCCGGCGGCCCGCGCCATCAACGCACCCGCCCGCACCGCCCAGGCGCCCAGCATCCCACCGCCGCCGGGCGCCGCCGCGGCCGCGCCGGTTCCGGGCTCCGCCCCCGGCAGCCGCTCCAGCGCGTCGGCGAGCTGGGCCAGCGCGCGGATCGCCTCCGCCTGACGGGCGCCGGCCTCGATCTGCCGGTCGACCTCCGCGTTCAGGTCGGCCACCGTCGCCGCCAGGATCAGCAGCGTGGATTGGGCCTGTTCCAGAAGCCGCAGCTCGTCGCCGTCGCCCGCCGGCTCCCCTTGCTGGTGGAGATCCCGCATGCGCTCGACCAGCTTGCTCAGGAACTCCAGCTCGCTGATGAGCTCGTCGTAGATGGACCGGCGCTGCGGGGTGGTGGCCGACCCGGCCAGGACGGGCAGGCGGGCGACCAGTTTCTGGAGCGAGCCGCGCAGTTCGGCGCTGGTGATGACCTTCGGCAGGGTGGTGGTGGAGAGGACCGACACCTCCCCCCGGAACAGCTGGAAGGAGGACAGCGACACGACGCCGACCAGAAGGACCAGCATGGTCATGATGGTCAGGCCGATGGAGATGCGCAGCACGATGCCGGCGCGCGCCCGTCGCCGCCGGGGCAGGGGCGTGGCAGCGTCGCTGCGGTCGGTGGAGGGGGGCGTGACGGTCGCGTCCATTCCGCGGCTACCGCCGGACCGTCAGGCGGCCGTCGAGCTGCGGCGCGACACCGCCGGTGCGTGCGATCCGTCCGGCGAGGATCGTCGACACGAAATCGGCGTCCCGGTCGTCGACCAGCCGCGGGGCGGTGGACAGCATCGCATAACCGTCCCCGCCATTGGCGAGGTAGCTGCCGGTGGCCAGCCGGAAGCGGGCCGCCGGCTCCACCGGCTTGCCGCCCACCGTCAGCGCCACCACCCGCTGCCCCGGCGGGCGCGACGCGTCGACGGCGACGCGGGCGTTGGACAGGTGGGGGAAACGTCCCTGCAGCTGCTCGATTCCGGAGAAGCCGAACTCCAGCGCGTCGCGCAGCTGCTGACCGGTGACCTCGATCAGCACGGCGGTGTCGTGGAAGGGGAATTCGGTCTGGATGTCCCGGCGCGTCCACACCGTGCCCGCCGGGTAGGCGCGGTCGCCGCGGAAGGAGCCGCCGTTGATCAGCGCCACGTCGGCCTCCATCGCCTCGCGCAGCGAATCGGCAACGGTGTTGGCGAAGGCGTTCTCGCTGGCGCGCACCGCCTCGCGCCGCGTGTCGATGGGGGAGTCCAGACGGCCCACCTGCATGCCCAGCATGCTGTCCAGCCGCGCGCGGTAGGCCTTGGCCTGCGCGTCGAGGGCGGGGGCGGGATCAACGGTGGCGGTGTCGATGGCGCGCACGCCCGTGCTCCACACCGTGCGCGTGGCGCCGCCCTTGGTCACCCTCTCGGCGGTGATGTCCAGGGCCAGCACCCAGGCGGCCTGCGGCTCGACCGTCGCGTTCAGGGTCTTGCCGTCGTATTCCACGGCGACCACGCGTCCGCGGTCCTGGTAGAGCACGATGTCGGCGGCGCCGGAGGCGATCACGTCGCGGTGGGTGCCGCCGGAATCGCCGGTCAGCGCCACCACCATATCGGCCCCGGCGTTGCGCAGCTCCTTCGCCTTGCGTTCCAGGACCGGACCCGGCGGCTGGAAGTCGGTGCGCGGCGAGCGGGTGATCTCCCCCGTCCGCGCCGGCGCCGCGGCCAGAACGCCGACGCGCAGCGGACCGGCGTTGAGCATCACCCGGTCTTCCAGCCCGTCCAGCGGCTTGCCGGTCTGGCGGTCCACCGCGTTGGAGACGACGATGGGGAAGTTCGCCTCGAAGGCACGGGTCATCAGCACGTCGTCGCCGTGGTGGAATTCCCGGTTCAGCGCCGCCATGGCGTCGATGCCGACCCCGTTCAGCAGGTCGATGACGTGCGCCCCCTGGTCGTAGAAGGACAGGACGGAGGGGGCGAGCGCCTGCCCGCCGTGCAGGACCAGCACGGTGCCGCCCGCCGCACGTTCCTGCCGGACCAGCGTGGCGAGCCGGGCGATGCCGCCGCGTCCCTGCACGTCCTCCAGCTCGGTCGTGCTGTGGGCGTAGAGGATGGTGAAGCGGGCGGGGTCCGCCCACGCGGTCCCGCAGGCCGCAATCCCGCCGGCCAGAAGCCCGAGAACCAGCGCGACCACCGGGCGCAGCCAGACGCCCCTGCCGAATCCCATGCCGTCGTTCCCCATCCAGCGCCCGCGCGGCCGTCGCCGCTGCGGGCCGCACCCCCAGTTCCGCGCCGGATTATGCGCGTTCGCGCGTCGGTGGTGAAGCTGTACCGAGGATGACAAATCGCCCCGTTCCGCGCCCGCACCGCTTCCGGCCTCGGGAGACGGCGGAAATGCCAAAAGGCCTTACAATTCACAGGGAATTCTCGGCCTATGCGGATGCTGCACCGCACCCATTCCGCATTGGTAATACCACTTCGAAAGGGGTGCCCCTATTCTCCGCCAGCCCATTCTCGGGGCGTTTCCTCCCTAGACTCAAGGCCGGAGCGGTTGCTCCGGCCTTTTTTTTCGTCCCCAGCGCGCCGGAGTCCGGTGGCACCGGCGTGACGTCGGGAAATCGTGACGTGGATTGCGGAAGGGCACCGTTGCGTTATCCTTCGGCCGATGCCCGCTTTGCCGCCGCCGGAAACACTGGATATCGCCCTCAGCCGAACCGCAAAGGTTCCGCTGTCCGCACAGATCCACGTCGCTTTGCGCGATGCCATCCGCGATGGCCGGTTGCCTGGAGGGGCGCGATTGCCGTCCTGGCGGGACTTGGCCGCGCAACTCGGGGTGTCCCGCGGGACGGTGCGCGACGCCTATGAGCGGCTGATCGACGAACAGCTTGCGGTCGGCTTGGGTGCTGCGGGGACGCGGGTGGTCGAAGGGGCCGTGGCGGGGCCGTCCCCCGATAAGCCGGTCCAGGTCCCGTCCTTCCCGGAGCTGTTTTCCCATGTCGAGCGGCCGCCGCTGCCCTTCCAGATGGGCGTGCCGGCGCAGGACGCCTTTCCCTTTACGCTGTGGTCCCGGATCGTCGGGCGGGCGGCGCGGGCCGCGGCGGCGGCCCCGGTGGGATATCCCGATCCTCGCGGCCACCCGGATCTGCGGCGCGAGATCGCAGCCGTGCTGGCCATCGCCCGCGGCATCCGTTGCGGGCCGGAGCAGATTTTCATCACGGCGGGCTATTCCGGCGCGCTCGGCCTGGTGGTCCGGGCCTTGCGGCTGGACGGCGCCAGCGCCTGGATGGAGGATCCCGGCTTTCCCCTGACCCGGCGCGCCCTTCACCTCGCCGGCATGACCGTGGTGCCGGTGCCGGTGGACGGCAGCGGGATCGACGTGGATGCCGGAATCGCCCGCGCGCCGGCGGCGGGTTTGGCCGTGGTGACGCCCGGCCAGCAGGCGCCGCTTGGCGTGACGATGACGTTGCCGCGCCGCCTCGCCCTGCTGGAATGGGCGTCGCGGACCGGGGCATGGATCGTCGAGGACGACTATCTCAGCGAACTGCAACTGAAGGGCCGGGCCGCCCCGGCGCTGGCCTCCCTCGACCGGGATGGGCGGGTGCTGCACGCCGGCACCTTCAGCAAGACGATCAGCCCGGCGCTGCGGCTCGGTTTCCTGATGGTGCCGCCGGGGCTGGCCGGGCTCTTCGGCGAGGTTGCCGCCTGCCTGTCCCCGGCTCCGGCGGCAGGAATGCAGCGGGCGGTCGGCGACTTCATGGCGAGCGGGCATTATTTCCGGCATCTGCGCCGGATGAAGCGGCTCTACGCCGCCCGCCAGCAGGCGCTTCTGGCGGCGCTGCGCGACGCTGCGGGAGCGGAGACGCCGATGGCGGTGGAGGCGTCGGGAAGCCTGTCGGTCCGGCTTCTCCTGCCACCCGGCAGCCCCGATGTCGGCATCGCCGCGGCGGCGCGGTCGGATGGTCTCGCTCCGGTGCCGCTGTCGCCCTGGTACGCCGATGGCCCGGAGGCCGCTCGCCCCCGGGGGCTACTGCTGGGCATCACCAATTTGCAGGAACGGCGCCTGTCCGACGACTGCCGCCGATTGATCGCCTTGGTGAAAGGGCATGGCTGAGCCGGCGGCCTTCGCTCGGCGGCCTTCGCTCAGCGGCCTTCGCTCAGTGGTCTGGGCTCAGCGGTCTGGGCTCAGCGGGCGGCGGCGGGAACCGTGCGGAAGCTGATGGCGAGGCGGTTGTAGAGGTTCATCAGGCCGATGGCGATCGTCAGGTCGGCCACCTCCTTCTCGGAGAACAGGGCCGACACCGCCTGGAACTCCGCGTCCGGGACGGCGGTCTCGGCCACCCGCGTCACCGTCTCCGCCCAGCGCAGCGCGG
This sequence comes from Azospirillum brasilense, assembly GCF_005222205.1. Lineage (NCBI taxonomy): Bacteria > Pseudomonadati > Pseudomonadota > Alphaproteobacteria > Rhodospirillales > Azospirillaceae > Azospirillum > Azospirillum brasilense. The sequence goes on along the minus strand of NZ_CP032346.1, from coordinate 944,905 downwards.
CGCGCTCGCGGTCGGTGAACAGCGTTTCGGCCTCATGCCAGACCGGAACCAGCACCAGCTTGTCGATGGTGACGCCGTTCTTCAGAAGATCGCGGCTGTGCAGGTCGATGCAATAGGCGCAACCGTTGATCTGCGAGACCCGCAGATACACGAGATCGATCAGCGTGACCGGCAGCCCGCATTGGCTGACGTAACCGTGCGCGCCGGCGAGCGCCTTCATGCCGGCGGGGGTGGTGGCGTGGTAGTCGAGACGCGGGGACATGGCGGTTGGTCCTCAAGAGGGGAGGCGGGAGGTTCCCGGCTGCCGCTGATCCTGCACCGCCCGCCGGTCAGCCGTAAGGACCAAGACGTGACGGAAATCCTGTACCATCCTCCGCAGGGGGGACCCGTCAGGCGCCCGACAGCTCCCGGCGGAAGGCGCGGTCCATCATGGCGGCCACCCGCTCCAGCCTTTCCCGGTCCGCGCCGTCGCGGGCCGCCGCCGACATTCCCATCATCGCGACCACCACCAGATCGGCCAGCGCGTCGGCGCGGTCGGGCGCTTCGCTGGCGATGAAGTCGCGGACCGCGGCGCGGCCTTCCCGCTTGGCCGCCTCGGCCAGGGCCTGCGCCTCCGGGTCGGCGCTGTTGCGCGCGCCGTCGAGCACGAGGCATCCCGCCGTTCCACCCTGGCCGGGATACAGCTCGGCGGCGAGCGCCAGCGTCCGCCCGATCACCGTCGCCACGTCGCCGCCCTCCGCCAGCGCCCGCGCGAAGACGTTGGCCTCGCCCGCCGCGTAGCGCCGCAGGGTCCGCTCGAACAGCCCGGCCTTGCTGCCGAAGGCGGCGTAGAAGCTTGGTGGTTTGATGCCCAGCTCGGCGCCCAGCTCGGCCACGCCGACCGCGTCGTAGCCGCGGGCGTGGAACAGCCGCATCGCCGTGTCCACCGCCTCGTCCACGTCGAAGGAACGCCGTCGACCGCGCGGCTCCGATTTTTTTGTAGCGACCACTATAAAAAATCCTTGCGCGATGCCTCTCGCTGATTTTATATAGCGATCACTACATTAAATCAAGGAACCGATCATGAGCGACTTCGCGGGCAAGAACATCCTGGTGCTGGGCGGCAGCCGGGGCATCGGCAAGGCCATCGTCCAGCGTTTCGCGGCGGGCGGCGGGCAGGTCGCCTTCACCTACGCCGGTTCGGCGGAGGCCGCCGCGGCGCTGGCAACAGAGACCGGGTCCGAGGCGATCCGCACCGACAGCGCCGACCGCGACGCGGTGATCGCCACGGTGGCCGGGCGGGGCGCGCTGGACGTGCTGGTGGTCAACGCCGGGGTCGCCATGATCGGCGATCCGCTGACCTTCGACCCCGACGAGGTTGACCGCATGATCGACATCAACGTGCGCGGTCCCTACCACGCCGCGGTCGAGGCGGCGCGTCACATGACCGGGCCGGGGCGCATCATCGTCATCGGGTCGGTGAACGGCGACCGCATGCCCTTCGCGGGCGGCGCCGCCTACGCGCTCACCAAGGCGGCGGTCCAGGGCATGGTGCGCGGACTGGCGCGCGACTTCGGGGACCGCGGGATCACCGTGAACGCCATCCAGCCGGGGCCGACCGACAGCGACATGAATCCGGCCGACGGTCCGATGGCCGCGGCCATGCACGGCTTCATGGCGATCAAGCGCCACGCCCACGCCAGCGAGGTCGCCGAGCTGACCGCCTTCGTCGCCGGCCCGTACGGCGCGATGATCACCGGCTCGTTCCAGACCATCGACGGCGGCTTCGGGGCCTGACGGCCGCGGTTCTACTCTTCCCCGCCCCAGCGGTCGCGGAAGACGAGGTCCTCCAGGGGAAGCCGGCTGCGCCAGCCGGCTTTCTCCAGTTCCGGGGTCTCGTGGAAGTGGGAAACGTAGCCGAGGCAGAGGTAGGCCACCGGGACGATCCGCTCCGGGATGCCCAGCGCCTCGCGCAGCTTGTCCTCGTGCAGGATGCTGACCCAGCCGACGCCCAGCCCCTCCGCCCGCGCGGCCAACCAGAGATTCTGCACCGCGCAGACGCAGGAGTAGAGGTCCATGGTCGGGATGTGCGTCCGCCCCAGCACCACCGGGCCGGAGCGTTCCCGGTCGCAGGTGATGCACAGGTTGACCGGCGCCTCGCGGATGCCTTCCAGCTTCAGGCGGCTGTAGAGCGCCTTGCGCTCCCCGGTGAAGAGGGCGGCGGCCTCCTCGTTGGCCTGGGAGAAGTCGGCGTGCACGCGGGCCTTCACCGCCGGGTCCTGGACGACGATGAAGTTCCAGGGCTGCATGAAGCCGACCGACGGCGCGTGATGCGCGGCGGTCAGCACGCGGGTCAGCACGTCATCCGGCACCGGGTCGGGGGCAAACTGCCCGCGCACGTCGCGGCGCGAGAAGATCGCCTTGTAGAGCGCGTCCCGCTCCTCCGGTGCGAAGGCGTGGTCGCTCATCGGTCTGCCGCAATCACATGAAAGAAGGAGGCGAAGACGCTGCCGCGCCGGCCGCCGAGCGGCCCGAGGTCCGAACCGTCCGCCGCCGTGGCGGTGACCAGCGGCTCGTCGGCCCCGCGGTCGAGGATCGAGGCATAGTGGAACTCGTGCCCGCGCAGCGCGGTGCCCGCCCCGCCCAGCGGCGTGTCGCCCAGCAGGACGGCGCGGCGGTATCCCAGATGCAGCTTGCGCTTGGCGAAGGAGGTCCGAACCCCGAGAAGCCCGAGCATCGGGTGGGTGGTGCCCGCCGCGTCCTCCAGCGACTCGCCCAGCGCCATGTAGCCGCCGCACTCGCCATAGACCGGGCGCCCGAGGCCGGCGAAGCGGTGCATGCCCGCGCGGAAACGTCCGGCGGCGGCGAGCCGTCCGGCGTGCAGTTCCGGATAGCCGCCGGGCAGATAGACGGCGTCTGCATCGTCGGGCGGCGCCTCGTCGGCGAGGGGCGAGAAGTGCGTCACCTCGGCGCCCGCCGCGCGCCAGCCCTCCAGCAGGTGCGGGTAGACGAAGGTGAAGGCGGCGTCGCGCGCGATGGCGATGCGCTGGCCCAGCGGCGGCAGGGCGGGCGCGAAGCTCCCCTCCGGCGCGCGGGAGGGGGCGGCGAGCGCCGCCACCCGGTCGAGATCGACATGCTCCGCGATGAAGCGGCCGAGCGCCGCCAGACGCTCTTGAAGGTCCGCCGTCTCCTCCGCCTGGATCAGGCCGAGATGGCGTTCGGGCAGGATCACGTCGGGGGTGCGGGGCAGGGAGCCGAGGACGGGGATGCCCAGCGCCTCGATGGCGCCGCCGGCCAAGGCGAGGTGGCGCGGGCTGGCGATGTTGTTCAGGATCACCCCGCCGATCCGCACATCGTCGCGGTAGGTGGCGAAGCCCTTGACCAGGGCGGCGGCGGACTGCGACTGGCCCTTGGCGTTGACCACCAGGATCACCGGCCAGCCGGTGCGCGCCGCCAGTTCCGACGTGGCGCCGGTGCCGGTCGCCCCGACGCCGGCCACCCCGTCGAACAGGCCCATCAGGGCCTCGCAGATCAGCAGGTCGGTGCCCTCCCCGGCGCGGCGGGCCAGCGAGTCCAGCAGGTCCGGCCCCATCGCCCAGTTGTCGAGGTTGAGGCTGGGCCGCCCGGTCGCCGCCTGATGGAAGGCCGGGTCGATGTAGTCCGGTCCCGCCTTCACCGCGCCGACGCGCAGACCGCGCGCCTTCAGGGCGACCAGCAGCCCCAGCGTGACGGTGGTCTTGCCGGTGCCCGACGCCGGCGCCCCGACGATCAGCCCGCGCGGCGCAGCCTCAGATATGGGGGCCTCAGCCATGGGGACCCTCCTTGGGCAGCCAGTCGAGCACGGGGCGCAGCCGCACCACCTCGCCGATCACGATGATGGCCGGCGGCTCCATCCCGCTCGCCTCCAGATCGGCGACGCAGGTGCCGAGCGAGGTGACCAGCACGCGCTGCCGCTCGGTCGTCGCGTCGGTCACCACGCCGACCGGCGTGTCGGCGGACCGCCCGCCCTCCATCAGCGCCGCGGCGATGCCGGGCAGGCCCTTCCAGGCCATGTAAAGGATCAGCGGCGCGCCCGTCGCGGCCAGCGCCTTCCAGTCCGGCCCGCCCGCGCAGGAATGGCCGGTCGCCAGGATCACCGCCTGGTTGGCCGTGCGGTGGGTGGCCGGGATGCCGGCGTAGGCCGGGCCGGCGATGCCCGCGGTGATGCCGGGGATGATGCGGAAGGGGATGCCCCGCTCGGCCAGCGCCTGTGCCTCCTCCCCGCCGCGCCCGAAGACGAAGGGGTCGCCGCCCTTCAGCCGCAGCACGCGGTGCCCCTCGCGCGCCAGCTCGATCAGGCGGTTGGTGATGTCGTCCTGGTGGGCGGAGGGCTTGCCGCCGCGCTTCCCGGCGAACTCCAGCCTTGCCGAGGGCGCCGCCAGCGCCATGATCCGTTCACCGACCAGCGCGTCATGGACGATCACGTCGGCTTGCCTTAGACCTTGCAGGGCCAGCAGGGTCAGCAGGCCGGGATCGCCGGGACCGGCCCCCGCCAGCCACACGCTGCCGGGCCGGAAGTCGGCCAGTTCCAAAGGAAGAGAAAGGGAGTCGGGCGACGGCTCTGCGGTCATGGACGAGCACTCAGCGACGGAAAACGGTGTGGACGGCGACGGGAAAACGTTGCGGCGGGGCTGGACGACGGGCACCTGCGCCACCGCCGCCACGCGCGCGGCCTGCGGAGCGCTGTTCTCCGGCGACTTTCCCGATCCGGTGACGGTAACCCTGCCCGGCGGCCAAACACCAGCCTTCGCGCTCGCCTGGACGGAGCGCGGCGACGGCTGGGCGGCGGCGGGGGTGGTCAAGGACGCCGGCGACGACCCGGACGTGACCCACGGCGCGCTGATCCGCGCCCGCGTCAGCCGCGCGCAGCTCGGCCAGGGCGTCGTCTTCCGCGCGGGGGAGGGGGTGGGTACGGTGACCCGCCCCGGCCTGCCGGTCCCCGTCGGCGAACCGGCCATCAACCCGGTGCCCCGCGCGATGATCCGCCAAGCGGTCGAGGAGGCCGCCGCGCTGGCCGGCGAGGCTCCCGACATTGTCGTCGAGGTTTCGGTGGAAAATGGGGAGGCACTGGCCCGCCGCACCATGAATCCGCGGCTTGGCATTCTCGGCGGGCTGTCGATCCTGGGAACGACGGGGATCGTCGTGCCCTATTCCTGCGCGGCCTGGATCGCCTCCATCCAGCGCGGCGTCGATGTGGCGCGGGCGGCGGGGCTGGACCACGTTGCGGCCTGCACCGGCGACACCTCGGAAAAGGCGGTCACCGCGCTCTACGGCCTGCCGGAGCACGCGCTGCTCGACATGGGCGATTTCGCGGGCGGTACGCTGAAGTACCTGCGCCGCCATCCGATCCCGCGCCTGACCCTGTGCGGCGGCTTCGCCAAGTTCGGCAAGCTGGCGCGCGGCCTGCTCGATCTGCATTCCAAACGCGGCAGCGTCGACCTCGATTGGCTCGCCGACCGCATGGCCGAACTGGGCGCCGCTCCGGAGGCCGTGGCCGAGGCCCGCTCCGCCAACACCGCCGCGCAGGTCCTGAGCATCGCCAGGGAGGCCGGCCTGCCGCTGGCCGACCGCGTGGCGGCGCTGGCGCAACGCACGGCGCTTGAGACGCTGGGCGGCGCCCCCGTGTCGGTCGAGGTGCTGGTCACCGACCGCCAGGGCAACATCGTCGGCGGTTCCGGCTGGGCGGGACCTTAATCCCCTCTCCCCCCCGGGGAGAGGGTTAGGGTGAGGGGGATGTCGGGGGACAGGAGAGTACGGCAACCGCCGGACCCCCTCACCCCGACCCTCTCCCCGGGGGGGAGAGGGAGAAAAGAGCCTCCTCACTCCCCCAGCCCCCGGTAGCGACGCACGTGCGACCCGTCGTAGAGCGCGCTGCACCGGAAATCCTCCACCCCCAGCGCCGGGCCGACCAGGATCAGGGCGGTGCGCTCCATCGGCGAGTCCGCCACTTGGGCGGCGATGTCGGCCAGCGTGCCGCGCAGCACGCGTTCGTCCGGCCAAGTCGCACGGTAGACCACCGCCGCCGGGCAGTCGGCGCCGTAGAGCGGGGTCAGCCGCTCCACCACCCGGTCGATGACGTGGATCGACAGGTGGATGGCCAGCGTCGCGCCCGACCGCCCCAGCACCTCCAGCGTTTCGTTCGCCGGCATGGCCGAGGCGCGGCCTTCCGTCCGTGTCAAAATCAGCGTCTGGCTGACCTCCGGCAGGGTCAGCTCCCGCCCCAGCGCGGCCGACGCCGCGGCGAAGGCCGGCACGCCGGGCGTGATGTCGTAGGGGATTCCCAGCTCCCGCAGTGCCCGTGTCTGCTCGCCGAGCGCGCTGTAGACCGACAGGTCGCCGGAATGCAGCCGCGCCACGTCCTGCCCGGCCGCGTGCGCCGCCTTGAACTCGGCGACGATCTGGTCGAGCGTCATCGGGGCGGTGTCGACGATCCGGGCGCCCGGCGGGGCGTGGGCGATGATCTCCTTCGGCACCAGCGATCCGGCGTAGAGGCAGACCGGGCAGGACGCGATCAGGTCGCGCCCGCGCAGGGTCAGCAGGTCGGGCGCGCCCGGTCCGGCGCCGATGAAATGCACGGTCATGCGGAAACTTCCCTGGAAATCGCCAGCGCGCAGGTGGCGCGCGGGGTGGAACGGCGCGGCAGCAGCAGGGTGGAGCCCGGCCCGGCGGCGGCCAGCGCCGCGGCCTCCGCGACCGAGGCGACACCCACGGCGGCCTCGACGCGGGCGGAGCGGGTCCGCACCCGGTCCTGAACCGCGGCCAACGCCGAATCGTCAACGAACCGCAGCGGCAGGGCGAGCAGGTGCGCCGCCTCCGCCACGCCGGCTTCGTTGCGCTTGCGCATCGGTGCCGCCAGTTGCACGGCGCGGCGCGCGGTCTCGTCCAGCGCAGCCTCCGCGAAGGCGGCGCGGAGCAGCCCGGCGATCTCGGCGCCGGGGCAGCCCGCCCGGCAACCGATGCCCGCCGCGATGAAGCGATCCGCCGTCACAGCGGCTTCTCCGCCAGCCACAGTGTGACCGGCATCAGCGGGCGCCAGCCGGTGAAGCCGCCGATGGGCGCGGCGCGGCTGACGGCGATCTGCGACAACTGCCCGCCCAGCCGTTTGTGGGTGGCGATCAGCATGGCCTCGCTTTCCAGCGTCACGGCGTTGGCGACGATCCGCCCGCCGGGCTTCAGCGCCGACCAGCAGGCGTCCAGCACCCCGTCGTTGGTCAGCCCGCCGCCGATGAAAACGGCGTCCGGCGCCGGCAGCCCGTCCAGCGCCTCCGGTGCCTTGCCGCGCACCAAGTCCAGCCCCGGCACGCCGAAGGCGGCGGCGTTGGCCGGGATGCGGGCGGCGCGGTCGGCCTTGTGCTCCACGGCGATGGCGCGGTTCGCCGGGTCGCTCAGCATCCATTCGACGCCGATGGAACCGGAGCCGGCGCCGATGTCCCACAGCAGCTCGCCGCGGCGCGGCGCCAGCCAGGACAGGGTGACGGCGCGGATTTCCCGCTTGGTGATCTGGCCGTCATGCTCGAACCAGTCGTCGGGCAGGCCCGGCGTGCGGGGCAAGGCACGGGCGCCGGGGGCGGCGACGCACTCCACCGCCAGCGTGTTCAGGTCGGCCACGCGCTCCACCGACCACTCTTCCGCCGTCGCAACGATGCAGCGCTCGCGCGGTCCGCCCATGGATTCCAGGGCGGTCAGGCGCGACGGTCCGAAGCCGCGCGCCGTCAGCAGCGCCGCCAGCTTGGCCGGGGTCGTTCCGTCCCAGCACAGAACCAGCAGCCGCGCGCCCGGTTGCAGATGCGGAATGACCAGCTCCAGCGGGCGGCCATGCACCGTCAGTGTGCCGCACTCCTGCAGCGGCCAGCCCAGACGGGCGGCGGCGAGGCTGAAGGATGACGGAGCCGGAACGATCGACAGTTCCTCAACCTGAACGAGTTTCGACAGGGTGGCGCCGATGCCGTACCAGGACGGATCGCCGCTTGCCAGCACGCAGACCCGTTGGCCGCGCCGCGCCAGCAGGGCGGGGTAGGCGTCCGACAGGGGGGAGGGCCAGGGTAGGCGCTCCTGTCCGCCCGTTTCCGGCACGAGCGCCAGATGGCGGGCGCCGCCGGCCAGCAGCTCCGCGCCTTCCACCAGCGCGCGGGCGGCGGGCGACAGACCGTCCCACCCGTCCTCGCCGATGCCGACGACGCTCAGCCAACGCCCTGCTGCCGTGCTATTCATGGCGCACCCCAAGGAGGACAAGCATGAAGGCGCTGATTCTGGGCGGCACCACCGAAGCGACGGCTCTGGCCCGCCTGCTCAGCGGCCACCCGCGCATCGACGCGGCGGTGTCGCTGGCCGGGCGCACCAAGCAGCCGGTCCTGCCGCCCCTGCCGACCCGCATCGGCGGCTTCGGCGGGGTGGACGGGCTGGCGACGCATCTCGTGGAGAGCGGCACCCGCGCGGTGGTGGACGCGACACATCCCTTCGCCGACCAGATTTCCGCCAACGCCGCGGCGGCCTGCGCGCGGGTGGGGGTGCCGCTGCTGGTGCTGACCCGCAAGCCGTGGGTGCCGGGCGAGGGCGATCGCTGGATCGGCGTTCCGGACATGGCTGCCGCCGCCGAGGCTCTGCGCCCGCTCGGCGAGAGCGTTTTCCTGACCATCGGCCGGCAGGAGGTCGCGGTTTTCGAGGCGGTGCCGGACAAGCGCTACCTGATCCGCGCCGTCGATCCGCCGGAGCCGGCGCCGACTCTGCCGGATTACCGCCTGATCCTCGACCGAGGACCCTTCACGTTGGAGGGGGAATGCGCCCTGCTGGAGGAGCATCGGGTGGATGTCATCGTCAGCAAGAACAGTGGCGGGAGCGCTACGGAAGCGAAGCTGGAGGCGGCGCGTCTCCGGGGGATACCCGTGGTGATGGTCGAGCGTCCAAAGGGTAATGGCGTGGCTGAAGTGCACGGTGCTGGGGCGGCACTCGGGTGGTTGGAGGAGCTGTAGAGTCGGGCCCACCTCCCGACCTCCCCCCGCTGCGCAGGGGGAGGAGATGATTCCCTCCCCTGCGCAGCGGGGGAGGGTTAGGGTGGGGGCAACGGTCGACGACAACGCCCTCACCCCCGCACCGCATAGCTGCGCGGCGTGTAGACCCACGGCTGCGCACCCTCGCGCGGCACCAGCCGGCTGTGCGAGGCGCCGATGATGACGCAGGTCCGCATGTCGGCCTGCGCCGCGTCCACCGCACCCAGCGTCGTGATCGTCAGCGCCTCGTCGGGGCGGCCGACCGCCCGGGCGAGGATCACCGGCGTCTCCGGCGAGCGGAGGTCGCGCAGCGCGTCGAAGGCGGCGCCGAGCTGCCAGGGGCGGGCGCGGCTGATCGGGTTGTAGAGTGCGATCACGAAATCCGCCTCCGCCGCCAGACGCAGGCGCTTCAGGACCACCTCCCACGGCTTCAGATTGTCGGACAGCGAAATGGCGCAGAAGTCATGGCCGAGCGGCGCGCCGGCCCGTGCCGCCGCCGCCTGCATCGCGGAAATGCCGGGATCGACGGACAGAGCCACGCGGTGCCACGCCGCGGGCGCCCCGGGATCGTCCAGCGCCTCGAACACCGCGGCGGCCATGGCGAAGATTCCCGGGTCGCCGCCCGACACCACCGCCACCCGGCGGCCCTCCGCCGCCAGTTGCAGGGCGTGGCGGGCGCGGTCCAGTTCCACCCGGTTGTCGGAGGCGTGGCGCACCTGCGGCCCCGGCGGCACGCGGTCCACATAGGGGAAGTAGCCGACGAGGTCGGTCGCCTCCGCCAGATCGCGCCGGGCCTCCGGGGTCAGCCAATCCTCGGTGCCGGGGCCGAGCCCGACGACCTTCAGCCATCCTGTCATCGCCGCAGCCCTTCGCCGGGGATGACGATCTGCGAGAAGTAGGGAGCGGTGTCCGGCGCCTCGCGGAAGGGCATGACGCGCTGGTCCGCCATGCTCGCCCGCTCGATGTACCAAGCGCGGTCGGCCAGCCCGGCGGCTTCGACGGCGCGGCGGACCTTCGGCAGGTTCTGGCCCAGCTTCATGATGACCGCGGCGTCGGCGTTGCGCAGCGCGCGCAGCAGCGCCTCCTCCCCCAGCGTGCCGGGGATGACCGACAGCACGTCGTCGCGCAGGGTCAGCGGGCGCGGCAGCAGCGAGGCGCTGCACATCATCGAGGTCACGCCCGGCACCACCTCCGTTGGAAAGCGCGAGGCCAGACGCAGGAACAGATGCATGAAGCTGCCGTAGAAGAAGGCGTCGCCTTCGTTCAGCGCGGCGATGGAACGCCCGGCGGCGAGATGCTCGGCCAGCCGCTCGGCGGATTCGTCGAAGAAGGCTTCGATCTGGCGGCCGTAGTCGGGGTGGCTGGGCGGCAGCTCGACCGTCACCGGATAGACCATCGGCAGCTCGATGTGCTCCGCCGTGATGCAGCCGTCGGCGATGCGCCGCGCCTGCCCGGAGGTGCCGCGCTTGCAGAAATAGGCGACCACCGGGCAGGCGCCGATGGTGCGCATGGCGCGGACGGTCATCAGGTCCGGATCGCCGGGGCCGACACTGACGCCGTAGAGAGTGCCGGTGGGGTTGGTTTCGTTGCTCATTCCACGTCGCTCGCCAGGGCGTTGACCGCCGCCGCCGCCATGGCGCTGCCGCCGCGCCGGCCCTTGATCGCCAGGAAGGGCAGGCCGAAGGGTGCTTCGGCCAGCGCGTCCTTGCTTTCCGCAGCGCCCACGAAGCCGACCGGGAAGCCCAGCACCGCCGCCGGCTTCGGCGCGCCGTCGCGGATCATCTCCAGCAGCTTGAACAGGGCGGTCGGCGCGTTGCCGATGGCGACGACGGAGCCGGCCAGCCAGGGCACCCACAGTTCCAGCGCGGCGGCGGAGCGGGTGTTTTCGACCTGTTTGGCAAGCTCCGGCACCGCCGGGTCGCGCAGCGTGCAGACGACGGCGTTGTCCGCCGGCAGGCGCGCCCGCGTGATGCCGTGGGCGACCATCTCGCTGTCGCAGAGGATCGCCGCGCCACTGCGGAGGGCTGTGCGCGCCGCTGTCCCGAGGTCGGGGGAGAACATCAGGTCCTGCGCCGCGTCCACCATGCCGCAGGCGTGGATGACGCGCACCGCCACCGCCTTCAGGTCGTCGGGGATGGCCGACAGGTCGGCCTCCGCCCGGATGGTGGCGAAGGACTGGCGGTAGATGGCCGCTCCATCGCGGATGTAGTCGTAAAGCGGCTCAGCGGACACGGGACAACTCCTCAACAGACAGATCGGCGCCAGACAAAGAGGCAACGGCGGCGACGGCGGCGTCGGGTGACAGGCCGGACCGCCAGGGCGTGCCGCCGGGGGCGGCGTTCAGCGCGACGTCGTAGACGCCTTCCCGCGCGGTGAGCGTGACATCCGCCGCGCCGGGATGGGCGCAGCCCTTCGCGCAGCCGGAGACATGCACCATCCGCACCGCCTCCAGCAAGCCCGCCGCGCGCTCGGCGATGGCGAGGCCATCCGCGTGGGTGTCGGTGGTGCCGACGTCGCAGCCCGTGACGCCGCTGCAGGCGGTGAGCTTCAGGCGGATGTCGCCATGGTCGAGGATGCCGCCGAGGGCGGTGGCTGTCTCCGCGGCGCCGTCCTGCGGGGCGGCCAGCAGCAGGGCGCGCCAGGGGGTGATGCGGATCTCGTGGGTGAGGGCGGCCAGCGCTTCCAGCTTGTCGCAGTCGAGGCGGCCGAAGGGGAAGGCGACGCCCAGCCAAGTGGGTTGGTGGCCGAGGAAGCGTCGGGTGGGCGACGTTTGCCCCCACCCTGACCCTCCCCCGCTCCGCAGGGGAGGGGATTGAATCTCCCTCTCCTGCGGAGCGGGGGAGGGAAGGGGCCCATGCGCAGCATGGGAAGGGTGGGGGCAAGACAGCAGTCCTTCCACCCGCTCCCGCAACGCCTCGACTCCCAGCGCCTTGACCAGCCCGGCCATGCGCCGCGGCGGCTCGGCCAGGGTCTGGCGAAGCTCCAGGAAGGCCCGCGCCAGCGCCGCCGCAAGCTCCACCAGATCGTCGGGGCGGCAGTGGCCCAGCACCACCGCACCCTCAAAAGTTCCCCCCAGCCCGACGCGGAACAGCGGCCCGTCCCCCGCCCCTGCCACCGCGTCGAAGCGCACGTCGGTGCTGCTGTCGAACAGGGGGGCCTGCCCGCCGCCGTCGACCAGCCAGCCGAACTTCGGCGGCAGCCGGTGGAGGTCGCGGTCGGCCGCCAGCCGCGCGTCGAGCGCCAGGGCGTAGGGGCGCACGTCCAGCACCGCCGTCCCGTCCAGCCCCGCGGTGGGGGAGGTCAGCACGTTGCGCACCGCCTCGCTCTCGGCATCGTCCGAGACGTAGCCGAGCAAGCGAAGCTCCGCGATCAGCGCGTCCATGTCCGCCGCGGCGACGCCGCGCAGTTGCAGGTTGCCGCGGTGGCTGAGGTCGACCAGACCATTGCCGTAACGCCGCCCCAGCGCTGCGATCCGCGTCGCCGAGGCGGCGGGAAGCACCCCGGCGGGGACGCGCACGCGGACCAGGAGCCCGTCGCCGACCTCCATCGGGGCCAGCACGCCGGGGCACATGCCGCGCCGACGGGGTGGATTGCGGAGTTGGGTGATCGCGCTCATGCGGACATCTCCTTGCGGCGGCGCAGATCGTCGCCCGTCGAATTGCGGCGTGGGTGCCAGAGACCGCGCTCCAGGGCTTCGGTCAACCGGTCCAGGATATGCCGGGCGGCGGCCGGATTGGACTGCGCCAGGAAGTCCCACACCCGCTGGTCGTCCACATAGGCGTCGTACAACTGGTCGAAATGATGGGGCCGCACCGCCGTGGTGGTCGCGGCGAAGGCGAACAGCGTGTCCACGCTCGCCGCCAGTTCCCCGGCGCCGCGGTAGCCGTGGCGCATCATGCCGTCGATCCAGCGCGGGTTGGCCGCCCGCCCGCGCAGCACGCGGGCGATCTCCTCGCCCAGCGTGCGGACGGTCAGGCTCTCCGGCTCCGAACTGTCGAGGTGGTAGAGCGCCGGGTCATTGTCGACCAAGGCCGCGGCGGCGGAGAAGCCGCCCTCATACTGCATGAAGCCGTCGGTGGAGAGGACGTCATGCTCCCGCTGGTCCTGGTGGTGGACGAGCGCGTCGGCCCCGCCGATGCGGCGGCGGAACAGGCTGGGCAGCGGAACGCCCTCCAGCCCCTTGCCGTAGGCGTGGCAGCTTCCCTCCAGATAGGCGGCGCCGAAGTCGGCCCGCGCGCTCCAGTCGCCGCGGGCGATCATGCCGGGCAGCGCCGTCCCATAGGCGCCGGGGGCCGCGCCGAAGACCCGCGCGCTGGCCCAGCGCTCGGCCTCCGCCGCCGGGGTGCCGCCGGTTTCCAGTTCGGCGCGGTCGGTGCGGAGCGCGGCGGCGACAGGGTTCACGTCCTCCGGTTCGTCCTCCGCCATCACGGCGCGGACGGCCTGGTCGAACAGGGCGATCTGCTGCGGGAAGACGTCGCGGAACAGGCCGGAGATGCGCAGCGTCACGTCCACCCGCGGCCGGCCGAGGACGGAAGCCGGCATCACCTCGAAACCGGTGACCCGGCCGGACCCGTTCTCCCACAGCGGGCGCACGCCGAGCAGGGCCATGGCCTGGGCCAGCTCGTCACCGCCGGTGCGCATGGCCGGGGTGCCCCAGCAATCGACCACCAGCCGCTTCGGCCAATCGCCGTGGTCCTGAAGATAGCGGGTGATCAGCGCGTCCGCCGCCTGCCAGCCCAGCGTCCAGGCGGTCGGCGTCGGCACGCCGCGCGGGTCGAGCGCGTAGAGGTTCCGCCCGGTGGGCAGGGTGTCGGCCCGCCCCCGCGCCGGGGAGCCGCCGGGGCCGGGCGTCACGAAGCGCCCGTCCAGCCCGGCCAGCAGGGCGGCCATCTCGGCCTCGCCGCAGGCGTCCAGCGCCGGGGCGACGTCCTCCGCCGCGCCGAAGCGCGCGACGGCGGCGAGCAGACGGGCGCGGCGCTCCGGCTCCGGCGTGGTGCCGAAGACGTGCAGCCCGTCGCGGATCTGCATCTCCTTGATGTCGCAGAGATGGGCGTCGAGGCGGCTGAGGATGGCGTCGGGATCGTCGTCGGGCCTCAGGTTGCAGTCGGCGGCGACGCCGGATGTCCAGGCGAGGTCCAGGATGGTCTGCCGCAGCGTGCCCAGCCGCCGCGGGTCCAGCCCGGTCGCCATCGAATACTCGTCGATGGCCGTTTCAAGGTCTGCGAGGTCGCCGTGCAGCCCGGCCTCGACCGGCGGCGGGGTCAGGTGGCCGATCAGGACCGCGCCCAACCGGCGGCGCGCCTGCACGCCCTCGCCGGGGTTGTTGACGATGAAGGGGTAGAGGCAGGGCAGGGGACCGGCGACGATCTCCGGCCAGCACTCGGCGGACAGGGCGACGGCCTTGCCCGGCAGCCATTCCAGCGTCCCGTGCGCCCCCACCTGCACCAGCGCGTGGATGCCCAGGACATGGCGGAGCCAGAGGTGGAAGGCGTAATAGCCGTGGCTGGGCGGCGTCTCCGGGTCGTGGTGCTGGGTGGTGGTCAGCGGGCCGTGGCCGCGGCTCGGCTGCACCGCGACGGCGACGTTGCCGCAGGTCAGCACGGTGAAGCGGAAGGCCGCGCCGTTTTCCAATTGGGCGGACCGCGGGTCGGCCTGCTCGTCGCCCCAGCATGCCGCGATGCGGGCGCGGGCCTCGGCGGGGGCCAGGCGGCGGTAGTCCTCCAGGCTCAGCGCGGCGGTGGCCCCACCGGTCAACGCCTCCATCAGGGCGGCGGGGCCGGCGGGCAGCCCGTCCAGCGCGTAGCCCTCGGCGCGCAGCCGCTCCAGGATGCCGACGACGCTCGCCGGGGTGTCGAGGCCGACCGCGTGGCCGATGCCGCCGCCCGGTCCCGGATAGTCGGACAGCACGAGCGCCAGCTTGCGCTCGGCCCGCGGGGTGGCGCCCAGCCGCACCCAGGCGGCGGCCAGATCGGCGGCGAAGGCCACCCGGTCGGGCACCGGGCGGATCAGCGTCGGGGCGAATTCCAGATCGGGGTCCGGCGCGCCTTCCGCCTTGAAGGCGATGGCGCGGGTCAGGATGCGCCCGTCCATCTCCGGCAGCACGACGTTCATGGCGAGGTCGGACGGCCCTATCCCGCGGGCGGAGCCGCGCCAGCCATCCTCCGGCGTGGTGGACAGCACGGCTTGCAGCACCGGCGTGCCGTTGGCCTCCAGCGGCGACCCCTCCTCGCGCGCCGCCGAGAAGCCGGTCAGGTTCATCACGACGGCGGCGCTGCGGGCGGTCAGGGTGGCGCGCATCCAGGCGGCGCAGTCCGGCTCCTTCAGGCTCGCCACGAACAGCGGCAGCGGGGCGAGGCCGCGCGCGGCCAGCGCGTCGCACAGCGCATGCACCGGCTCCAGATCGCCGGCCAGCAGGTGGGAGCGGTAGAAGACGACCGGCGCGCAGGGGCCGGTGACGTGGCCGGACCAGCCCTCATAGACGCCGAAGCGCGGCAACGGCGCCGGCTCGCGCCAGGGGAGCTCTTGCCCGGCCAGCGTGGCGGCGTAGGCCAGCAGGTTGGCCATGTTGTCCGGCCCGCCTTCGGTGAATCCACGCCACAGCCGCTGCGTGGCCTCGGCCGGAACGGTGCCGTAGCCCTCCAGGGCGGGGTTCGGCTGGGCGCAGCCGGGCAGCACGGCCAGCGCCACCCCGGACTCCCGGCAGGCG
Source organism: Azospirillum brasilense (assembly GCF_005222205.1). Classification (NCBI taxonomy): domain Bacteria; kingdom Pseudomonadati; phylum Pseudomonadota; class Alphaproteobacteria; order Rhodospirillales; family Azospirillaceae; genus Azospirillum; species Azospirillum brasilense. Next base: position 929,194 of record NZ_CP032346.1, on the reverse strand, counting down.
GCGGCGACATGGTCCAGCCCATAGCGCCAATAGCCCGCCCCGCCGAGCAGCCGCAGAACGACCAGCTTTGCCTTGCGGATCACGGATTCGACGTAGAGGTCCACCGACAGCGGGTGCCCCAGCCGCGCGAGATTCGCCAGCCGCAGCGTCGGCAACGTGTCGCGGTGGCGCTTCCAGCAGGCGGCGAGCGCCGTCAGGTCGCTGTCGGAGAAGGACAGGACGACGAGGTCCGCCGGGCTCTGCCCCAGATCCACGGCCTGGGGGCCGGCGTCGAGGTCTTCCTGGCGGGCGGCGAGTAGGTGCATGGGCCACAGCTTTGCAAACACTCCCTCTCCCGTCCCGGGAGAGGGTGCCCGCGAAGCGGGCGGGTGAGGGGGCGGGCGAGGGTCGGTGCGGTCTCCGCGTGCGACCCTCACCCTCCCGCTCTGCGAGCGGGTCCCTCCCTCTCCCGGGGCGGGAGAGGGCTTTTTAAGACAGCGCCGCGGTCACGGCGTCGCGGTCCAGGCCCGTCTCGCCGATCACCACCAGACGGCTGCGGCGCGGCTCGTCGGGCTTCCAGAAGCGGTCGAAATGGGTCTGGATGCGCGTTCCCACGCCCTGCACCAGAAGGCGCATCGGCTTGCCCGGTACGTCGATGAAGCCCTTCAGGCGCAGCACGCCATGGGCGGCGGCGACCCGCTCCAGCGTCTTCGCCAGCGCCGCCGGGTCGGGCTGCGGGCCGAGCTCCACGACGAAGCTGGTGAAGTCGTCGTGGTCGTGGCCTTCCTCCTCGTCATGGTGGCTGGGGCGGTTGGCGAGGTCGTCCTCGGCCCCGGCCCCGACGCCCAGCAGAACCACCGGATCGACCTTGCCGTTGCTGGCGCGCAGGATCTTGGCCTCGCGCCCCGTGCCACCTTCGGCCATGGCGGCGCGGATCAGGTCCTCGACCTTCGCCAGAGCGGCGGCCTCGACCAGATCGGTCTTGTTCACCACGATCAGGTCGGCGCAGAGGAGCTGGTCTTCGAACACCTCCTCCACCGGGGTCTCGTGGTCGAGCTGCCCGGCCTCGGCGGCCTGGGCGGCCAGCGCCGCCGGATCGGGGGCGAAGCGGCCTTCCGCGGCGGCGGCGGCGTCGACCACCGCGACCACCCCGTCCACCGTCACCCGCGTCTTGATCGCCGGCCAGTGGAAGGCCTGGACGAGCGGCTTCGGCAGGGCGAGGCCGCTCGTCTCGATGATGATGTGTTCCGGCGGCTGCGGGCGGGACAGCAGCTTCTCGATGGCCGGGACGAAGTCGTCGGCGACGGTGCAGCACAGGCAGCCGTTCGCCAGCTCGATCACGTCGTCCTCGCTGCAAGTGGGATCGCCGCAGGCGCGCAGGATCTCGCCGTCGATGCCGACATCGCCGAATTCGTTGATGATCAGCGCCAGACGGCGCCCGCCGGCCTGCTCCAGCAGGCTGCGGATCAGCGTCGTCTTCCCGGCGCCGAGAAAGCCGGTGATGACGGTGGCCGGGGTCTTCCCGGCGGTCAGCGGGCCGGTGTTCATCGGCCGTCTCCTGAAAATTGAAATAGGGGATGGGGTGGGCCGGTCCGCCGGTCAGCGGAGCGGGCGCCCGGCGGCCGGGGACGGAGCGGCGGCCTGGAGCGGCCATGCGGACGGACTGAGGACGGCGCGAGGCGTCATGATCTGGCTTCCCTGTCTCCGCCACACCCGGCGGATTGGATGAGTGTCGGTCCGGCGGCAGGTTTCCTGGCTCGCGGGTCGTCGCCGCGCCTCCCGCCTTCCCGGCCTGTCGGCCCGTGGCATTTCCGGAGGCGGACTCGCCGCACACAGTTGCGGGGGCAGCCGCGGCCTTGGACCCCATCCGGGTCCGCACCGCATTCCCTATTATCCCCGCGCCTTCACGGCGGACGGGGCACCGTCGGAGGCGCAGAATTGCAGGCGGACCCCCGATTTGCAAGCGGCCATTTGGTGCCCGGAAACCGCGCCGCCGAACCCGGAACGCTCCGTCCATCCCGCCGTTGGTGTGTCGGAAGATCGGTACAGTCTGTCTGGAAAGCTGACACTCCAGACCGCGTGCGATGCCCATCGCCGCCTTTCGCGAATTCAACGATATCAACGGATTAACGAATTTTCCCGCAATTGGCATGTTCTGTGCTTATATCAGCCTAACCAAAAACGCGGACCGGCAGACGACGCGGACGAACAGGGAGGGAAAAGCGGCACCCATGGCCGACGACATCATTCTGGAAGCGCGCGGACTCTCGAAGGAGTTCAAGGGCTTCATCGCGGTGAAGGAGGTGAACCTCCAGGTTCGCCGCGGCACCATCCACGCGCTGATCGGCCCCAACGGCGCCGGCAAGAGCACGGTCTTCAACCTGCTGACCAAGTTCCTGACGCCGACGCGCGGCCAGATCCTCTACAAGGGGCGCGACATCACCGCCATGAAGCCCGCCGACGTGGCGATGCTCGGCATGGTGCGCTCCTTCCAGATCTCCGCCGTCTTCCCGCATCTCAGCGTGCTGGAGAACGTCCGCGTCGCTCTGCAGCGGCCGCGCGGCACCAGCTTCCATTTCTGGAAGCCGGAGGCCAGCCTGTACGACCTGCACGCCCGCGCCGAGGAGCTGATCGAAGCGGTGAACCTGACCCCCTGGGCCGGCCACACCGCCGCCGAGCTGCCCTACGGCCGCAAGCGGGCGCTGGAGATCGCCACCACGCTGGCGCTCGACCCGGAGGTGATGCTGCTCGACGAGCCGCTGGCCGGCATGGGCCACGAGGACATCGAAGGCACCGCCGCGCTGATCAAGCGCGTGTCGGCCGACCGCACCATCCTGATGGTGGAGCACAACCTGTCGGTCGTCGCCCACCTGTCGGACACCATCACCGTGCTCCGCCGCGGCGAGATCCTGGCGGAAGGGCCGTACGACGTCGTATCGCGCAACCCGCAGGTCATGGAAGCCTACATGGGTACGGGTGAGGTGGGCCATGCCTGACGGCGCGACCGTGAAGACCGCGATGCTGGAGATCCGCGACCTCCAGGCCTTCTACGGCGAGAGCCACGTGCTGCACGGCGTCAACATCGACGTGCGGCAGGGCGAGGTGGTGACGCTGCTGGGCCGCAACGGCGCCGGCAAGACGACCACCATGCGCTCGATCATGGGCATCGTCGGCAAGCGCAACGGCTCGATCCGCTTCCAGGGCAAGGAGCTGATCGGCATGGCGCAGCACAAGATCCCCCGCCTCGGCATCGGCTACGTGCCGGAGGAGCGCGGCATCTTCTCCTCGCTCAGCGTGGACGAGAACCTGATGCTGCCGCCGGTGGTGAAGTCCGGCGGCATGACCGTGCCGCAGATCTACGAGCTGTTCCCCAACCTGCAGGGCCGCGGCACCACCCAGGGCACGCGCCTGTCGGGCGGCGAGCAGCAGATGCTGGCCATCGCGCGCATCCTGCGCACCGGCGCCGACCTGATCCTGCTCGACGAACCGACCGAGGGGCTGGCCCCCGTCATCATCGAGCAGATCGGCGTGGCGGTGCGCAAGCTGAAGCAGCGCGGCTTCACCATCGTGCTGGTGGAGCAGAATTTCCGCTTCGCCGCGACCATCGCCGACCGCCATTACGTGATGGAGGAAGGCCATGTCGTGGACATGATCCCCAACGACCAGCTCGCCCAGAACATGGACAAGCTCCACACCTATCTGGGTGTCTGACCAAATCACCCCCTCTGCCGAAAACACTCAAAACAAAGCCAATCGAAGGGAGTTCGAAATGCTCAAGACGTTGCTTTGCGGGACCGCACTGCTGGCGCTGACCGCCGGGGCCGCGCACGCCCAGGTCTCCAACAACGTGATCAAGATCGGCGTGATGAACGACCGGTCCGGCATCTACGCCGACCTCGCCGGCGAGGGCTCGGCCATCGCCGCCCGTCTGGCGGCCGAAGAGTTCGGCGGCAAGATCGCCGGCGCGCCGATCGAGATCGTCGTCGCCGACCACCAGAACAAGGCCGACATCGCCGCCAACACGGCGCGCGAGTGGATCGACGCCGGCAACGTGGACGTCATCGCCGACGTGCCGAACTCCGCCGCGGCGCTGGCCGTCCAGGGCATCACCAAGGACAAGAAGCGCATCTTCCTGATGTCCGGTCCGGGTTCGACCGACCTCAGCGGCAAGTCCTGCAGCCCCTACGGCTTCCAATGGACCTACGACAACTACGCCATGGCCGCCGGCACCGCCCGCGCGCTGGTCGAGCAGGGCAAGAAGAACTGGTACTTCATCACCGCGGACTACGCCTTCGGCCACTCGCTGGAGGATGAGACCTCGAAGATGGTCAAGCAGCTCGACGGCAAGGTCGCGGGCAACGTGCGCCATCCGCTGGGCACCGCCGACTTCTCGTCCTACCTGCTCCAGGCCCAGGCCTCCAAGGCCGACGTGATCGGCCTCGCCAACGCGGGCGGCGACGCCACCAACGCCGTCAAGCAGGCGTCGGAGTTCGGCATCACCCAGTCGGGCCAGAGCCTCGCCGGTCTGCTGCTGTTCATCAGCGACATCCACGCGCTGGGCCTCCAGGCCGCCCAGGGCCTGCTGCTGACCACCGGCTTCTATTGGGACACCGACGAGCAGACCCGCGAGTGGACCAAGAAGTTCGAGGCCAAGGCCGGCCGCAAGCCGACCATGGTCCAGGCCGGCGTCTACTCCGCCGTTCGCCATTACCTGAAGGCGGTCGAGGCGGTCGGTTCGGACGATCCGGACAAGGTCGCCGCCAAGATGCGTGAGACCCCGGTCGCCGACATGTTCACCAAGAATGGCAAGATCGCCGCGAACGGCCGCATGTTCCACGACATGTATCTGGCCCAGGTGAAGGCCCCGGCCGAGTCCAAGGCCCCCTGGGACTACTACAAGATCGTGAAGACGATCCCGGCCGAGCAGGCGTTCCTCGACCCGGCCAAGAGCGGCTGCCCGCTGGTGAAGTAAGGGTCTGAGTTTTTAGACAGGTCCCCCTCCCGGCCTCCCCCCGCTTCGCAGGGGGAGGAGAATAGCCCTCCCCTGCGTCAGCGGGGGAGGGTTGGGAGGGGGACCACCCCAAGCACCCAATCAAAAAATCAAAAGTCCGATACACAGGGAGGGACGGTCATGTTCGACTTGCTGGGGGTGCCGCCCCAGGTCCTGTTCGGCCAGCTTCTGCTCGGCCTCATCAACGGGTCCTTCTACGCGCTGCTCAGCCTTGGGCTGGCGGTCATCTTCGGCATGCTGAACGTCATCAACTTCGCCCACGGCGCGCTCTACATGATCGGCGCCTTCGTGGCGTGGCTGCTGCTGACGAAGCTCGGCCTCGGCTACTGGTGGGCGCTGGGCCTGTCGCCGCTGATCGTCGGGTTGCTGGGTGTGGTCCTGGAAAAGACCATGCTGTCGCGCCTCTACAAGCTCGACCATCTCTACGGGCTGCTGCTGACCTTCGGCCTCGCCCTGATCATGGAAGGCGCCTTCCGCCACTTCTACGGTGTGTCGGGCCAGCCCTATCCGATCCCGGACGCGCTCAAGGGCGGCCAGAACCTCGGCTTCATGTTCCTGCCCAACTACCGCGGCTGGGTCGTCGTCGCCTCCCTGATCGTCTGCTTCGGGACGTGGTTCGCCATTGAGCGGACGCGGCTCGGCGCCTACCTGCGGGCCGCCACCGAGAACCCGGTGCTGGTGCAGGCCTTCGGCATCAACGTGCCGGTGATGATCACCGCCACCTACGGCTTCGGCGTCGCGCTGGCCGGGCTGGCCGGGGTGCTGGCGGCACCCATTTATCAGGTGTCGCCCCTGATGGGCTCCAACCTGATCATCGTCGTCTTCGCGGTGGTGGTGATCGGCGGCATGGGCTCCATCCTCGGCGCCATCGTCACCGGCCTGGGGCTGGGGCTGCTGGAGGGCCTGACCAAGGTCTTCTACCCCGAAGCCTCCAACATCGTGGTGTTCGTCGTGATGGCGATCGTCCTTCTCATCAAGCCCGCGGGCCTCTTCGGACGGGAGCGCTGAGCCATGGCCGCCCAAATCAAGACGACCGACACCCAGACGACCACCATCGCGCTGCGCCGTCCGGGGCAGGACACCGCACGGAACGCCATCATCCTCGGCATCGGCCTGCTGATCGCGCTGGCCGCACCCTTCGTGCTGTACCCCGTCTTCGTGATGAAGGTGCTGTGCTTCGCGCTGTTCGCCTGCGCCTTCAACCTGCTGATCGGCTTCGCCGGGCTGCTGAGCTTCGGCCACGCCGCATTCTTCGGCGGAGCCGCCTACATCACCGCCCATTCCGCCAAGGTCTGGGGGCTGGGGCCGGAGGTCAGCATCCTGCTCGGCATGGGCTTCTCCGCGCTGCTCGGCCTCGCCTTCGGCGCGCTGGCAATCCGGCGGCAGGGCATCTATTTCGCCATGATCACGCTGGCGCTGTCGCAGATGGTCTTCTTCATGGCCCTGCAGCTCAAGTTCACGGGCGGCGAGGACGGCATCCAGGCGGTGCCGCGCGGGCATCTGTTCGGCGTGATCGACCTGAACAACTCGCTGTCCATGTACTACTTCGTGCTGGCGGTGTTCCTGGTCGGCTTCGCGGTGGTCTGGCGCGCGGTGCATTCGCCCTTCGGTCAGGTGCTGAAGGCGATCCGCGAGAACGAGCCGCGCGCCGTGTCGCTCGGCTACCGGACGGAGCGCTACAAGCTGCTGGCCTTCGTGCTGTCGGCGAGCCTCGCCGGTCTGGCCGGCGGGACCAAGGCGCTGGTCTTCCAGCTCGCCTCGCTGACCGACGTGACGTGGCAGATGTCCGGCGAGGTGGTGCTGATGACGCTGCTCGGCGGCATGGGCACGCTGCTCGGCCCGGTGGTGGGGGCGGCCATCGTCGTCACGCTGGAAAGCTATCTGGCGGCCACCAGCATGCCGGTCCCGGTGGTGATCGGTGCCATCTTCGTGGTCTGCGTGCTGGTCTTCCGCCGCGGCATCGTGGGCGAGCTTCAAGCCCGCTTCGGCCGGCGGTAAGATCGACGATACCGAACGACACAAAAAGCCAAAACCAGGATCAGCACGATGGATCAACCTTCAGATCTGCCGCTGTGGACCCCGTCGGAGGCGCGCGTCGCCGCCTCCAACCTGACGGCCTTCCGGCAGGCCGCGAGCGCCCGCTTCGGGCTGCGGCTGGACGATTACGACGCGCTCTACGACTGGTCGGTCGCCGGCAAGGAGGATTTCTGGCGCTTCCTGTGGGAGTGGGCCGGACTCAAGGGCGACCTCGGCGGCGTGGCTCTGGCCGACGGCGACAGGATGCCCGGCGCCCGCTGGTTCCCCGAGGCCAGCCTGAACTACGCCGAGAATCTGCTGGCCAATGCCCCGGAGGGCGAGGCCGTCGTCTTCTGGGCCGAGGACAAGGTCAAGCGCCGCTGGTCCGGTGCCGAGCTGAAGGCCGAGGTCTCCCGCCTCCAGCAGGCGCTGAAGGCCGCCGGCGTCGGCAAGGGCGACCGCGTCGCCGCCGTCGTGCCCAACATGCCCGAGACGCTGGCCGCCATGCTCGCCACGGCGAGCCTGGGGGCCATCTGGTCCTCCTGCTCCCCCGACTTCGGCGCCCAGGGCATCACCGACCGTTTCGGCCAGATCGAGCCGACCGTCCTCTTCGCCCCTGACGGCTACTGGTACAACGGCAAGAGCCACGACGTCCGCACCAAGATCGCCCAGGTGCTGACCGAGCTGCCCACCGTCAAGGCCGCGGTCATCATCCCCTACATCAACGCGGCGCCGGACGTCTCGGCCATCCGCGGCGGCGTCACCTGGGGCGACTTCACCGCGTCCTTCGCGGCGGCGGAACCGAACTTCGAGCGGGTGCCCTTCAACCACCCGCTGTTCATCCTCTATTCGTCGGGCACCACCGGCAAGCCCAAGTGCATCGTCCACGGCACCGGCGGCACGCTGCTCCAGCACGTCAAGGAGCACCGGCTGCACAGCGACGTGAAGCCGGGCGACCGGGTGTTCTACTACACCACCTGCGGCTGGATGATGTGGAACTGGCTGGTCTCCGGGCTGGCCGCCGGGGCGACGCTGCTGCTCTATGACGGCTCGCCCTTCGCGCCGGACGGCAACATCCTGTTCGACTACGCCGATGCCGAGGGCATGACGCTGTTCGGCACCTCGGCCAAGTTCATCCAGCAGGCCGAGAAGTCGGGGCTGGAGCCGATGCGCACGCACCGGCTCGACACGCTGCGGGCGCTCGCCTCGACCGGCTCGCCGCTGATGCCGGAGAACTTCGCGTACGTCTACCGGGCGATCAAGGCGGACATCCATCTGGCCTCGATCAGCGGCGGCACGGACATCGTGTCCTGCTTCGTGCTGGGCAACCCGACGGCCCCGGTGTGGGCGGGCGAGTTGCAGACGGCGGGGCTCGGCATGGCGGTGGCGGCCTTCGACGACGCCGGCCACGCGGTCAGCGGCGAGAAGGGCGAGCTGGTCTGCACACGGCCTTTCCCCTGCATGCCGGTGGGCTTCTGGGCGGACCCGGACGGGGCGAAATACCGGGCAGCCTATTTCGAGCGCTTCCCCAACGTGTGGACGCACGGCGACTTCATCGAGCGCACGGCGCATGGCGGCTGGGTGATCTACGGGCGCTCGGACGCGGTGCTGAACCCCGGGGGCGTGCGCATCGGCACGGCGGAGATCTACCGCCAGGTCGAGCAGCTTCCGGAAATCCTGGAGGCGGTGTGCATCGGTCAGGAGTGGGACGGCGACGTGCGCGTCATCCTGTTCGTGGTGCTGCGCGAGGGGCTGACCCTCGACAAGGCGCTTGAGGACACGATCCGCAAGCGGATCAAGGAGAACTGCTCGCCGCGGCACGTCCCGGCGCGCATCGTGGCGGTCAAGGACATCCCGCGCACGCGTTCGGGCAAGATCACCGAACTGGCGGTGCGCGACGCGGTGCACGGCCGCCCGATCAAGAACACCGAGGCGCTGGCCAACCCGATGGCGCTCGACGAGTTCCGCGAGCGCCCGGAACTGGAAGGCTGACCGCCGTTCCGCCCTCTCCCCGGACGGGGGGAGGGCACCCAAACCATCAAGACAGCAGAGGATAAGCCATGACCTTGACTCAGAAGGTCGCGGTGGTCACCGGCTCGACCAGCGGGATCGGCTTGGGCATTGCGCGGGCACTGGCCGGAGCCGGGGCGGACGTGGTGCTGAACGGCTTCGGCGAGGCGGCCGCCATCGAGGAGCTGCGCGCCGGTCTGGCGGCGGAGTTCGGCGTGCGCGTCGGCTATCACGGCGCCGACCTGTCCAAGCCGGCGGAGATCGCCGCGCTGATCGGCCACGCGGAGGAGACCTTCGGCTCCGTTGACGTGCTGGTGAACAACGCCGGCATCCAGCACGTCGCCCCGGTGGAGGACTTCCCGGCCGACCGCTGGGACGCGGTGATCGCGCTCAACCTGTCCGCCGTCTTCCACGGCACACACCACGCCCTGCCGGGCATGAAGCGGCGCGGCTGGGGGCGCATTCTCAACATCGCCTCCGTGCACGGCCATGTCGCGTCGGTCAATAAGGCCGCCTACGTCGCGGCCAAGCACGGTGTGGTCGGGCTGACCAAGACGGTGGCGCTGGAGACGGCGGGCACCGGCGTCACCTGCAACGCCATCTGCCCGGGCTGGGTGCTGACCCCGCTGGTGCAGAAGCAGATCGACGCCATCGCCTCGACCAAGAACATCCCGGAGCCGCAGGCGAAGGCGGAGTTGCTCGGCGCCAAGCAGCCGTCCGGTGCCTTCGTGACGCCGGACGAGCTGGGCGGACTGGCGGTCTTCCTGTGCTCCGACTCAGCGGCGCAGATGACCGGCGCCAGCCTGCTGATGGACGGCGGCTGGACCGCGCAGTAGGAGACGCTTGACCGCAACGATCTCTGGGGGGCGCCTTCGGGCGCCCTTCGCATGCCCGGGTCCCGTCATGCCCGGGTCCCGTCATGTTCGGGGCCGTTACTCGGCCGCTATGGCCATCTCGCAGCGAGCTTCTTCCCGCCTTGGCGTGGCCGCCCTGAAATACTCCAGCACATAGACCCGCACGGCGCTGGACAGATTGGTGGCATCCACGGACTCCAACCGCTCGGCAAGATGGTTGCACAACTCACCTAAGGTCAGGTTCTCCCTCCGCGCGATGTCTTCCAAACCTTCCCAGAAGGCGGCCTCCAGCCGCATGCTGGTGCGCTTTCCGGCGACGTAGACGTTTCTGAGCTTCTTCGATGACATGGTATGCCCGCTGCGCGACACGTTGCACTCTTATGTGTGGAGCGTCGCGGAGTTCGAGCCGAAAAACATGTGATGAACTTCACATAAAACGCAGGACTTCACGCTGTAAGGCTGGAGATCACAGGAGGGCTGCGCCGTTCCGTGGCGTCAAATTGGATCATGACCGCGCCGGGTGAGGCAACTCGACCTTTTCATGCATCACGCCGAAGCAGCCGGAGCGTGAGGTTCTGGCCCAGAGCAAGTTGATCGCCACGGTCACGCTGTTCAATTCGGAAAGCTGGATCGCGACGCCAAGTGCGACCCCAAACATTGGGGTGTCGCCTTGCGCCATCCTGATTACAAGAAATTCATGGGCAGGGTTGCTAATGCAACGAACCCCGTTGAATCACCTTCATAGCCCCCGCAACACAAAACCCCGCCGTTGGGCGGGGCTATGTCGGGAACAGCTGTAGATGCGAGGGGTCGAGGGGCGTTGGGGCAATTTGATTGGTTTAAATGCGATTAAGTAACGGCTTTTTATGAGAGCAAGCAGCTTAATGACAGAAATAAATGCGGATCACTTCGGACACGATCGAACTTGGCATTCATGCCGGACATTGCCAGTAATCCCGCTGGTTGGAAGCCTTCATCAGCCGTTGGTATCAGCCGCCCGGCGCATCGCATTGATGTGTGACCTTGCAACGCCGAGGATGCATACGGGCAGCCCCGTTAACCCTTGCGCCTGCCCAGGCGGTCACGAGAGGGCCTCCCAGGCGGCATTCATTATGGCGGAGCTGAGGTCGTCAACGACCTTGCATTTGTCCCACCGGAAGCTGGGAGCCCTGTCCGGCGCGGTCAGTACTACCATCGGCTTGTTGAGCGTAGCCGCGACGCCGGCCTCGAACTCCGTGGCCGAGCCTCCGTCGTCGGCTAGGACTAGGACGGCTGCAGAGGCTTTCATCGCCTCGATCATGTAGTCCGCCCGCCCCTCCTTGCCTAATGGAAGGTGGAGGAAGGGGGAGAACACGGTCACCCCGAGATTCGAAAGTGCCTGCCTGCACTCTTCCACCAGCCAACGCTGGCCGGTGCCCATGGTACCTGCGGCAAGATAGACGTCGCCCAGGCCGCGGTCAGTCTCAAGAATCGGCAGGCTCCTCCCGTCCAGTGAAGGGTCCACTGGGAGGGACCGTGTGGACGAGTACTCCGAGGCGGCCAGAGAGGCCAAGGCCGCCGCATCCTCCGGGCTGGCCTCTCGCTCCGCCCAATGCAAGGCGAATAGGGCAGTGAACACGTCGCCGACACCGATCCTGAAGACCTTCTCCGACCGGTATGCCGGGATGACGAAATCTTGGCCGTCCCGCAGGTGGACAGTGCCGCCCCCGATCCCCGATCTGACCACGACCACGGCGGCGTCGTCCCTGTCCATGAGGACCTGCACCGCCTCTTTCAGGTTGCCTGCCGTGCCGCTGTTCGCGAAGAGCTCCGGTTCGTTGACGACGATGGCAAGCTCGTCGGCGTGCGAGCCATTCGCCCGGAACGGCTCCGTGGCCCGTTGGGGGTCGTACACCGCCCGCTTGGCGACGACAACCGCCCCTGTCGCCAGGTCATCACGCCTCCAGGAACGGCACTCCCGGAAGCCGAAACGCACAACGGCTTCCCCACGGACGTGGAACGCGCCAGGGACGGCCTGTTCCCCGGGCAGGCAGACATCCTCCGCACCATCTGCGCCACCGTCGGCCTCCACCGTCACCGATGGTTCCGAGAATGGGTGGAACCAGTCGAACGTGATCGCCTGCGCCGATGCCTGCGGCTCAAAATGCACCTGGAAGGACCCCGCGGATGTCTGGACGTCAGGTTTCCACGCGGAGGGGCAGTAAGCGAACAGCTTTGTTCCTGGAGAGAGGCGCCCCACGGCGGCGGCCGCTCGGAGGCCGGAGCCGAACAACTGGTCCCAATGGGGCAGGACGCATCGTTCCCGGTAAATTCCGCCTGCCACGATCATGGGGACACCTTATGGAGGAAGACTTCGCAGTGGCCGCCCTGGATCAGGACCACGTCGACGGCGTAACTCTCACCGTTCTCAATGCACTTTATCAGCCGGCCGATTCCTGGGATGCCTGCAAGGGATCCCACCACCTTACCCGTCACAGGGTGCACACACGCGACCACGCGGTATCCCCCATCGTCGACTAGGAAAACCGGCAGACTTTCGCCGGGGTTGATTGTGGCAAGCTCGCTCGCCCTCGTGCTCTGAAGAGTCGTAACGACCTTAAAATCGCAATCGGCATTCGTGTCGCCGGGAGGCCTCGGGCGGCGGGGGGTGGGCAATTTGATGCCGCTCACGTACCATCTCCTCATATTGCCCGACCAGGATAAGCAAATTGTCGGAGCCGATCAAACATGGATGGTCGAGGGGCGTGCGCCTGCTGGCCAGCCGGGGTAATGATCGGACAGTGGTGGTCAGTAAAAACTTCAGGCGTGATGGGACGTTAGCATGGTTTTCCCGAAAATTTTGACACGGCACGCTGTCCCAGACCTAGCATTGGAGGCACTTAGACGCGCTCACCCGGATGCGCAATTGTTGGTTCCCGACACCAACATTTTCCTAGAATGCAGGCCCCTCGCCAGCCTCCCTTGGCATGACCTTGGTTCCCGTGAAATCTTGCTTGTCCTGACTAGGCCCGTGCAGAAGGAGCTGGACAAGCACAAGAATTCCCACAGGGCCGACAGGGTAAGGGAGCTCAACCGCATGCTGCTCGAGCTGTGGCACAACCCCGGAAAGCCACTCCCTGTTCCGAACATCCCGTCGGGTCCCACTGTCTCGCTCGCGTGCGGGCCAAGGCCATGGGGAGCTTCGCCGACCCCAGGCCTGGATCCGTCCCACCCGGATGACATGATCGCGCAATGGGTTCTCTGGCTGCGCGCCAAGCTCGGCGGGCGGGAGGTCACTCTTCTGACAGGGGATGTCGGTCTCTATGCCACTGCCGTCCATTTTGCCATCCCGCGGAAGTTTGTGGAGCAGCACTGGCTAGACCCGAAGGGTATAGAGCAGAAAAACGAGAATGGAAAGATGCGCAAAGAAATTGAGAGACTGAAGAAGCAGTCTCCCTTCATATCCGTAAAGATCGAATACCCCGAGCCCACCGGAGTAGGTGTTGTCGCCCGCGAAGTGGCTGTTTACCAACCACTCTCCCAGGAGGACATGGAGCGCTCGCTCGCAAACATCAAAGAGCGCATGCTTTCAAGGATCGGCGGGCATAGGGCGCGCAAGCCCGAGGTCCCTGGGCATGCTGGCCTCCCTTCCGCAAACCCCGAGTCGCCGAGGCCAAGCTCCGCCGCCTCTGCCGCCGTGGAGCGTGCCGTTGTCGAAGACTATATCGGCGAGCTTCGCAGGTACCTTTCCGGTCTCCACCTTGCCCTCTCAAAGGTCGGGAGGGTCATCGAACTCCGGTTTGCCGTCTCGAACAGCGGGGAGAAGCCCGCCAATGACGCATTTGTGGTCTTCGAGGCCGAGGGTACCCTGTCGCTGGACCAGGGGCGCGAGGTCATCGCCGAACCACAGCACCCGAAACCGCCGCGTCCGGGGCCGGGGCCGTTCACCGGCAGCCCGCCGCTCCGCGCGGTTCCGCCACGGCGAGCGGCGGGGGACCCAGGCGGCGTGCCGACGCAATTGGACAAGAGGCGAGCCCTGGTGTTCCTGGAAGGCTCCAGACCGCAGCTCATCGAGGGGCAGTATGCGGTCCTGCCGGCGAAGGAGCAGGTGGTGAAAGGCCGGGTCCTGGTCATGCTGCCCGAACCCGAGGGCGGCGTACCGAAGCCAGGGGGTGGGCGGGTTCAGGTGACAGTCAGGGGCGATGATTTTGTCGAGGCGTCGGCGAGCTTGGCGGTGAAATACAGCTATTTTGAAGGCAGCATAGTCGGGCGCCTGCAGGAGATCGAGGCCAGGGTCTTGGTGGAGATCGACGATCAGGGCGCATAGATGCAGTGCTGGCCACAACCGTCGCGCCACACGGCCACCTTCGAGAGACCCGGAAGGGCCAGCGAGAGCCTGTCCCAAAGCCAGACGGCGATGTTCTCCAGGGTGAGCACGGACAGGCCCTCCACCTCGTTGAGGAACCGGTGGCTTATCGCCGCGCGGGCTTTCGCGATGGTCGCATCCAGTTCCAGTCTGGGTATGCCGATGAGCTTGTGCGTTTGTAAGTTGAGCCGCCAGCGGGGGTCCCGGAGGCAGTACTCGACGTACAGCCTGACCTTCTCCCGGAGCCTGTTCCCGTCGAGCGGCTGGAGGAAGAAATGCTCGAAGTCCAACCCCAGGTACCGCTCCGAGTCCTGGCCCTTCTGAGGGTGCACGACCTACAGTTCGGAGCCGCGCCTGACGGCCAGATCGGCCCCGGCCTTCGGGCTGACGCAGACCTAGTCGATACCGTCCGGGACGGGGAGGGTCCCGTTCGTCTCTACCGCCAGGGTGAACCCGAGTTCCCGCACCGCCGCGACCGGCGGCGGGTCGAGTTGGAGGAGCGGCTAACCCCCAGTGAAACCAGCTTGCCGACTTGCTGCCCCGCCTGCCAGAACGAGTCGATATGTGCGGCGAGTTCCTCGGGATCAGGGAATCGGCCGCCACCTGGGCCATCCGTGCCGACGAAGTCCGTGTCGCAGAACCGGCACATGGCGCCAGCCCTGTCGGCTTCCGGTCCTGACCAGGGATTGCAGCCGGCGCATCTGCAGAAAACGGCTGGTCGGCCGGTGTTTGCCCCCTCGCCCTGGAGTGTGTAGAAGGCCTCTTTCGCGGCGTAAGTCATGTCGTGTTCGCCGTTGCAGGCGAGGTGGAGTGGTGCACAAAGTTATGCATTTTTATGCACCAACTTGAGCGCCGCCTGTACCATGTCGCGGAAATCCTGAGACTTGTCCAGCGCGTCCAGGACCTCAGCGGCCGTTGGCCCACTTGGCCCTGGCATGGTGGGGCGATCTGCCGTCAAGGATGCCAGCCTCGGACGCAGAAAGCGGGATAGCCGCACCTTTCCTGCCAATACCTTGGACAAGTGGCCTTGGTTGCAGCCGATCCGCCCGGCGATCGCCTGTTGCGACAATCCATGTTCCGTCCGGTAGCGCTCGACAGCTTTGATAAGTTCTGCATCGGTTGCGTTCTGCATAAAAATGCATATAATCGCATCGAATGGTTCGGTCAATGCCGGAGGCGAGGCAATGGATGGCGGTTTGATGGCGTGTCTGCGGGAGCCGGACTCCGAAGTCGTGCCGGGGGTCAGGTGGGGGAGGCCCGAGCAGGTCCCCAGTCCCGCGTTCTGGGCCGCCCTGGCCCGCGACGCGGACGAGGCCAGCCATGGCTACGTTGACAGGGACTCGACGCTCGAGGAGTCCGTGGGGTTCTGCCTCCTGGGCGGCTATGGGATCACTGCGGAGCTGAACCACGCCGCATTCGTCCGCCTGCGCGACGTCGGCGCCTTCCACCCGCCGGGTTTGGACGAGGACCAAATCCTCGGGCACCTGCGGGCGCCGCTTGATGTGGGGAGGCGCAGAGTCCGATACCGTTTTCCGGCGCAGCGCGCGCATCGACTGGCCGTCGCAATGGACATGCTTGGCGACATCGAACTGGATACCCAGTCGCCGCTGGAGGTGAGGCGTAGCCTAATGACCATCCCGGGCATCGGCCCAAAGACGGCCTCCTGGATCGTCCGCAACTGGCTCGGCAGCGACGACGTCGCGATCCTTGACATCCACATCGTTAGGGCCTGCCAAGTCATGAGGCTCTTCGGCGACAAGGTGAGCCTCCCCCGCGACTACGAGGTCCTGGAGCGCAGGTTCCTGGATTTCGCGCATGGCCTCGGCGTCAGGGCCTCACTGCTGGATGCTCTGATGTGGCGCGAGATGCGCGAGCTCAGGCCTCGCGACCTTGGCCTAGTCAACGCTTTTAGTGTATCATAGGTGGAGAGAGCCTGCGCAGATTGAGGTTACGAAATTGTCGAAGATCCGGCCGGATGTTCCATTACCAGACCCACCCCTTCCGCCTGACACCGGCAGTTGCGACTTCAGCGAGGAGATCAGCCTTTCGGGGGTTAGGAACCCGCCGTTGGCGTCCGTCCGCACGGGCGACACCCTTGATGTGGGATTGGTTGATTCGGCGGGGGTCTACTCGTCCGTCGTCTGCCGGACGGTACCGAGCCACCAGGTGCTTGGCAGCATCACCGCCTTTCCCGGGTTGACCAGGCTCATCCGTTGCCTCAAGGACGGTGTCTCCTACAAGGGACTGGTTAAGTCGGTCAGGGGCAGCGAGGTCATCGTCCTGCTGAGGAGGGTCGGGCTGTGATCGTCGCGGGCGGGTCTTACCGGGAAATCTGCCTCAGGCCAAACTGGCACAGGATTTTCGGCTCGGGAGGTAGAGCCGCAGCGGCGGTGGGCCGCCTCTCGCCCGGGAGCAGTCTCCACACCTACGCCCATGCCGGGTGGGCTGAGGACGTGCGTGCCACGGCGGCAAGTTTCGGTGTCACGGCCGACGTGACTGAGATCGCCGAGGAGATCGTTTTCGAGTATCTCCACCCGATGTCCGCCGCAAGGCAGTTTCCTGCTCAACCCACGCAGAATGCAACACTAAGCGTCTCCGGGAAGGTCGTGCTGCGATTCGGTTTCGTGGAGGGCGAGGCGGTCGTCGACGGCGAAAGGGTCGTCTTCGACCCCCAGGGTGCTGGGCGAGACGCGAGTTATCGGGCCAACGGGTCCACCGCCGGCCACCTAGCCGTCGTGCTGAACGAGCAGGAACTGCTCGCCGCGACTGGCCCAGCGGACGTGGCCGCGGCCGCGGCCACCTTCGCCGCCCGAGAGGGGGCGGAGGTGGTGGTGGTCAAGCGGGGGGGCCGCGGCGCCCTGGTGCACCACACGGGGACCGGCAACGCGGAGGTTCCTGCCTACCGCTCCGAACGGGTGTTCAAGATCGGCTCGGGTGACGTGTTCAGCGCCGCGTTCGCCCATTATTGGGCGGAACTGGGCTTGGCGCCGGCCGAGGCTGCCGACATGGCGTCCAGGTCGGTTTGCGCGTATGTCGACGACATGCACCTGCCGCTGCCAGACCGGTCGGGGCTCGCGGCGCTGGTCCCCGTGCCCATTGGGATGGGGCCTGGCCAAGTCTACTTGGCTGGGCCGTTCTTCACTACGGGGCAGCGATGGTTGGTGGAGGAGACTCGGGCGGCGCTCATGGGCTTGGGGGCCGGGGTCTTCTCGCCGCTGCACGAGGTTGGCACGAACCTTCCGGCATCGGTCGTCGCCCCCGCCGACCTTGCCGGCCTCGATCGGTGTTCCGCTGTCCTCGCCCTTGTTGACGGCCGGGATCCCGGGACGATCTTTGAGGTCGGCTATGCCAGGGCACGCGGGATTCCCGTCGTCGCACTGGCGGAGAACGTGGCGGACGGCGATCTGGCCATGTTGGAGGGAACTGGTTGCGAGGTCGTCGGGGACGTCTCCACGGCACTCTACCGTGCGGTCTGGGCGACCATGTCATGAGGGCATTGCTGCTTTCGGGCGGCGTCGAGTCGTCGTCGCTCGCCTACTGGCTGCGCCCGGACGTGTGCGTGACCGTCGACTACGGGCAGCGGCCGGCCGAGGGCGAGGTCGCGGCCGCCTCCGCCATAGCGGGCGCGCTCGGCCTTCGCCACGAGGTGGTGAGGGCGGACCTCTCCTCCCTCGGGATGGGCGAACTGGCCGGCGCGGCGGCCTCCGGCCTCGGTCAGGCGGCGGAGTTTTGGGCATACAGGAACCAGATGCTCATCACCCTCGCCGGCATGCGCCTCCTCAACGAGGGGCTCCGCGAGGTCATGCTGGGGGCCGTCTCCACGGACATGCACGCTGACGGGAAGCCTCCGTTCGTCGCTGCGATGGACCGCCTCATGACCCTCCAGGAAGGAGGCGTCCGCGTCACCGCTCCGGCGATCCACATGACCACGCAGGAACTGCTGGCTGTAAGCGCCTTCCCACGGGAACTGTTTGGCTACACCTTCTCCTGCCACGTCGCCCGCTTCGCCTGCGGCCAGTGCGGCGGGTGCGAAAAGCACCAGGTCGCCGCGGCAAGCCTCAGGAACGCACCGTAGGACTCGTCCCTAACCCGGATCATTCATCAGCGCTCTGGAAGGGCTTCGTGGGGTCCATCCGCATTCCCGGTGCAGCGGCATGGCTGGAGCGCCGCCGTTCAGGCGGCTTCCAGAACACGATGGCGCAGCAGATCGAAGCCGCCGCGCCCGTTCATGGTGCGCTTGGTCGTCTTCAGCTTGCTGATCTGTCCCTCCACCGGTCCGGTAGCTCCACGGCAAGGTCAACGCCGCGCGTACCGCGGCCAAATCGCGCTTGAGGCCCGCGGCGAAGCCGGCCAGGGCTGTTTCGTCGGTGGCCGCAAGCCAACCGTCCAAGTCGCCGGCCCGCTTTCCGCGCACCATGACTCGAAAAGCCCGCGCCGCCTCAATGGTCCCCGTCAGCTTGGGCGCGCCGGCGATCAGGGCCGCGGCGAAGGCGCGTTCGGTCGCATCGATCTCGTTGTCCTCAGCCACGACCAGCCACGGTGCCAGACGCCGTGAAGGCGTCCGCCAAGAGGCCGCTCCTCCGGATGGAGCCGTGGGGAGAGCTTGGCGCCGTGGCCGTGCCCAGTCCCGAACGACGCTTCGCTGTCCGGTGAGGCTCAGGGTGCGGATCTCCCGCCACAGCCCGGCGGCGTTGTGGCAGCCCTCGTCCCAACGCCGCGACAAGTGGCCGGTGAACGGATCGAGCACGCTGCCTGTCGCTGGTTGATCCCAGGACGGCGGTTGTCCGGCACGCAGCCAGCCCCGCACCGCCTTGCGGTCGAGTTCGAGCGTTTGGGCGACGCGCGTCTGTGACCAGCCGCGCGCGTTCAGCGCGGCGACCTCATTGTATTGGGCGAGCCGTGCGGCCCGGGTTGCCGCCCGCCGTTGCTCGCCGCGGGTTGCTGGTCGAGATGGTCGAACCGGCGGCTTCGATGCCTCGGTGGCGGCCGGAGCAACGGCTCGTTGGGCGGCGGTCCGAAAGTCCCGCTGCTGAGCGGTGAACACCTCGCCCAGCGCATCGCCGAGATTGCGCAGAAGATGCCAGCGGTCGGCCACCTGAATCGCTTTCGGCGCACCCTGGCGAATGCCATCAGCGTAGGCGCCGGCCCGGTCACGGGCGACGATCTCCACGCCGGGGTGCGCTTTGAGCCACGCTGCCACGGTGCCGGCCTGGCGGTCGGGCAGCAGATCAATGGGGCGGTTGCGCTCAAGATCGACGACGATGGTGCCGTAGCGTTTGCCCCGGCGCCACGCCCTGTCATTGATCCCGATGATTTGGGGCGTCGGGGCCGGCACCACGGGCGCCGCGCGGATCAAGCGCAGCAGCGTGTCGCCGCTGACCGGCATGGCGAGCCGGGTGGACAGCCGGGCGCCAGGATTTCCGCCGGCACTCAGTGCAATGGCGCGCTGCGCCTCGGCGAGCCGGCGGGTGCGCCGGACCCGGGGCGCCGCCACGGCGGGCAGGCATTCGGCGAAGATGCGGCGGGGACAGCCCGCCGTTGCACACCGGAAGCGGCGGACCTGCCGGTGCAGTTCACCGACCCGGCCCTGCCACGGCAGGTCGCCCAGATATCGGGAGTACCGCCTGTGGACGTGCACGGAGGAGCGATGGCATAGCGGACAGACCGCCCTTGCGGCCCGCACGTGGGCCGTGACGGCGACGCGATCCGCCTCAACGGAAACCCGGTCGACGACAAGGCCGGCCGGGAGCAACGAAAGCAGTGATTTGGACAAGGAAGCTGGTGCACTGGAGGGATAACCGTTCCCTCTATGTGCTCATCTTCGCTTCGATCCGCATCGGGGATGCAGCGAGTTTGACACTGCTGGCGAAATCAGGTGGCGCCTGCAAGCCCGACGAGTTGACCGAAGTGCGACCGCCGGGTTGGCGCGATCGGGACGCCGGCCAGCCAGTCGCCGATCCTGACCAGGTTCATGGCGGCGGCAATGGCAACGTGCTGGAGACGGGTCTTCGCGAGACCGATGTACCGAGCCCGGCGCATGCCGAAGCTGCGCACCCCTTGGGACAGAGTCGCCTCCACTCCGGCCCGCAGCGCATGCACGGCCCGGAACTCCGGGGTCCGTTCGCGCTTGCGCGCGGCCTGAAGCGCTTCGAACTCCCGTCGGTCGCGCAACGTCATCACCCGGCGCGACGCCGTCGGACCGGCACAGTCCGCGCGGTTCGGACACGGCTTGCAGTCAGCCTGGGAGAACTTCACTTTCACCGTTTCCCAGCCGAACTCGGTGCTCGCCGTCCAACCCGAGCTTTTGGCCCCTCTGGGACACGTCACGTGCTGGGCGTCCCAATCGACCTGGAAGGCGGCGGCGGCAAAGCCCGTTCCCCGGCGTGCCTGCCATTGCAGGTCGGGGCGGGTTGGCCCGACCAGGTCAACGCCGAAGTCCCGTGTGGCCTCGATCAGAAGAGCGGCGTCGAGGTAGCCGGTGTCCACCAGATGCTCGGCCGGCAGCAGCCCCTTGGCGGCCAGAGCCCGATGGGCCGGTGTCGTCACCTCGCCATCGGCGGTGGGCGCGGTTTCGGTCTGCACGTGGGTGATGATCCGCGGCCGTCCTTCGTCGCAGGCCTCGGTCAGGTGAGCCTTGTAGCCGACCCAGGTCATGGTTCGCTTGCGCCCGTAGCGGGCATCCGCATCGTACGGCGAGCTGATGAAGCGTGACGACGGCGCATAGCCTTCGCCGGGACCGCGCCAACGGATGCCGTCGTCGCACAGGTAGAACTGTTGGACCCAGATGCGGCGTAGGATCTCCACCGCGGGCAGCCGGCGCAGCCAGTCCGGAGCCTCGTCCGCCCAAATCGCTGCCAACAGATGATGGCCATCCTCGCCCAGTTCCCGAACATGGCCGTCACGGCCGGCCCGCGCTTTGGCGGCGTGCCCCCAATCACCATGCCCGCTGTAGCGATCGGCCCAGTGCGGCCGCGTCTGGCCAAGCAGCCAAGCCGGCGCGGCGACGGCGAGCACGTTCAACGCCTGCCGGAACGCTTCGGTAGCGGCGTCGATACGGCTGCGCATCTTAACGGCGGCCAGAACGTGGGTGGAGTCGGTGCGTTGGCGGCCTCGCGGGCGAACCAGGCGGCGGGCGACAGCCACGGCGAGCACCGCGTCCAGCAACTCGTGCTCGGCATGCCCGTCCACGAGCCTGGCCCGGAACTCACAGAGGACGGTGCTGTCGAAGCCCGGGTCGTCGAGCGGCAAGGCCAGCAGGTACTTCCAATCCAGGCGGGCTCGCACCGCATCGGCGGCGTCGCGATCCGACAGGTTCTCGGCGAACTGGAGCAGGGTGACCAGCGCCAGTGGCCACGGGACTTCGGCCGGGCGGCCGCGCGTCGAGAACAGCCGAGCAAAACGGGTGTCGTCGAAGACGGGCCCAAGGCTGTCGCGCACATCCATCAGCAGGCAGCCGCGGGGAAACGCCGCCCGGGCAACCTTGGCCGTTTCCTCGGGCACGGCAGTGGCCAAGCTGAGGCGAAGGGACATGGCTGGCGTCCTTCTGGAGGGGGCAAAACCCCTTCAACCCGAGCAGCGCGCCACCATCGCAAACCCCGGAGCATTTCGCCAGCAGTGTCGAGTTTGCGGATGGACCAATTTTCATCCGGCCTTTACACACCGGCGAAAGCCGCCTCTATAAGGACGTTGGGCAGGAGTTCACCAAACGCGACACCGTGAACTACTCCGCCAAGAAGCACATGCGCGATGATACGTATACGAATACTGTTGAAGGCTATTTCAGCATCTGAAAGCGCGGGATGAAGGGCGTATATCAGCACTGCGCTGAAAAGCACCTGCATCGTTACCTCGCGGTGTTTGACTTCCGATATGATGCACGGGCAATGTGCGATGCGGATCGTACTGGTAAGGCGTTTTCGGGAGCAGTTGGAAAGCGGCTGAAAGACTGCCACTCATTCGGCGCGGCGACGAAGGCGATGGATAACTAGCTGTTTTTTCTGTGTTTTCTCTTGTCTCGAGTGCACTCGAGTGATCGGAGTTGGAGGGAATTGTGGCTGAGCAGCTTTGTTTGGATTTCGACCGGATATCTCCGCCACGGATGGATCTGCTCGAGCTATGGACGCCAGATGACATCTTCGCTGCGGCAATTAGGCAAGGCGGCGAAGCACTTGTCCGCTTCGCCGAAGATAGTCGAATTGAATGGAAATCGGCAAAGTACGAGCCGAAAGACCTCGGCGACTATTTTTCGATGTGGGCCAACACTCAACCAAGCGGCGGCCTTGTTGTCGTCGGCATTGAAAAGAATGGCAAGGTTGGCGGCTGCCTCAGCGTTGGAATCGAGAGAGTCGCAGAGTTCGAAAGGACTGGCCCTGATTACTGCCCGGATGCACAGTATGACATTCGCCGCATTCCCGTAACGCGGGATGACGGAACACCTGATTTTCTTCTCGCCATCCGCGTGTATTACCGTCATGACCGATTGGTTGAAACCGTTCGCGGGGACGCTTTTGCTCGCGCCGGAAACAGGAAGCGCCGTCTCTCCGAAGAAGAGAAGCGCGAAGTTAGAATTAACAAAGGCCAAATTGAGTACGAGAAAGAAGAAGTATCTTTGTCGTATCCGGCGGAATTTGACGATTTATTAGTTGATGAGTTCTGTAAGGAATACAAAATTAAGAGGGGGCTGGTGCAGCACCACACCAAAGAGCAAATCCTATGCTTAAACCATCTCGGGCGAATGTCTGATGGGAAATTCAGGCCGAACCTTGCCTGCGCACTCTTGTTTGCGCTTGACCCTCGGACGGTTATCCCCGGAGCGCGCATCAGATTTATGCGGTTTGAGGGAACTGAGGAGAAGACCGGCCAGCAGTTCAATGCGGTAAAAGATGTCCCTGTCGACGGCCCTCTTCCGCGAATGATTCAAGAAGCTGAAGAGGTGATTACCAGCCAGATAAGGAATTTTACCAGACTTGGCCGCGATGGAAAGTTTGAGACAAAGCCTGAATATCCATACGACGTGTGGCTAGAGGCTATTGTTAATGCGTGTGTGCATAGATCTTACAACTTTCGCAATATGAACATTTACGTTAAGATGTTTGACAACAGGCTTGTTGTCGAGAGTCCAGGTGGTTTCCCTCCGCCCGTAACTCCGGACAACATCTACGAAACACACAATCCTCGTAATCCTCATTTAATGAACGCTCTATTCTATCTCGATTATGTAAAGTGCGCTCATGAGGGCACTCGTCGCATGCGAGATATGATGAAGGATGCAAATTTGCCAGCCCCAGAATTTTCTCAAAAAGAAGTTGGAACCCATCAAGTTCATGTAATCCTCAGAAACAATATCGAAGCGCGCAAAGAGTTTGTCGATGCTGGCGCTCTCAAGTTGATCGGCGAGACGGTATACGAGACGCTAGCTCAGGAGGAAAAGCAGGTCATTAATTATGTTGCTGAAAAAGGGACAATCAACGTAAGCGAAGCAAGTCGCCTGCTTCATCGCGACTGGTCAGCGGCGAAGAATTGCCTCGAGGGATTGGCGAATAAGCAAATTTTGATGCGAAAAACGAAGACCAATAAACAACGTGATCCATCTGCTCACTTTGTTTTAAGGAGGCGACCGACATGACCGCCAACCGTTCTGGTGAACAGCAAAAGCGTTTTCTTGAGACCACTCGAGCACTCCACTGCGACAAGGGCGAAGCTGCTTTTGAGGACAAGCTTCGGCGGATGGCGAAGGTCAAGTAGAAGCCTGAGGCCGGGCTAGAGAAAACACCTGAGGACGGACGCATGGGTAACGAGCGCTGGGACCTGGACGCCCTAACAGGGTGCGGAAAAAGGGCTGTGCACGGGCGGTTGGTCGTGATTCTTTTCGGTTGAGAAGAACGCGACCGACGAGGGGACGATGCGGGGTTCGGACGAACGCAGCGAGGGTCTGTTCAGCTACGTGAGCTGCGAGGCGCGGGTTCCAGCCAACCACCCGCTGCGAGCGATCCGGGCCATCGTGGACGAGGCGCTGGAGGTGATGTCGCCGGCGTTCGAGGGGCTGTACTCCAAGATCGGGCGCCCCTCGATCCCGCCGGAGAAGCTGCTGCGGGCGCTGCTGCTCCAGGCCTTCTACTCGGTGCGCTCGGAACGCCAGTTGATGGAGCAGCTCGATTACAACCTGCTGTTCCGCTGGTTCGTCGGCCTGTCCATGGACGCCCCGGTGTGGGACGTCACCGTGTTCACCAAGAACCGCGAGCGTCTTCTGGCCGGCGATGTGGCGGCCAAGTTCCTGGCGACCGTGCTGGGTCAGCCGAAGGTCAAGGCGCTGCTGTCGGACGAGCATTTCTCGGTGGACGGCACGCTGATCGAAGCCTGGGCGTCGGTGAAGAGCTTCCGGCCCAAAGACGGCAGCGGCGAGCCGCCGGGGCCGGGGCGCAACGGCGAGCGCGACTTCCATGGCGAGAAGCGGTCCAACGAGACGCATGCCTCGACCAGCGATCCCGAGGCGCGGCTCTATCGCAAGGGCAACGGCCAGCCGGCGAAGCTGGCCTTCATGGGCCACGCGCTGATGGAGAACCGCCACGCCCTGGTGGTGGACGTGCGGCTCACCGCGGCCAGCGGCCTGGCCGAACGTGCGGCGGCGGTGGCCATGATCGAGGCCATCCCCGGCCGCCACCGCATCACGGTCGGCGCTGACAAGGCCTACGACACCAAGGATTTCGTGGCGGACATGCGCGACTTGGGCGTGGCTCCGCATGTTGCCCGAAATACCAGCAACCGCCGCTCGGCGATCGACGGCCGGACCACCCGCCATCCCGGCTACGCCGTCAGCCTGCGGGTCCGCAAGCGGATCGAAGAGGTCTTTGGCTGGATCAAGGGAGCCGGCTTGCGCAAGACGCGCCATTGCGGAGCAGCCCGTGTCGGTTGGATGTTCACCCTAACCGCCACCGCTTACAACCTGATCCGCCTGCCCAAGCTGCTGGCTGCGGCATAATCACGCCCGCAATCCGCCTGAACGGCGGTTCTGGGAGCCTCGGAGCGAGGAAAAACGCTCCGTCCCGACCAAATCGCCCGCTGAAACCCGCATTCTCAGCCTCAGCGGAGGAAAAAGGCCGGAATATGTTCGTTTTTCCGCACCCTGCTAAACAAATCGTTTCATAAGCGTTTTCTCGATCTCTGGGGCTATCTCGACACCATTCCCGCCAAGAAGGAAAATGGAAAGACAGGTTACAAGACAATCGGCGACATGACATTAGCCGAAGCCAGTGTATACTCCGCACTAATCGACCGAGATGTTCTCGAGAAAAAGGATCGGTTTATCGCGGAGTTGCGCAGGATGCTGGATGGCGGCGATAGTCCTGAAGATTACATACAAGACCCAATAGACATAGAACGAGCTAGGATATATTGGCGCAAAACCGTGGAAAATCTTATCAACGAGTACAGATAATCGAGCGCCTCATCGGTGCCCGGCGAGTCGTATCGCCAGCTTTGGGTTTGGGAAGTATATAAACGCTTTTTTATAGCGGCATGCTCTCCTCATCCAAGTCTCCCTGCACGCCTCCTTTCACTCGGTGCAACCCAAGGCAACTCTTCCAGGAGTGTCGCATCAACCATCTCCCGGCCGCTGGCGATCGCGGTCTCAGCCGCCGCGGTCATCAGTTTCCAAGTCTCACCGTAAGCATCCGGTGAGCGCCGCGGTCAGGCTGGCTTCCAGTTCCAGGGCAGCAGTTCGGGCAGGCGGTTTTGCGGGAGGTCTGCGATGCGGGCCAGCACATTGGCCAGCCACGCCTGCGGGTCAACGTCGTTCAGCTTGGCTGTGGTGATCAGGCCGTACATGATGGCGGCCCGGTGGCCGCCGCGATCGGAGCCGCAGAACAGCCACGCCTTTCTGCCCAAGGCAATCCCGCGCAGGCCGCGTTCGGCGGCGTTGTTCGTCAGGCACAGCCGGCCATCGCCGAGGAAGCGGGTGAAGCCGTCCCAACGGGTCAGCATGTAGTCCATCGCCTTGGCCACGGGGGCATGGCGGGAGAGCCGGGCACGCTCCATCCGCATCCAGCCCTCCAGCGCGGCTACCAGGGCGATGCCGTGCTCCTGGCGGGCCGCCCGCCGCTCGGCCGCCGGCTTGCCGTTCAAGGCGCGCTCGAGATCGAAGAGGGCGTCGATGCGCCTCACGGCCTCCAGCGCCAGCGGTGAGATCGGCGGGGCGTCCTTGCCGCGTCTGGTGTTCGCGGCGATGTCGGCCAACTTGAAGAAGCCGCGCCGGGCATGCGCCCAGCACAGCGCGGCATGGATCGGCCCCGGCCGACGGTCGGGCTCGTACAGCCGGTTGTAGCCGGCGAACGCATCGGCCTGCAGCCAGCCGGTGAAGCCGGCCAAGTGCTGTTCGGGATGCTCGCCCTTACGGTCGCGCGAATAGTGAAACAGCGCCGCCGGTGGGGCTTGGCCGGCGAACGGCCGGTCATCGCGCACATACACCCACAGCCGCCCGGTGTCGGTCTTGCCCTTGGCCAGCACGGGCACCGGCGTGTCGTCTCCATGCAGCCGCCCGGCCGCCATCACATGCGCCGCGATCAGGTCGTGCAGCGGCTTCAGCACCGCGGCGGCGGTGCCCACCTGGTCGGCCAGGGTGGACAGGCTGAGCGGCACGCCCTCGCGCGCGAAGCGTTCGGCTTGCCGGTTCAGCGGCTGATGCTGGCCGAACTTCTCGAACAGAACGGTGGCCAGCAGGTTGGGGCCGGCCCAGCCCCGCGGGGTGGCGTGGAACGGCGCCGGCGGCTGGCTGATCGTCTCGCAGGCCCGGCAGGAGAACCGCTCCCGCACTGTCTGGATCACCTTCCACTGGCGCGGGATCACCTCCAGCGTCTCGGTGATCGTCTCGCCCAGCTTGCACAGCTTGTCCGAGCCGCAGCACGGGCAACTCGCCGGGGCCGGCACAACGACGCGCTCACGCGGCAGGTGGTCGGGAAAGGGCTGGCGCGATGGCCGTTTGCGGGTGAAGGCCGTCACCGCGGTGGTTTTGGCGGCGGCCTGCTCGGCCGCCAGTTCGTCCTCGCTGGCCGTTGCTTCCAGCTCTTCGAGCTGGAACTCCAACTGGTCCAGCAGGCGCGCCTTGCGCTCGGAGCGCGTGCCGTAGAGTTCGCGCCGGAGCTTCTCGATTTCCAGCTTCAGGCTGGCGATCAGCGCCTCGGTGTTCGACGCCATCGCCCTGGCCCGGGCCGCTTCGGCTTCCGCCGCGTCCGCCCGTGCCTCGGCCTGCGCCAAGGCGGCGCGCAAGCGGGCGATGTCGTCGGGCAGGGTGGCGGTCATGGAGCCAGTTTACCTGGGATCGCGCCGTCGAACCGCCGCAATCCCCCCTGAACCGGTCCGTCGATTCACCGTGTCGCAGTCACCCCGCGGTCTCGGGGCGCCAAGTCTTCTGCGGATTGCGCCAGTCGATGCCTTCGAGCAGATAGCCCATCTGCCCGACCGAGATCGATACCGCGCCGTCCGCCGGCGTGGGCCAGATGAAACGGCCCCGCTCCAGCCTCTTCATGAACAGGCAACTGCCCTGGCCGTCATGCCAGATGATCTTCACCAGATCGCCGCGGCGTCCGCGGAAGATGAAGAGATGGCCGCTGTGCGGGTCTTGGGCGAAGCGTTCCTGCACCAGCAACGCCAAGCTCGCCCAGCCCTTGCGCATGTCGGTGTGCCCGGTGGCCAGCCAGACCCGCACCCCGCTCGGCACCGGGATCATGCCAGGGCACCGATGACAGCCGCCGCCAAAGCCGGGTCGACCGGCCCTTCCAGACGCAGGCGTGCCCCGCTGGGCAAGATGACCTCGAGGACCGCCGGGCGCGTGGCCGGCGCGGCCGGAAGCGGCAATGGCCCAGGGGGCTCCACGACCGGCGGTTCGGTTAGGGTCGGCTCCGGCGTGATGGTCACCGCGACGAAGCTGGACGGTTCGGCCACGGCGCTCCCTGTGGCCTTCATCAGCCCCCGCCAGCGGTACAGCAGGCTTTCGTGCACGCCCAGCCGGCGGGCCGCCTCCGTCACCACCACGCCGGGGCGGAACGCCTCCTCGACCATCCGCACCTTCTCCGCCGGCGTGTAATTCCGCCGCCGCTCCGTTCCCGTCAGAACCTCGACCCGCTGATAAGCCATGACGTTTGCAACTCGTTTGCGTCCGCGCGATGACGCGCCACACAAACCTCAGACGCCACCCCCTACTTTGCCAAGGCGGCGCTCACCGGAGGCGTACGTCTCACCGGTCAGGCCTTCGCTCAAAGTGTGGAAGCGACTCACCAACTGGCGGGAGTGGAAGTTGCTTTCCTTTTGTAGCCCCATGGCATCGCACAGGCGCGCGAGGAAAAGGGCGTAGTCCTTGCCGACGGTCCAGCGGGGAATGTGGAAGGGCTCGAAGCGGTTGCCGAGTTGCTGGTCGGTCTGAAAGGTTCGCAGGGCGTCCTGAGTGCCTACGGCTACGATGGGAATGGGCAACTCGTTGCTCAGGGCCTTCACCGAGTTCAGAAAGATGCTGCGCTGGTCGACTTTGCCGGCCAGAACGTGGTGGATTTCGTCGATCACGATCATGCGCACCCCGACCTGCGGCAGCAGGCGCAGTACCTGATCGCACTTCCGGTCGGTGCGTGCCGTGGCAAGGTAGGGTGCATTCAGGCGACGTAGAAACGCGTCATAGAGGCCGCCGATGTCGGGATGTGCCGGCGCTTGAACCATTAGCACTGGAACCTCGGTACGTTCGCCGGCATCGCTTTCGGCCGTGCCGTTTATGTCGCGAGCGAACTTCAGGCAAACGGTTGTCTTACCGTTGTTGGTGTCGCTGTAGATCAGGCAGCACGGTGGCCGGTGGGTCTGGGGTCCATCGATCAGCTTGGTCAACCGCTCGACCGCCGCTGTCGCCACCGGGTAGTCAATCCAGCGGACTTTCCGGATGGAGCGTAGACGCTCATGCAGCTCCCAACTGGGATCATCCGGAGGGGGCGCCGGGACAGCGCCGTTGGGGTGGGGCTGGGGAACGCTTACCATTCTTCCACCCCTGTCTTCACGTCGTGCTCATTGAAATCAAAGTCGAAATCCGAATCGCCGCCCCGCGATTTTCCCCGGCCAGGCTTTGCGGCCGGAGTTGTGTTGTCTACGACGAGCGACAGGTGGCCGTCGTTACGACGGTCGTCTAGCGCTGGATCGGGAGAGGGCGCGGGAGGCAGGGTGATTTCGGCATGGTGCTTCTTGCGTTCACGGTTCCGCCGCTTGCGCTTGGTTTCCTTCTGGGCCTCCTCCTCGATTCGCAGCATCTCCTGGCGGGCCTCGAAGATTTCGTCCTCGTTGGCGCCCTTGATGCCGCGGTCGCTCAGGAACTTTTCAGCCGCCCGATATTCCCAGATCGAGATCGACGGCTTGGTCAGGTCGCGGTAGGGCACTTCGAAGTACTCGTTCTGGTCGGGGTCGAGCACGTAGACGCGACTGATGTCGGTGGGGTCGCGCCGCACCACGAACTTGCGCTTCTGCCGACCGTGGGAAACGTTGATCCATGGGCGGATCACGTCGCCGTAGTAGGCCACCTTGTCCCAGACGATGCCGTCGCGCTGGACGGTGCGCTCCTCGAAGGGGAGGAAGTCGATCCGCAGACGTCGCGGATCGGACACTGGCTCCGGCAGGCCGATTCCCTTTTGCCTCCCGTTGCCGAGGATGCCCTCGCGCCACCTCTCGATGGGCGGCATGCCGATGCCGCGGTGCTCGCGTTTGTGGTAGACGCCGACGATGAACTGGACCAGCCACCGCCGGATTTCCGGCAGGGTCATGATTGACCGAGCGTCCGAGTCGTACTCGCCGCGTTGCTTTGGGTTCGCAAAGGTGGTGCCGGGCAGGGCGTGAATTTCCTTCGCCACAGTACCCATCAACCGCTCGATGTGACCGCCGAAATGCGGGGTGCGCACCGGCCGCCACTGGATGTCGATACCATACTCTTCGCATGACCGCTTCAGCGTGGCGCTTCGGAAGTCCTTTCCGTTGTCGGCGTGGATCTTCGTCATGATGCCCCAGACCGGCCATTCGCCCTTGATACCGAGCCGGTCGAGTTCCGCTTCCTTGGGCAGGAAGGCGTGGCACAGGCACAAGCCGACGCCGAACGCGCTCGGAGCGTCCAACGAGATGTGATAGCCGACAACCATGCGGCTGAAGACGTCGATCGCCAGGGTTAGCCAGGGCCGGCCAATAGGCTGCCGAAACTCCTCGTCCACCAGGATCAGGTCCAGGAGGGTGTGGTCGATCTGGACAACGTCGAGTGGCCAGCGTCCCTCCGGGAACTCACCTTTCACCTCTCCGTGCTTGTCACGCGCTTCCTTGCGTCCGCGACGCTTGGCTAGGGCATCACGTGGATGGACGGCACGGAGCCGCTTTCGGATCGAGTTGGCGTGTGGTGGCTTGAGACCGGCAGTACGACAGCGGCGCTCCACCTCTTCGATCGCCTTCGTCCCACTGCGCTGCTGACGGGTCAGGTAATACTCGTCGATCACGCTCTGAATGATCGTCTCCACCTTCGCGTCGAGTCGGGACGGCATCGCCCGGCCACGACGCAGCGGCGCGAGGTAGGAGAGCTGACCGCCGTCACGGTAGAGCTTGATCCAGCGGAAGAGGGTGGCCGTGCTGATACCGGCGGACTTTGCTGCGGCCTCAACGGCCTCCGTACGGCCTTCGGGCAGGTCGAGCAGGGGCTTGATAATCTCCATCCGTCTTTTGGCTTCGGCCAGGCTTTGCTCATCCTTGGGCCTTGGTGAAGACCGCCGTGCTGCCTCGACCTTCTTCGGTTCCGGCGATTGGAGGTCGGTCACATTGACGACATCGGTCTCGCCGGTGGTAGTGTCCTCGATCAGCACCGAGGTCGGCGTGACGGCCCGCACGATGGTCCAGACGCGGTCGCGGTGGAGCACCTTCGACTTCGGGCGGTAACTGAGCTTGGCGGCCATGCGCACCCCCCTCACGCCATCTGCAGCACGGTGTTCATGGTGAGCGGACAATCGAGGTCCGCGGTGATCCTGCCCGTTGCGACCAGATGCCAGAGGCATGGCAGGCCGAGCTGCTGCTCGCTCAACGTCGTGAACGCCGACCGGAGCAGATCACCAGCCGCCGCCGTCGTGATCGCGTTCAGCGCGTCCAGCAGCCGCCGGCATCGGCCGGGATCGGCAGGCCGATGCCGGTACTGCAGGAGGAAGCGAGCGTTCTCCAGCCACGGCGTCCGGATCGCCGTCTCCGTCACCACCTCGAAGGTCCATCCCCGAGCGGCGGCATACTGACGGGCAGCCTCGAAACGCGCAGCGTAGCGCAGAGCCTTGCGGTCAAGTTCGGCTTTGTACTTCACTTCGACGAGGCGGGCGGATGGACCGCCTGATCGGTAAACCACCAGGAAATCGGGGGTGTAGTGGGTTTTGCGACCGGTCGGTGCCGTGTAGTCAATACGCACCGGCTGTTCCTCGACGCTCTCGACCGTCGGGTCGAAGAGATGGAGGATGGCGAAATCACGCTCCAGTGACGATTCGAAGGCAAGGGCCGGCTGATTCGGTCGGGACGCCAGACGCCCGGTGACGCTGCTGTGGCTCAGGGGTATAGAGCGGACAGGCATTGGACCGCGCTCCATTAACCAAATGGAATATTCTGATATGAATCACGGCTTCGGCCGTCGGTCAAGCAGCGGTTGTATTCCCGTGCGGTGATTCAAGTGCGCTCCGCAGGGCCTTTTCGACCCAGGCGGCGACACTCTCGCCGGAACGGATGGCCGCTTCGCGCGCCGCGATACGGATGTCACTCGATACCCCATCCAGCTTCCAGTAGCGGCCCTGGCCGTAAGGCGTGCGGACCGATGCGGGTTCGGCAAGCGAGCGGTGGGCTGTCGGCTTAACGCCAAAGAGGTCGACGAGCGCGCTGAATGTCGGTTGTTGGTCTTTCCCGCGCAGATAGGCCATCCCGGAGCGCACCTCATCCGCAGTGACTGCCCGCACGGTCTCGCTCAGGTTCCATTCCACAGCGTGCGCGAAGGCGAAGGGGTAATGCCGATCTCCTTTGATGACGTGACGGTTGGTGACACCAACATCCCGACAGGCATCGACGAACCGATGTGGCCATTCCTCCAGCAGTTCGGCCGTCATGTTGAGCAGCTCGTGCCGGCACCGCGTGTTCAGCAGTTCTACCTGCTTGATCCGGGGCACGTTCGGCGGAGAATCACCACGCCGAGCTGCGATCCAGTTTCGGAGCGGGTCGGCGTGGCGGCCGGTAGCGAGCAGCCGGAACACCAGCATCAGCACTCGAAAGTAGACGAACGAGTAGACCGGTCCGTATGCGCCAAGGCTCGTCCAGCCAGCTGCAGTGATGTCGAGGAGTTGCTGCTGGCGCTCCGGGTCCGAGGTGTCGGGCAAAGCATCCTGGGGCGCTCGCGCGAAATCGGCGCCGCATTTCCAGCAGCGGACGCCCTTGTCGGGGATGGTGCGAAGGATTTGCACCGGTTCGCCGCAGCCTGGGCAACGGTCAATCAGGAGCTTGCGGTGTCGGGGGCAGGCCGTCACGAAACCGAGACGCCAGGAGAGCCGAAGATAGGGGACGGTGTCTTCACTCAAGCACGCCGGGCAGACCTGTTGACCAAAGGATCGCTTGGAATCCTCGGTGCCGGCCAGCGGTAGCCAAGCCAACTTGTTGCGGCCGTCATCCTCCTCGAAGACGAGGCCAGCCCAGCGGGTGAAGGCGGCTTGCCGCAACGCTTCGGCATCAACTCCAGTACGCTCGGCCAAGGTGGTCTGGAGGTCCGGCTCCACATGGCGGTCGAGATCGCGGGGCCGTGGATGGGCGCCGGGCTTGACCAGCCGGTAAAGCTCGTCCGGGTACAAGCCGTTGCCGGCGGCGAGCCGGGCAAACCAGGAGGAGAAGGTCTCGTCCGGCAACAGCGCCGGGCGCCAAGGCCACAAACCGCTCGTCGTCCACACCATGTCCGGGCGTCTCCGTCGTCCGTCGATGCCTTACATCGGTATGCGACGGCGCGGGCTTTTGCCACGGAGCGGGAGGTCAACCGGAATGCGCGATGGAACGAGCCCTGGTCGGGTCGGCGCAGAGTGCGCGCGGTAACATCAATAGATGCGAGTATCCAGCACGCGTCTCCGAAGTGGCTGGCGACGGGACACTCGGGACGATGCTCGACCGCAAGGCGCTAAGCTATTGTTGTCGTTTTGTCTTTTGCTTTACCGAGCGAGCGCAGCTCGCACCCAACGCTGTCAACTTCTCACCTATAGCTGTTAACTCGCATCTATAGGAGGAACTGACATAGGTGCCTGAGTCTTCAGGAAATTCGGTGGCTGGGGCGCCAGGAGCCCAAGCCAAAACGCTCGAAAGCCGTTATATTCATTGAATTTACTGGTGTTCTATGGCTATCTGTACCGTAAACGTGTACCATTGCCGTGTACCACAGAGGCTATTTATGGCAGACCTTCGTTACCTAAAGCAGCGCCGGCAAGCGTGGTATTTCCGTATCGCCGTTCCTGCCGATTTGCGGGCCAAGGTTGGGAAGGTAGACATAGTTGAAAGCCTTCAAACCCGTGATCTGTCAGTTGCGCAGTTGCGCCGTTGGGAACGCGCTGCGCATTGGACCCGCACTTTCGAGGAGATGCGAGGAAATGCTGAAAGCGTGCCTTGGAAGGTTTACAGAGAGACGTTAGATCAAGCGCGAGCGGGGGTGTTTGGGGATGCCGTAAGAGCCGTATACCGAGATGAGGTTTCGTCCAGCGGCATAGACTTTGCCCTGGAGGCGATAGAAGCGGAACGGCTTAAAGCTAATCCAGACGAAGACGCGCCTTTGCCTGCGGCCATTCAGGCAAAAGTTGATGCGCTTAACGATTATGCTAAGGAAAAAAATGGAAAAACACTTAAGGTAAAGCCAGAATATGGCATGCCTTTTAGTGAATGCTGTAAAAAATATTTGGCCGAGGTAAAGGCAGAGCTAACAAATCAAACATACGGGCAGTATCAAGCTGTTTTTCGGCTGTTTGGTGATTTTGTAAAGGATAAGCCAATGCGCCTCATTGGCCCTAAGGATGCAATAAGTTTCTTAGATATTATTTCGACATTCGATCCTAACTGGGGGCGAAGCCCTAAAACCAAGAGCCGGTCGTTTCAGGAGCTTCGGGAGCTTTATAGCGGCTCTGAAGAGGGGTTGGCTGTTAGAACGCTCAACAGGTACGTCACTTCACTCAGTTGTGCGTGGAAATGGTCTAAGAAGCGCCAGGAGGCTGGAGGAGAAAACCCGTTTGATGGCCTTTTCCGTGCTGTCAATGGGAAGAACTCTGAGACGTATGTTCCTTATGAGATTGGTGATCTTAACAAGTTGTTTGATCCACTACCGAAGAATCCTGCCTTGTGGGAGGTTCCTCTAGTCGCTCTTTATACTGGGATGCGACTTAACGAAATATGTTCCCTTGCATGGGAGAATGTGCGACAGCAAGAGGGAGTCTGGTACTTCGATATTGTTGCGGCCAAGTCGGAAGCCGGTGTTCGGCCTGTACCCATTCACAGCAAACTGATGTGGCTATTAGAGAGGCGAGGGAAGAACCCGAAGGAGCTACTTTGGCCCCAATTGAAGCCTGGGGGGCCCGATCAGAAGCTTTCTTGGTACCTATCGGGAGATTTTAGCGAGTACAGGCGAAAGCGCGGAGTTGTTGGGGCAGGAAAAGCTTTCCATTCCTTCCGCAAGAACGCAACCCGCTGTTTAGAAAGGGCCAGGGTACCCCAGAACGAGGCTGCCGAAATCATAGGGCATGAAAAGGCCGGGATCACTTATCGCGTTTATAATCCTGATGGCATGACAATGCTTCAGCGTCGAGATACTATCGAAAAGATTGTTTACGAGGGTTTTGAAATGCCGGAGTTGGGTAGACAGGGATAAAGGCCGAACAACAAATATCAACGCAACCTTTAGCCATTGTTGTTAAGCGGCTTTCTCGGAACCGTGGGAGGGGGCTTGGAGTCCTAAGGGGTGTCAAGGGACTCCTATAGCCATCTCCGCTTGGCTTAGGGATGTGCTTCGATAATCCGGTAAACGCTGGCCCGACCGATCCCGAGGCGTTTAGCAATCTCCGACGCACCGATACCCTGGGCCTTCAGGGCCATTACGTCCTCAGATTTGGCCTGTGCCGTGGGCTTGCGTCCCTTGTACTTGCCTTCGGCCTTGGCCTTGGCGATGCCTTCGCGCTGGCGCTCCAACATGATGTCCCGTTCGAACTCGGCCACACCCGCGAGCATGGTCAGCATCAGCTTGCCGGTGGGGGTGGCGGTATCGATCCCCATATTGAGGATACGCAGAGACGCACCCTTGGCCTTTAGCGCGTCGAGGATCGTCATGAGGTGAGCGACGGAGCGGGCCAAGCGGTCCAGCTTCGTCACCACCAAGGCATCCCCTTCCCGGATGAAGTCGAGGGCTTGGGCAAGCTGATCCCGGTTCGCCACGTCCACTGAGGACACCTGTTCCTGAAACAGCCTCTCACACCCTGCGGCCTGTAGGTCGCGGGCCTGGGCCTCAATGCTGGCCTTCTGGTCCAGGGTGGAGGTGCGAGCGTATCCGATCAACATGGCGAGTCGTCCCAAGCGTCTCAATGAACCCTTAGACGTTATCGCCCAATCGTCCCAAAACTGTCAACTGGATTTCAGTGAGACGGCTTGGGCTTGGCGTTGGGACGACTCACAGGGGCAAGGGCTATTGAGATAGGCGCACTTTTACGAGGCAATCATGTGACGCAGTCAGATGAGCGGATTTCCTATACACAACCAAGACACTGCCCCTTGCCATAGCGGTCATCTTTTAGGAGAATGGATTACCCACAATGTGTGCGCGGTGATTGAAAATGCCATATTTGGAAGAAGTTTTTTGCTTATCTGGTGTTCCGACTCACACGTTTGTTCAGCCGGTTGAGTATGGGCAGCTAAAGGTCGCTATCCGAACGCCCGGGAGGTGCGTTGTCGTCGAAGGGCCTTCCGGTATCGGAAAAACGACAAGCGTGACGCGCATTCTTGAAGAGTTGGGTGTCGCTGATGCATCGCTCATGTTGAGTGCCAGAAAACCTAATGACGTAGAATTTATATCTGAACTCCCCAACATGAGGGACATAGGTACAGTCATAGTTGATGATTTTCATCGGCTCCCGGATGAGGTAAAGCAACGGCTTTCGGATTATATGAAGACGCTGGCAGACGCTGCCAGCCCAAGTAATAAGCTTATTCTTGTCGGCATCAACAAGGCAGGAGAGCGCCTTGTAAGGTTTGCTCATGACCTTGGCATGAGAATGGACGTCTTTCGACTGGAGGCCAATCCAGAAGACAAAATTTTAGAACTCATCGGGCTCGGAGAACAGGCGCTTAATATATCATTAAGGCACAAGGACAGCGTGATCGCCAAGGCACAAGGTAGCTTCCACATAACACAAATACTATGCCACAATATTTGCGTAAAATCAGATATTACCGAGTCGTCACATCAACATTGCGAGGTGCCAACGAGCGTAGAGGTCATTACCGAAAGTGTTATGGAAAGTTTCTCAAGAGTATTCTTCGAGCCAGCTATCTTGTTCGCTCGTGGATTCAAGCCAAGAAGAGGTGGAAGGGCGCCCTACCTTCATATACTCCGCTGGTTATCTGAAGCAAATGAATGGTCAATCGATCTAAGGTCTGAAATTACTCAGCGCCCACTTCACCGTGGTAGTGTTGGGCAGGTAGTAGAGAAGGGACACCTTCAGAATTTTCTAATTGAAAAAAGGGATAAGCTTGAGGCGTACTTCCACTATGAGCCAGAAAGCTCGGTTCTTAGCATTGAAGATCCCAAATTCGTCTTTTTCATAAAAAATCTCGTCTGGAGAAATTTCACAAAGCAGGCCGGGTTCGTCAATGACCACTTTCCATCTCGCTACGATTTTGCATTGTCCTTTGCGGGGGCGGACCGCTCCGTCGCGGAAGCTTTGTTTAAAGCGCTTGAGGATAGGGAAATACATGTATTTTATGATTTTAACGAGCAGCATTTAATAATTGGGGCGGATGTCGAGGAATACCTCGCTCCAATCTACCGGTCTGAGGCCAAATACATTGTCCCATTTCTGAGCCCACAATACCCGACACGCCTATGGACAAAGATTGAAAGCGAAAACTTCAAGCACAGATTTGGCAATCAGAGTGTTCTTCCCATTCGGTTTACCACTGTGCAAGAGGGGTTTTTCTCCGACATTCAAAAGTATGGGGGACTGGTCTATGACCCCACAGGCAACTTAGACCAACAAGTAGAGACTATAGCCAATACACTTGAGAAAAGGCTTTCATCAGATAAGCAAGAAGCTGCGGTTGCGCAAGCGCAGGCGAGAATTGAAGAAATGGAAACGGAAGAAAGCAAGGAGGGCGCCGTCGCGGCTGTGTAGGTAATGAAATAGCATGGGGAGGGCAGAAGTCCCCTCCCCTTTGTCATTTTCACGATATTCTGGAAGGAATTGATATTCGGTATCTCATATAATCACGAATGATGTTTTCCGAATTCTCCCCCCTCCTTCAATAATATGAGTCTCTAGAATAAATTCTCTGAAGTCAGGGTGATTCCGTACGTCCTTATTGAAACTATCCGGTTTCATGCCAATAGCGCGGGCTACATCTTTGAACTTAATTGTAGCGCCTGCGCTGGCGGTTTTCGCCCAATTCGTAAGGTACTCTACAGCCTTGCTTACCAAGCCAGTCAAACCCCACCCCTCTTCACGCCAAGACCGGGCCTTTACACCGGGGAAAGCCTCAGCCAGCGCCTTTTGGACACCATGGCGGCTTTCAGCGATGATATAGGCGTTACACGGGGCACAGCCTCCATCCACACACCGCCGGACGGATGCACGGCACAGGGCTTGGAGAATGTGGTGCAGGAATTCTCCTCGGCGTACCCGTACGATGGCTTCCTCAGTGATCTGCCCATCAGGTGCTCGGATTTCGGCTGCCGCTCGCTTCAGGGCCTCATACTGAGCGATGCTGTAGAAAAGCGTTCCGGCGAGGATCACATTTGGGCGGTCTACATGAGCATTGGTCGCCATGTG
Organism: Azospirillum brasilense; assembly: GCF_005222205.1. NCBI lineage: Bacteria > Pseudomonadati > Pseudomonadota > Alphaproteobacteria > Rhodospirillales > Azospirillaceae > Azospirillum > Azospirillum brasilense. Next base: position 890,914 of record NZ_CP032346.1, on the reverse strand, counting down.
GTTTCCCCAAGTCAAGAAGGCTATATCCACGTCGGCCCCCTGTAGATGCTGGCGAACTAACCGCTCATAATCTCCGCCAGTGGGATGAGGTTTGTGGACGATCACCAACCACGGTTGCTTCGGTCTAGTCAGAACCATGCGAGCAACCTCCTTGCACATCGCCTCGCTGTTGTTGGCAAAGGAAGACTTGCCCCCGCCTTTGTTCCACAGATGGACGGTGAGGTTATCGTACCGCTTCACTGCCGATTTGAGCCTCACCAGTAGGCCACGGGCTTCCATGTCGTCATAGGTGGCACGGACACGCCCAGACGCATCCAGAATGAGCATGGGGGCCAGATCGGGCGGGAGGCTGTCCCGGTAATCCACCAAGGCCCAACCGTCCCTATTGCCGCACCTGACGCTCACGGTCCGCCCCGAGAGGTGCCAGAGGTCGGCTGCCGCATCCTTCAGCCTCGTGGATGCATTCCGGCCCAAGGCACGGACCACTTTCGGAAGCCTGATCCTGTAATCCGTCACGAAGTCAGGCACGGTGTAGGTGCTGTTATCGGACAGCCCTTCAATCTCATTCACCATCGCCATGATCCGGTTGCGTAGGTCGTGGTTGATGGTGGACAGAGTTTCCAGAAGGCTCGCGATAGCATCGGTGTTCAGGACCACAGCACGGGCAGGAAGGAACGACTCGTCCCAGACCCTTACCGCCCTGGGCTTTCCCTGGAAGGAGAAGGCTGCGGCCTCGGACAGCCTTCGGCCTCGCATCTGCTCCAAACGCTGGTGGGTGGTAACCAACACCTGGGCCTCTTGGGGCACGAGATGACCGAGGGCATTCCGTTTGGGATCGCTGGTCATAACGGCAACGGCTGTCGGCGGAAGTGTTCCGAAGGCGTTCATACCCTTCACAAAGCTACTGACTTCATCCAGACGACCAAGACAGATCAACACACCAACACCAGCATGGGCGGGGGAGCGGACAAGGTTGCGGACAAAGGCGTAGAGGGCCTGAGTCTTGCCTACCCCTGGGTCCAGCGATGACAAGTAGAGGCTGGGCAGGGCTGTACCGTTTGCCATGGCCTCCATAGCCCCAACCTGATCGGACAAAGCGTCCCACATGGAGGGGCTTGGACTATGGCCGACTGAGGTGAAATACCTCATCAAACAATCAATCGTGATAGTGGAAAGAGAACTATGGTAATGGGCCGTAGGGTATGACGGTGCATTGTCCGCAGCCTCAGTGGATGGGATAGTGGTCAGATTCATAGTTTTCCTATGTTGGTTGTTTGATGTAATTAAGAGGGGAGGTTCTATTCTGTCTAATAGACTTATCCCCCTTATTTGTAGGGAGGAGTTTTCAGACTGTCTTCGCTATACAGCCTTTCTCCATTGCTAAACGCCTTTGATCCGAAGATCGCGAGGATATGGAGAATGTCTTACTTGGGGGTGCTGAAGAAACTCTCTTCTAGATCGCGGTAGATGGATGCTCTTTTCTGGAAAGAAGAAGCTTCTATCTTCAGACGTTCTTCACTGCCATGAACCTTCCTTCCATGATCGGTAAGGTCGTTGCCCGGCCACAGTTCGTTTGTTCGCTTAACCACGGCTTCCGCGGTCATTCCAAACGCTTCGGCTACTTCGGTTAGATTGTTCGCCGCTACATCCCGTTCGTGTTCCATCCCGCGTTCGGAAAGGGCATGGATACGGAGAGCATGTTCGGCGTCACGATGGGCCTGAGCGTGGGCGTCGTTCACTTCATGGGCCAAGGGACGTCAGGTCCGCGGCGATGGTTGACAGCATATTCGATCCCCTGAGTTGGCGATTTTCCCTCAGGGTGGTGGAATTGGCTAGCACGGACGGTGATGGCGCATCGCACACCCAACCCTTAGTATTCTGTGGGCTTATTGTGCGCTATAGGTGGTGTTGCCATCAAAAAAGGTAGGCTGAAATCCCAATCATCGTTGCATGGCGTCCTAACGGACAGCTTCCGGTGATTCCTGCCATACGAGTGCGGTCGGGATTGAGGGGATTGCTGAAGCCACACCAACCACAACACAGCCCAAAAGTCGGTATTTTCGAAGTGACTATTGAGGAAGGGCGGGAGGGCTTTGGTTCCATGTAGGGAAGTTTGGGACTCCTACGGCAAGCGTGCCGCTCTGCATCTGCGGTTGTCTCCGCTTCCGATGAGGGCGAGGTGCTTGGCGTCTCGGCCAGCGCATGGCCCTAAGGAGGCCCATTGCGGGGCGGCTGGGCTTAGTCTGAGGATAGGGACGCTACTCGACTACCTAACGATCCGAGGGGCTATCCAGCGAGTCTACAAGGAGCAAGGTCTGCCGGGCATTGGAGTGCCAGTTCCGATAGGCAACGTGCCACAGCGGTATGTACCATCGCCGTGTACCATTGCTTACCAAAAAATCCCAGTAAAGCATTGATTTAGTTAGGAAATAGGAAGATGGCTGGGGCGCCAGGATTCGAACCTGGGAATGGCGGTACCAAAAACCGCTGCCTTACCGCTTGGCGACGCCCCAACCGAACGGCGCGATCAGCGCCGGAAGGGTCGGGACCATAAGCGGAAACCCGACCCGAATGCAACAGCTTCGTTGACCCTTACCGGCCCTCGCGACGCCACGCCATCAGCAGAGCGCCCAGCGCCAGCGCCAGCACCGCGCCCACCGGCAGCAACGGCACTTCCGACACCCCCGTCACCGTGAAATCGCCGTTGGCGCGCAGGCCGATCCAGTCGTTTCCGGTCTGCGTCCGGTCGGGGCGGGTGCGGCGCACGTCGATGCCGGGACGCACGCCGCCCTCCGTGTCGGAAATCCAATGCACGCCGCCGCCGGTCTCGTCGGCGACGCCCGACAAGCGGTCGCCGGTGGAGCGCACGTCGGCCAGCTCCGGCGGGTTGACGGCGCCCACCACGGCCAGCGCCGTGCGCTCGCCGTCGGTGATGCGGTAGATGCCCGGTTCGCCGGCGACCACGGTGGCGCTGGCGCGGCCGGTGCGGTCCTCGGTCATTTCCAGCGTTCGGGTCTCGTCGGACGGGGTGGTGAGGGTGATGCTGCGCGGGTCGGGCTCCAGGGAGCGGCGCTCCACCGTGATGCGGTTGCCGTCCACATGGGCGCGCAGGTCGTTTTCCTCCAGCTCCGGCTCCTTCATCAGCCAGTGGGCGAGGCGGCGCAGAAGCTCGGCCTGCGGGCCGCCGCCCTCGAAGCCGCGGCTCCACAGCCACATTTGGTCGGACGCCAGCTGCGCCACCCGGCCCTTGCCGACGCGGTCGAGGATCAGCAGCGGCCGGTCGTCGGCGCCGTTCATCACCACCGCGCCGTTGCCCGGCACCACCTCCACCTGATGGAACCAGCGGCCCCAACTCGGCTCGCCGTCCGGGCGGTCGCCGGGCAGGCCGGCGGTCACCGGATGGCGGCGGCCAACCTCCGTCACGGTCGGCTTGAAGGGGCGGTCGATGGCCTGACCGGTCGGCTCCGCCGGCATCACTTGGCCCAGCGGCGTGCGGAACAGCGACAGCGGCGTGGCGTAGCCCTGACCGGAGGCCTCCAGCAGGGCGCCGCCCTTTTGCACGTACTCGGCGATGTTCTCCAGATACATCTGCGGCAGCACGCCGCGCCGGCGGTAGCGGTCGAAGATGATCAGGTCGAACTCGTCCAGCTTGATTTCGAACAGCTCGCGGATCGGGAAAGCGATCAGCGACAGCTCGCGGATCGGCGTGCCGTCCTGCTTCTCCGGCGGGCGCAGGATGGTGAAGTGGACGAGATCGACCGACGGGTCGGCCTTCAGCAGGTTGCGCCACGTCCGCTCGCCGGCGTGCGGCTCGCCGGAGACCAGCAGGACACGCAGGCGGTCGCGCACCCCGTTCACCACCACGGCGGTGCGGTTGTTGGCGAGCGTCAACTCCTGCCGCGCCGCCTCGACCTCCATCTCCAAAACGTTCTGGCCGCCGTGGTTGACCGGCAGCTCCATGTGGAAGTCCTGGCCCACGGGCACGCGGATGGTGCGCGGCGGCCCGCCGTCCTGGCGCAGGGTCACCGCCGCGTCGGCCGACTGGCGGCGCGGCATGTCGTCCACCCGGATGGTCAGCTCCACCGGCTTGCCGACGAGGCCGTAGGCCGGGGCCTGGACGATGGCCAGACGGCGGTCGCCCTCGTCGCGGTTGCCGGTCAGCAGCGTGTGCACCGGGCCGATCTCGGCCAGCCGGGCGAGGTTTTCCGGAACGTCGTGGACCTGCCCGTCGGTGATCAGCACAGCCCCGGCCATGCGGCGGCGCGGCACGTCGGCCATGGCGCGGTTCAGCGCGTCGAACAGGTGCGTCTCGTTGATGGCGGAGGCGCCGGATTCCGCGTCGCCGGCGCGGACCACCCGCAGCTCCAGATCGTCGAAGGCCTTCAGCCGCTCGGTCAGCCGCTCCAGCTCGGCCTCGGCGCGGGCGCGGCGGTCGCCGATGTTCTGGCTGGGCGAGGCGTCGAGCACGACGACGGCCACGTCCTTGATCGGCTCCCGCTTCTCCTGCACCAGCGACGGGTTGATCAGCGCCAGCGCCAGCACCGCCACCGCCAGGGCGCGCAGCCAGACGCCGCGCGCCCGGCGGAAGACGGCCAGCGCCAGGATCGCCAGCGCCACCACGAACAGCGGCACCAGGAAGACCCAGGGGAGCAGCGGCGCCAGGGCGATGGAGGTTCCGTCAAGCAGGGTCACTGGCCGAGCCTCTCAAGGATCGCGGGCACATGGACCTGATCGGCCTTGTAGTTGCCGGTCAGCGCGTACATGACGAGGTTGACGCCGAAGCGGTAGGCCATCTCGCGCTGCCGCTCCCCGCCGGGGACGACGGCGTACAGAGGCTGGCCGTTGCGGTTCGCCGCCCAGGCGGCGGCCCAGTCGTTGCCGCCGATCAGCACCGGGGACACGCCGTCGTTGGCGCGACCCTCGCGCGCCTCGATCCACAGATTGCCGCCGTTGTAGCGGCCTGGGAAATCGTTCAGCAGATAGAAGGACTTGGTCAGCACATGGTCGGGCGGCACCAGGGCCAGCGGCGGGATGTCCAGCCCCTCCACCATCCCCTGGAGCGCCTGGTTGCCGCCGACGGCACCCGCCGACTGGTCGCGCGTGTCGAACAGGATGGTGCCGCCGTTGCGCATGTACTCGTTCAGCCGGGCGCGGGCGTGGTCGCTCAACGCGCGCTGGCCGCCCGACACCGGCCAGTAGAGCAGGGGGTAGAAGGCCAGCTCGTCGGTTTCCGGATCGACGCCCACCGCCCCGGCCGCCTCCACCGCGGTGCGGCGGGTCAGCACGTCCACGAGGCTTTCCAACCCGGCGCGCGAGGTGTCGTCCACCGCGCCGTTGCCGGTGCGCACATAGGCGAGGTAGGTCTCCGCCGTCACCTTGGTCGACTGCGCGTCGTCGGCGCGGGCGGAGGACCAGGGCACCGCGGCCATGGGCAGCGCCGCGCCCAGCGTCAGCAGGACCGCGGCGGCGGCCCCGGCCCGGCGACGCTTGCCACCGCCTCCCTTGCCGCCGAAGCGCCAGCCGCCGAGCAGGCCGCGCAGCATGAGGGCGATCAGCAGATCGATCATGGCGAGCGATAGCGCGATGCCGAGCAGCGCCGGCTTCAGCGCCACCTCGCCCCGCGTGCCGTAGGGGCCGCGGGCGACGCCGCCGGGCATGGCGCCCAGCGGCTCGATCCGCGTCAGCGTGGCGGTCAGGTTCAGGGCGCGGCGGGCTTCCTCAGTGCCGTAGAAGCCCGGCGGGTGGCGCGGGCCGAGCACGTCGGCCCCGGCGTCCCCGGCGATGGGGAAGGCGGCGGCCGGCGGCGGCACCAGCCGGCCGAAGCCGTCCAGCACCTCCAGCGGCTCCAGCGTGCCGCCATGGGCGCCCCCGGCGACGCCGCCGCTCAGCGTCACCAGACGGCGCAGCATGTCGACGAACAGGCCGGACATCGGCAGGTTCGACCATTCCGGGCTGGCGGTGGTGTGGACGAGCACGATGTAGCCGTCTCCGCGCTTCTCCGAGGTGACCAGGGGCGTGCCGTCCTGGAGCCGCGCCCAGGTGCGGTCGGCGAGGTCCAGCGCCGGTTCGGCCAGCACCTGCCGCGAGACGGCGACGTCGTCGGGGATGTGCAGGCCGGCGAAGGGGCTGCGGCCGTCGAAGGGCTGGAGCTTCGCCGGCTCCGACCAGGACAGGGCGCCGCCCAGCGCCCGGTCGCCCAGACGCAGGCGCACCGGCACCAGACGGTCGGGGTTCTGGGCCAGCCGCGGCCCGGCGAAGCGCAGCAGGACGCCGCCCTTGCGCACCCAGTCCTCGATGGTCTGGGCTTCCTGCCCGGTCAGGGCGCCGATGTCCGACAGCACCAGTACGGCGAGGTCGCGCTTGAGAAGCTCGTCCGGCTCGCCGCGCCGCACCTCGTTGTAGGGGGCCAGCGCCCGTTCCAGATAGTGCAGGTCGGACAGCAGCGGCTGGTTCTCGCCGCTGGCGCGGCCCGAGGCCAGCCCGACCGGGCGGCGGCGCCAGCGCTCATCAAGGAGGACGGTGGCCCCGGCGGTGGTGTCGTTCTCCACGCGCAGGCTGGCGGCGTCGTTGCGCAGCTCCGCCGGCACCTCGAAACGCACCTCGCGGGTGAGCTGCCCGGCGTCGAAGGCGACGGGCTGGCGGGTCAGCAGGCGGCCGTCGGCGCCGGACAGGCGCACGGTGACGCTTTCCGGGCGCGAGGCGTCGGCGCGCACCACGCGGGCCGACAGGCCGGCGCCCTCCGACGATGGCGGGAGCAGCAGGTGGGGCGGCTTCTCCGCGGAATCGTCGAGGATCTCCAGGGAGCCCATGCGCTGCAGCGTCTCGGCGAGGCCGCGGGCGGTGCGGTCGCCGATGCCGTCCGACAGCCAGACGGTGTGGGCGGAGCCGCGCGCGGCAAGCCCGCGCACCGCCTCGAGCGCGCCGGCGCGGTCGGTCGGCCAGGGATGTGGCTCCAGCGCCTGGATCAGGCGGCGGGCTTCCGAGGCGGGCAGGGGCGGGCTGGCCTTCACCGCCTCGCCCCCGGCGGGCCGGGCGGTCGGCAGCAGGACGACCGGGCGGTTCTGCCGCTCCGCCTGCGACACCAGCTCCTCCATGGCGGCGCGGCGGCTCGTCCAGTCGCGGCCCGACGCCCAGCCGTTGTCGACCAGAAGCAGAAGCGGCCCGCTGCCCGGCAGGGCGGCGCGCGGATTCAGCAGCGGCCCGGCCAGCGCCAGGATCAGCAGCGCGGCGACGATCAGGCGCAGGATCAGCAGCCACAGCGGGGTGCGGGCGGGAGTCTCCTCCCGCGCCGTCAGGTCGCGCAGCAGCCGGATGGCGGGGAAGCGCACCACCCGCGGGGCCGGCGGTGTGACGCGCAGCAGCCACCACAGCACCGGCAGGACGGCCAGGGCGGCCAGCACCCACGGAACGGCAAAGGCGATCGGTCCGAAACCCAGCATCGGCGTCTACGCTGTTGGAGGATGAGGAATGGAGGGCGAAGCGATTGCCCCCTCCCTAACCCTCCCCCGCTTCGCAGGGGAGGGGATTTTGCGTACTGGCCCTCCCCTGCGAAGCGGGGGAGGGAGGGACCCGCGAAGCGGGAGGGTGGGGGCAATGCGCGGCCCCACCTAAACCGCCTCCCGCGCCAGGGCGCCCCACAGCCCGAGCAGGGCCGTCTGTGGCGGCCGGTCGGTGCGGTGGACGGCGTAGGTCCAGCCGGCGGTGCGGGCGAGCGCGTCCAGACCGTCCTGATGGGCGCGCAGCCGCTCCAGGTAGGTCTCGCGCACTGCCTCGACCCGCGGGACCAGCAGTTCCTCTTCGCCTTCGAAGCCTTCGAACTCGACGCGGCCCTCGTAGGGCAGGGTCTCCTCCGCCGGGTCGAGGATCTGCAGCAGGTGGCCGCGCACGCCGCGTCCGGTGAGCGCCGCCACGGTGGCGTGGATCTCCGGCAGCGGCGACAGCAGGTCGCCGACCAGGACCACCTGGGCGTGGCGGGGCAGCGGCTCGGGCTGCGGCAGCGCGTCGGGGGAATGGGCGTTGCGCGGGTCGGTCATCTGACCGGCCATGCGGTTCAGGGCGAACTTGCCATGGTCCGGGCGCTGGCCGGAGTTCAGCAGGCCGACCCGCTCGCCGCCGCGCACCAGAAGCACCGCGGTGGCGAGGGTCAGCAGGTCGGCGCGCTCCCGCTTCGTCGGCAGGCCGTTGACCGAGCGGTAGTCCATGGAGGGCGAGCGGTCGCGCCACAGCCAGACGGTCTGGGCAGCCTCCCACTCGTTCTCGCGCACATAGACGGGCTGGGTCTTGCCGGACTGCCGCCAGTCGATCATCTGCGGCGAATCGCCGGGCTGGTAGCGGCGGAACTGCCAGAAGGTCTCGCCCAGCCCGACGCGGCGCCGCCCGTGCACGCCCTGCGCCACCGTGGAGGCGACGCGCTCCGCCGCGACCAGAAGCGGCGGCAGGGTGGCGGCCAGCCCCTCCGCGCGCTGCTGCGCCCGCAGGGTGGTGGCGCCGAGAGTGGGGCTGGCCATCGGCGGGTCCTTACGACAGCGGGGCGCAGAGGCGGTTGATGATGTCGTCCAGCGTGATCCCGTCCGCCCGAGCTGCGAAGTTCAGCGCCATGCGGTGGCGCAGCACGGGCTTCGCCAGGGCCACCACGTCGTCCAGCGACGGCGCCAGCCGCCCGTCCAGCACCGCGCGGGCGCGGGCGGCGAGCATCAGCGCCTGGCTGGCGCGCGGGCCGGGGCCCCAGGCGACGTGGCGCTGCACCTCCGGCAGGTCGGTCGCCTCCGGGCGGCCCCGCCGCACGAGGTCGAGGATGCCGTCCACCACCCCCTCGCTGACCGGCACGCGGCGGACCAGCCGTTGCGCCACCTGGAGGTCGGCGGGCGAGAGCACCGTCACCGCCTGCTCGTCCAGCGAACCGGTGGTGGCGATCATCATCCGCCGCTCGGCGTCGCGGTCCGGGTAATCGACGTCGATCTGCATCAGGAAGCGGTCGAGCTGGGCTTCCGGAAGCGGGTATGTACCCTCCTGCTCCAGCGGGTTCTGGGTGGCCAGCACGTGGAAGGGCTGGGGCAGGGCGTGGTACTGGCCGGCGACCGACACGCGCCGCTCCTGCATCGCCTGGAGCAGGGCGGACTGGGTGCGCGGGCTGGCGCGGTTGATCTCGTCCGCCATCAGGAGCTGGCTGAACACCGGCCCGGGAATGAAGCGGAAGGAGCGGCGGCCCTGCTCGTTTTCCTCCAGCACCTCCGACCCCAGGATGTCGGCGGGCATCAGGTCGGGCGTGCACTGGATGCGCTTCTCGGCGAGGCCCAGCACCGTGCCCAGCGTCTCGACCAGCCGCGTCTTGGCGAGGCCCGGCACGCCGATCAGCAGCACGTGGCCGCCGGCCAGAAGCGTGATGAGCGTGAGGTCGATGACCTCCTGCTGGCCGAAGATGATCCGGCCGATGCGGTCGCGGACATGGGTCAGCCGGCCGCCCAGCGCCTCGATCTCCGCCATGAGCTGGTGCGGGTTCTCGCCGGCGGGAAAGCTCTGGCTCGGATTAGCGGCGTCGGTTGCGCTCACGTCTCTGCTCCCGTTTAAGACCATGCACTCGGTGGGCAATCATGACCGCTCAATCATGACCGCTGGTGTCGAAACGGCCATCGTGGCAAATCCGCCAGTCCGGACCTATGTGACGAGTATGGCGAAATTACGTTGCGCGGCCAGTTCCCTCTGTGCCCCTCAGGCTCGAAAAAGACGAGAAGGCTAGCGATGAAGGTCGGCAATGACGGGGCGAATGACAAGCGCCCAAATGAAACGCGCCCCGGTGGGATGACAGGTGAGGAAAACGTCGATAGCCTGCCCCTGACCGCAAGGGAGCAGCGGTTCGACATCCGCATCGCCCGCGACGGCACCTGGTTCCACGAGGGCGACCCGATCCGGCGGATCGAGCTGGTCAAGCTGTTCGCCACCGTCCTGCGGCGCGACGAGGCCGGCGACTTCTGGCTGGTCACCCCGGTCGAGCGCGGGCGGATCGTGGTCGAGGACACGCCCTTCGTCGCCGTGGAAATGACTGCAAGCGGAGGTGGAGACGAACAGGTCCTGTCATTCCGTACAAATTTAGACGAATGGGTTGAATGCGGGCCGGATCATCCGATCAGGGTCGTCCACAATGCTGAAAATGGCGAGCCGACGCCCTATATCCTCATAAGAAACGGGCTCGAAGCGCGAATTCTCCGGCCGGTCTACTACGAATTGGTGGACCGGGCCGACACGCGCGGCCATGATGGTGAGGCTGAGGTGGGGGTATGGAGCAAGAAGGTCTTCTTCGCGCTGGGCAGGCTGCCTGGCGGGTGAGTCTCGATGAGGTCCGCAAGCGCTTTCCGGGAAGCGCCGCCGCCGGCCTGCGCCCGGCCAAGGTGCGCGGCGACCATGATCTGAATCCCGGTTTCGAGCCGTCGCAGGGCAAGCTGCGGGAGGCCGCCGTTCTGGTGCCGCTGGTCGACCGTCCGGAGGAGCTGACGGTCATTTTCACCCAGCGCACCGCCAACCTGACCGCCCACGCCGGGCAGATCAGCTTCCCCGGCGGGCGGATGGAGAGCGACGACCGCGACCCGGAGGACACCGCCCTGCGCGAGACCGAGGAGGAGATCGGGCTGGCGCGTGACCATATCGAGGTGCTGGGGCGGCTCGACACCTATGTGACGCGCACCGGCTTCCGGGTGACTCCGGTGGTCGGGCTGGTGCGCCCGCCCTTCCAGGTGACTCCCGACCCGACCGAGGTGGCGGAAGTGTTCGAGGTGCCGCTGGCCGCCATCCTCGACCCGACCAACCCGCAGCGCCACAGCCGCGAGTTCCAGGGCGCCCAGCGTTTTTTCTACGCCTTCCCGTACCAGCAGCGCTTCATCTGGGGAGCGACGGCGGGGATGCTGGTCAACCTCTGCGACGTCCTGCGCGCTGAAGGGCTGGGCTGCGACGGCCTGGGAACCGATCGCCTGGGCGACCAGCCCGCCGGCGGTCCATCGTAAGGCGGGCGGCGCGGTGCTGCGGATCTTCCTGACGGTCATCCTGCCGCTGTTCCTGCCCACGGTCGGCTATGCCCTCTATGTGCTGGTCGTCGAGCGCCGCCGCCGCGAGGCGGAGGAGGCGCACACCCCGGCCCCCTGGTGGGCGACGGCGCCCTGGCCTTGGCTGGTCTTCGCCGGGGTGGCGGCGATGGCGGTGACCTTGGGCTCCGTCGCCCTGACCAGCGGGGTGGCGCCGCACACGCCCTACACCCCGGCCCATGTCGAAGACGGGCGGGTGGTCGGCGGCGGGCCTTCCGGCAATTGAGCGTCTCTGGCAATTGAATGCCTTGCGGGCTAGCCTGCCGCCATGACCGTCAACGCCCGCATCGCTCCCCAGCCCTGGATGACCGCGCCCGAGACGCGCGCCGTGTTCGACGCCCTGGCCGCCGGAGGGGCGGACGCCCGCTTCGTCGGCGGCTGCGTGCGCGACGCGTGGCTGGGCCGCAAGGTCAAGGACATCGACATCGCCACCCACGCCCCGCCGGAGCGGGTGATGGACTTGCTGAAGGCCGCGGGCATCGGCGCCATCCCCACCGGGATCGAGCACGGCACCATCACCGCCGTGGTCGGGAAGGCCCATTACGAGATCACCACGCTGCGCCGCGACGTCGAGACCTTCGGGCGCCACGCCCGCGTCGAGTTCACCGACGACTGGCGGGAGGACGCGGCCCGGCGCGACCTGACCATGAACGCGCTGAGCTGCACGCTGGACGGCTGCGTCTATGACCCCTTCGGGGGATTGGCGGACATGGCCGCCGGGCGGGTGCGTTTCGTCGGCGACCCGCGCCAGCGCATCGAGGAGGACGTGCTGCGCCTGCTGCGCTTCTTCCGCTTCCACGCCCATTACGGGCGCGGCGCCCCGGACGCGGCGGCGCTGGCCGCCTGCGCGGAGATGGCCCCCCGCCTGCCCACCCTGTCCGGCGAGCGGGTTCGGGGCGAGCTGTCCCGCCTGTTGGCGGCGCCCGATCCGGCGTCGGCCTGGGAGTTGATGATCCGGCTCGGCGTGATGGCCCATCTGTTGCCGGAGGCGGTGCGCACCGCACGGTTGGACGGGCTGGTCCGGTTGGAGCACGATCTGGACGAGCCGCCCGACGCGGTGCGCCGCTTCGCCGCCGTGCTGGACACCGACCGGGCGGGGGCGCTGGCCGTGGCCCAGACTCTGCGCCTGTCCAACGCCGACCGCGACCGCCTCGCCGCCCTGACCGAGCCGCCGATGGCCGTGGCGCCCTCCGACGGTTGTGTGAAGCGGCGGCAGGCGCTCTACCGGCTGGGCGACGCCGAACTGTACCGCGACCTCGTGCTGGTGGCGGCGCTGGACGCCCCCGGACCGGTGGCGCTCGACGCGGTGAAGGCGGCGCTGGCGACCGCCGAGGATCTGCCGGCCCTGGTCCTTCCCATTGCCGGGCGCGACCTGCTGGCCATGGGGATGCCGCGCGGCCCGGCGGTGGGCGCGCTGCTGAAGCAGGTCGAGGCGTGGTGGATCGCCGAGGACTTCCGTCCGGGACGAGAGGCGTGTCTGGCGGAGGCGAGGCGGCGTCTCGGGTGAAGCGCCGTCGTTACGGCCACTTCACCTCGGGCGGCATGCTCATCAATATGGCCTCGGTGTTGCCGCCGGTCTTCAGGCCGAAGGTCGTCCCGCGGTCGTAGAGCAGGTTGAACTCGACGTAGCGGCCGCGGCGGATCAGCTGGTGCTCGCGCTGCTCGGGGGTCCAAGGGCGGTTCATGTGGCGGCGGACCAGGGCGGGGAAGACCTCCAGGAAGGCCAAGCCCACGTCGCGGGTGAAAGCGAAGTCGGCCTCCCAGTTCCCGGAATCCAGGTTGTCGTAGAAGATGCCGCCGACGCCGCGCGCCTCGCCCCGGTGCGGCAGGAAGAAGTAGCGGTCGCACCACTCCTTGTAACGCGCGTAGCAGGTCGGGTCGTGGCGGTCGCAGGCGCCGCGGAAGGCGGCGTGGAAGTCGGCGGTGTCCTGCTCGTCGGGCACCATCGGGGTCAGGTCGGCGCCGCCGCCGAACCAGCCGAGGCTGGTCACGATGTGGCGCGTGTTCATGTGGGTGGCCGGCACCAGGGGCGAGCGCATGTGCGCGACGAGGCTGATCCCCGATGCCCAGAACCGCCCGTCCTCCGCGGCGCCGGGGATGTTGGCGCGGAACTCCGGGCTGAAGGTGCCGTGCACCGTGGAGACGTTGACCCCCACCTTCTCGAACACGCGGCCGCGCATCACCGACATCACGCCGCCGCCGCCCTCGCCGCCGCCATGGTCGGGGCGCTGCCAGCCCTTGCGCTCGAAGCGGCCCGGCGGCAGGTCGGAATGGGTGCCGGTCAGCTCGTCCTCGATCCGTTCGAACTCGGCGCAGATGCGGTCGCGCAGCTCGGCGAACCAGGCGCTGGCCTGGGCCTGACGGGCGGCTCTGATGTCCATGGCGTCGGCGGGGGAGGTGGTCATGGGCGGGCGTCCGGCATCGGTCAGGGCGAGGGGAGGGGCGGGGGGCTCGGCAATGCGGCCGTCTGCCGCAGCGCCTCACCCAACACCATCGCGGCACTCAGCGCAACATTCAGCGACCGGGCGGGCGGCTTCAACGGAATGACCAGACGGGCGTCGGCGGCCTCGTGCACCTCGTCGGGCACCCCGGCGCTCTCGCGCCCGACCATGATCCGGTCGTCGGGCGCGAAAGCGAAATCGGTGTAGGGAACGGCGCCGCGGGTGGTCAGCAGGACCAGCCGCCCGGCCTGCGGCAACGCCCGGTAGGCGCCCCAGGAGCTGTGCCGGACCAGGGCAAGCTGGTCGATGTAGTCCATGCCGGCCCGCCGCAGCTTGCGGTCGTCCAGAACGAAGCCGCAGGGCTCGATCAGGTCCAGCGCTACCCCGAGTCCCGCCGCCAGACGCATCAGAGTCCCGGCGTTCTGGGGAATGTCCGGTTCGAAGAGAACGAGGCGCATGAAATTCCCTTTTGGTTCAGCGAAGTCTAATGGTGCACCGCAAAGCGCGACAAGTTGTCCCGATGACAAAACCTTTTCAAGGCGTTGCCGCGACTGTATACCGCACCCCGGATACCCGGGACATACAACCCCGGTCGACGCGGCGCGCACCCACCCACCCAGTGAGCGGACATGCCCGTCAAGTCGTGATAAACACTGGTCCACGTGTCATAGGGCGCTTCGGCGCGCCGCGTATGCCTTGAGGAGATTAACGCTTATGGCTCAGACCACGCATCCGCCCGGGACGGGTGGCCACGCGGCCTCCGGCGGCGAGGGGGCTTCCCGCCGTGATTTTCTCTACCTCGCCACCGGTGCCGTGGGTGCCATTGGTGTCGCGTCGGCCGTCTGGCCGTTCATCGACAGCATGAACCCGGCCGCCGACACCCTCGCGCTGGCTTCGATCGACGTGGATCTGGCCCCGGTCCAGGAAGGCCAGGCGATCACCGTCACCTGGCGCGGCAAGCCGGTCTTCGTCCGCCACCGCACGGCGAAGGAGATCGAGGAAGCCCGCACCGTCAACCTCGGCGAGTTGCGCGACCCGGCCGCCGACGACGCCCGCGTCAAGAAGCCGGAATGGCTGATCGTCGTCGGCATCTGTACGCACTTGGGCTGCGTGCCGCTGGGCCAGAAGCCGACCGATCCGCGCGGCGACTATGACGGCTGGTTCTGCCCGTGCCACGGCTCGCACTACGACACCGCAGGGCGCATCCGCAAGGGTCCCGCCCCGGCCAACCTCGTCGTTCCGCAGTACGCTTTCACGAGCGACACCGCGGTCCGGCTCGGCTAAGCGGCCCTTAAGGTTCTGGAGACCCCAAGATGGCTCAGGCTCACGCCCCCCAGTTCAAGAATCCCGTCGTGAAGTGGATCGACAGCCGCCTGCCGATCTTCACGATGCTGGACCATGAGTACAACCAGTATCCGATGCCCCGGAACGTCAACTATCTGTGGGCGTTCGGTGCCATCGCCGGCATCATGCTGGTCATCATGATCGCCACCGGCCTCGTGCTGGCGATGCAGTATGCGGCCAACACGCACATCGCCTTCGAGTCGGTGGAGCGCATCATGCGCGACGTCAACTACGGCTGGCTGCTGCGCTACGTCCACGCCAACGGCGCGTCGATGTTCTTCATCGCCGTCTACATCCACATGTTCCGCGGTCTCTACTACGGCTCCTACAAGGCGCCGCGCGAGATCCTGTGGATCCTCGGCGTGCTGATCCTGCTGGCCATGATGGCGACCGCCTTCATGGGCTACGTGCTGCCGTGGGGCCAGATGAGCTTCTGGGGCGCCACCGTCATCACGAACCTGTTCTCGGCCTTCCCGCTGGTCGGCGACCCGATCGTGACCTGGCTGTGGGGCGGCTTCTCGGTCGACAACCCGACGCTGAACCGCTTCTTCGCGCTGCACTTCCTGCTGCCGTTCGTGCTGCTGGGCCTGGTGATCCTCCACACCGCCGCCCTGCACGTCTCCGGCTCCAACAACCCGCTGGGCATCGACGCCAAGGGCCCGCAGGACACCGTGCCGTTCAACCCGTACGTCACGATCAAGGACGGCTTCGCGGTCGTCGTGTTCCTGATCTTCTACGCGGCCTTCGTCTTCTTCGCCCCGAACTACCTCGGCCACCCGGACAACTACATCCCGGCCAACCCGCTGGTCACCCCGGCGCACATCGTTCCGGAATGGTACTTCCTGCCGTTCTACGCGATCCTGCGCGCGATCCCGGACAAGCTGGGCGGCGTGCTCGCCATGTTCGGCGCCATCGCGGTGCTGGCGGCCCTGCCGTGGCTCGACACCTCCAAGGTGCGCAGCTGCAAGTTCCGTCCGATCTACCGCCAGTTCTTCTGGATCCTGGCCATCGACGCCCTGGTCCTGGGCTACGCCGGCGCGATGCCCGCGGAAGGCGTGTGGCTGCTGGTCGCCCGCATCGGCACGGCCTACTACTTCTTCCACTTCCTGATCCTGCTGCCGCTGCTGGGCAAGCTGGAGCGTCCGCTGCCGCTTCCCGCCAGCATCTGCGAACCGGTTCTGAAGGGCGGTGGCCGTGTTGCCGCCGGCGCCCACGCCAAGCCCATGGAGAAGGCATAATGCGCTCTCTGAAGTCTGCCATCCTCTCCGCGGCCGTCGCCCTGGGTCTGGCCGGCGCCGCGCAGGCGTCGGAAGCGGTGCACATTCCCAAGCAGGAGTGGTCGCACAGCGGCGTGTTCGGCACCATCGACAAGGCCTCGGCGCAGCGCGGCTTCCAGATCTACAAGGAAGTCTGCTCGACCTGCCACTCGGCCAAGCTGGTCCCGATCCGCACCCTCGCCGGCATCGGCTTCAGCGAGGACGAGCTGAAGGCGATCGCCGCCGGCTATGAGGTCCAGGCCGGTCCGAACGACGCGGGCGAGATGTTCATGCGTCCGGGCATCCCGGCCGACCGCTTCCCGTCGCCGTTCCCCAACGACAACGCCGCCCGCGCCGCCAACAACGGCGCCCTGCCGCCGGACCTGTCGCTGATGGCGAAGGCCCGCGTCGGCGGCGAGGACTATCTCTACGCCTTCCTGACCGGCTTCGAGGAGAACCCGCCGGAAGGCGTGACCCTGATGCCGGGCATGAACTACAACAAGTACTTCCCGGGCCATCAGGTGGGCATGCCCAACATCCTGATGCCGGACGGGGTGACCTACGCCGACGGCACCCCGGCGACGGTGCAGCAGCAGGCCCACGACATCAGCACCTTCCTGACCTTCATCGCCGAGCCGCACATGGACGCGCGCAAGCAGATGGGCGTGAAGGTGATCCTGTTCCTGATCGTGCTGGCCGGCCTGATGTACGCCACCAAGCGCAAGCTGTGGAGCACCCTGCACTGAGCCGCGTCCCGGCCCGGTGTGGATGATTAAGACTGGACAGGGCGCCTTCGGGCGCCCTGTTCTTTTTTTGGCCGAGGTTCTTTTAACGACGACCCATGTCCAGGCGAAGGTGGTGCAGATGACCGACAGGCTGATCGACGAGATCGTGGATTTCTGGTTCGACGAGGCGATGAAGCCCTACTGGTTCCGCCAGTCCGACAGTTTCGACCGGACGGTGCGCGACACGCTGCTTCCCCATCACGAAGCGGCGGCGGCGGGCCTCTACGATCACTGGCTGGAGGATGTGGACGGCTGCCTGGCGCTCTGCGTCCTGCTGGACCAGGTGCCGCGCAACGTCTTCCGCGGTTCGCCGCGGGCCTTCGCGACCGACGGCAAGGCGCTGGCGGTGGCCCGCCATGTGGTGGAGCAGGGCTACGACCTGGAATGCACCGAGGATGAGCGGATCTTCCTCTATCTGCCGTTCGAGCATCAGGAGGACATGGACTGCCAGGAGCTGTCCTGCACCCTGTTCCGGGAACGGGTCAGCGATCCGGAAGTCGTGGATTACGCGGAGCGCCACCGCGCGGTCATCGCGCGCTTCGGCCGCTTCCCCCACCGCAACGCCGTCCTCGGCCGCGAGACGACGCCGGAGGAGGCGGAGTTCCTCAAGGAGCCGGGCTCGTCCTTCTGACGGTCTCACCCTCCGAAGACCCGGGTTCCAGCCAGCGCCTCAGGGCCGCCAGAAGCTCGGGGCGGCGGACCGGCTTGGGCACGTAATCGTTCATCCCGGCGAACACGCAGCGGTCGCGGTCCTCGGCGAAGCCGTGGGCGGTGACCGCGATGATCGGAACCGCGGCGCGCGGGCCGGTCATCGCCCGGATCGCCAGGGTCGCGGCGATCCCGTCCACCTCGGGCATGGCGACGTCCATCAGCACGGCGTCGTAGGGAGCCTCCGCCGTGGCGACGGAGGCGACGGCCTCCGCTCCGCCGTCCGCGGTGTCGACCGTGAAGCCGACCTTGCGCATCAGCGCCGCGGTCAGCAGACGGTTGGTCGGGCTGTCGTCCACCACCAGCAGACGCCCGCCGCGGGCCATCGCCCAGGCGATCAGCCGGTCCTCCTCGCGCGACAGCGGTGTGCTCACGCCCTCCGGCCCGGCGCGTGGCACGGGCTCGGCCTGGGACGTGTCTTGCGGCTGTCGGTGCAGAATGATGTGGTTCACGACGAGCCTTTGGCATTTTGCAAATCAATTTGCGCCGAACCGCCGCAGACTCCCGGTTTCCCGAGGGGGTAGGATGGCTGGCCTGCCCGTGCTAAGCAAAGGATGGGCCAGTTGGTTTCGAGATCGAACTTTTCCCGTCCCCCACAATGGGAGTGCGGCGGGAATGCCAGCGTGGAAAGGCCAGCGTGGAGGGGAACGATGGGACTGGTTGATCGGCTGTGGGTCGCCTTCGCGGCCCTGAACGGCGCCGTCGCGGTGGGAGCCGGGGCCTATGCCAGCCACGGGTTGGCCGGCGATCCGCGCGGGCAGGAGCTGTTCCGGCTGGCCGGGCAATACCAGATGTGGCACGCGCTGGCCCTGGTCGCCCTGGTCGCGCTGCTGCGCACCGCCGACGGCCCTGCGCGTCTGGCGCTGCGCCTGTCAGGGTGGCTGTTCGTGGCGGGAATCCTGCTTTTCAGCGGCACGCTCTACGCGACCGCGACCAGCGGCCCGCTGCCCTTCGCCATGACGGCCCCCACGGGCGGCAGCGCCTTCATCCTGGGCTGGCTGGTCCTGGCCCTGGCGGTTCTTCTGTTCGGGCGGCGCTTCTTCGGACGGGCCTGAAACCGGACAGGACCGCGTCAGGCCGGGGCGCTGCTGGTTTCCTCGGCGGAGGTGGGGGACCCCTCGTCCTTCTTGCGGGCGACGGGCGCGCAGAACAGCTCATGGAGAGTCGCCATGATGGTTTGCGCCTCGTGCCCGTTCAGCGAGTAATAAATGTTCTGGGCGGCGCGCCGCGTCCGCACCAGCTTGTCGCGGCGCAGGCGGGCCAGATGCTGGGACAGCGCCGACTGGCTGAGGTCGACCAACTCCTCCAGTTCGCCGACCGATTTCTCGCCCTCGGTCAGGTAGCACAGGATGAGCAGGCGGCGCTCGTTGCTCATGGCCTTGAGCAGCGTGCTGGCCCGCCGTGCGTTGCTCTGCAAATCGGCAATGTTCATGAAACGACCGTTTCTGTCGGCGCCAAGCAACAGCGAACCGTTGCGCCCAATCCCTGCGCCGCAGCACCGCCGTTTATCGTTCGTGTTCAATCATATGGAAGAGTGTACTGCGCTGTCTACCCGTGGATGTCCCGTAGTCGAAAGAATGTTCCCCGTTTCGCGAAAGCACCGTTCAATGGGGCAGCACCGTTCAACGGGTTGATGGCGCGCGGGCCGCCGTTCTAGACTCGCCGCCTCGAATCGTTGCGGCGGTGACCGAAGGAGTTCAAGGAACGATGGCCGACCAGACGCTCGACGCCAAGGGGCTGCAATGCCCGCTGCCGGTGCTGCGCGCGCGCAAGGTGCTGAAGACGGTGCCGCCCGGATCGACGCTGACCGTCGAGGCGACCGACCCCGGCGCGCCCAAGGATTTCGCCGCCTTCTGCGAGGCCACCGGCAACCGGCTGGCCTCCAGCGTCGAGGAGGGCGGCGTCTACCGCTTCGTGATCGAGCGTTGCGCCTGACCGCGCCGAAGGGCGGGATGGCTTGCACGTCCTCCGCGCAAAAGGGGTGCCGGCGGCGGTTGGGGGATGTGACGATAAGCCCCGCAATCATCCTGTACTTTCATTAGCGATCCAGGAAGAATGGACGCAGGGAAATGCCTCGAACACGAACGAAAAAGACAGAAAAGCATGTTCACCACCCTGTTCACCCACGCCGCCTGCCTGGACCACGACACAGGGCTGGGCCATCCGGAGTGCGCCGACCGGCTTCGTGCGGTGCTGGCGTCGCTTGAGACCGAAGAATTCTATATGCTCGAACGGCAGGAGGCGCCGCTCGCCACCCTCGAACAGCTCTCCCGCGCGCACCCGCGGGAGCATGTCGAGCGCATCCTGGCCCTGGTGCCGGAGCAGGAGCACGCGGGCATCGACGCCGACACGGTGATGTCCCCCGGTTCAGGCGAGGCCGCGCTGCGCGCCGCCGGCGCGGTGGTCGCGGCGGTGGACGCGGTGGCGTCGGGCCATTCGCGCAACGCCTTCTGCGCCGTGCGCCCGCCGGGGCACCATGCCGAGCATGACAAGGCCATGGGCTTCTGCCTGTTCAACAACGCCGCGGTCGGCGCCTACCACGCGCGGGCGGCGCATGGGCTGCAGCGGGTTGCCGTGATGGATTTCGACGTGCACCACGGCAACGGAACGCAGGACATCTTCCAGCGCGACCCCGACATGCTCTATTGCTCGACCCACCAGTCGCCGCTCTATCCCGGCACGGGCGACGCGGGTGAGAAGGGCGAGTACGGCAACTGCGTCAACGCGCCGCTCGCCGCCATGTCCGGCTCGCCGGAATTCCGCCACGCGATGACCCACATCATCCTGCCGGCCATCGACCATTTCAAACCGGACCTGCTGATCATCTCCGCCGGGTTCGACGCCCATTCGCGCGACCCGCTGGCCGGGCTTCACCTGACCGACGACGACTTCGCCTGGGCCACCCGCAAGCTGGGCGATCTGGCCCGCACCCATTGCGGCGCCCGCATCGTGTCGGTGCTGGAAGGCGGATACAATCTGCGCGCCCTCGCCTCCGCCACCGCGGCGCATGTGCGCGAATTGATGTACTGCTGAGCTTTCCGAATTCTTCCGGCCGATTCTTCCGGCTAGGCCCGTGGTGGGAGCGTGATACGCCCGCCGCGGGCCTTGCGCATTTGGGGGCTGAGCCATAATTTCGGTTTTCGGTCCCATCGCGGGCACCCCATCGTATGGATCATTGGCCGGATGGATCATGGCTGACCTCGCTAACATTCCCCCCGACATCGCCGCCCTCAGCTTCGAGGACGCGCTGGCCGAGCTTGAGCGCATCGTGCGCCAGCTCGAGGACGGGCGCGGCAAGCTCGACGACGCAATCTCCTCCTACGAGCGCGGCACCGCGCTGAAGCGGCATTGCGAGGCGAAGCTGCGCGAGGCCCAGGCCAAGATCGACCGCATCACCGTTGCCGCCGACGGCACCCTCGGCACCGAACCCGCCCGGATCGACTGACGTGCAGACCGACCTCAAGACAGCCATGGCCGACATGGCCGCCGATGTGGAGCGTGCGATCCTGCACCTCCTGCCGACCACCGATCTCCCCGAATCGCGTGTGCTGGAGGCGATGCGCTACGGCTGCCTGAACGGCGGTAAGCGGCTGCGTCCCTTCCTGGTTTGCCAGTCGGCGGCGCTGTTCGGCGTCAATCCGGACTGCGCGCTGCGGGTGGCCGTGGCGGTGGAGTTCGTCCACAGCTACTCGCTGGTCCACGATGACCTGCCGGCGATGGACGACAGCGACCTGCGCCGCGGCAAGCCGACCGTGCACCACAAGTTCGACGAGGCGACCGCGATCCTGGCCGGCGACGGGCTGCTGACCTACGCCTTCGAGGTGCTGGCCGACCCGGCGACCCACGAGGACCCCAACGTGCGCTGCCAGCTCGTGGCGGCGCTCGCCAAGGCGGCCGGACCGCACGGCATGGTCGGCGGCCAGATGCTCGACCTGATCGCCGAGCATGAGAGCTTCGACCTCGGCACCACGACGCGGCTCCAGCGCATGAAGACCGGCGACATGATCGCCTTCTCCTGCGAGGCCGGCGGCATCCTGGGCAAGGCCCCGCCGCCGCAGCGCCTCGCGCTGCGCGCCTACGCCCACGACCTCGGGCTGGCCTTCCAGATCGTCGACGACCTGCTGGATGTGGAGGGCACGGAGGCGGAGACCGGCAAGTCGGTCGGGCGCGACGCCGAGGCCGGAAAGGCGACCTTCGTGTCCATCCTCGGGCGGGACCGCGCCCGCTCGCAGGCCGCCATGCTGGCCGTCCAGGCCAAGGCGCACCTGGAGATCTTCGACGGGCGCGCCGATATCCTCAAAGCGGTCGCCGACTTCGTCGTCGCGCGGCGGACCTGAACGGAGGACGTTTCCAACGTGACCCCCAACGACAAGACGCCGCTTCTCGACCTCGTCCGCACCCCCGCCGACCTGCGCGCGCTCAAGCCCGAGCAGCTCAGGCAGGTGGCCGACGAGCTGCGGACGGAGACCATCAGCGCGGTGTCGGTGACCGGCGGTCATCTGGGCGCCGGGCTGGGGGTGGTCGAACTGACCGTCGCCCTGCATTACGTGTTCCAGACCCCGGCCGACCGGCTGATCTGGGACGTCGGGCACCAGTGCTACCCGCACAAGATCCTGACCGGGCGCCGCGACCGCATCCGCACGCTGCGCACCGGCGGCGGCCTGTCGGGTTTCACCAACCGGTCGGAGAGCGAATACGACCCGTTCGGCGCCGGTCACAGCTCCACCTCGATCTCCGCCGGGCTGGGCATGGCGGTGGCGCGTGACCAGCTGGGCCGCGACAACCATGTGGTCGCCGTGATCGGCGACGGCGCGATGAGCGCCGGCATGGCCTATGAGGCGATGAACAACGCCGGCTCGGCGAACAGCAAGCTGATCGTCATCCTCAACGACAACGACATGTCCATCGCCCCGCCGGTCGGCGCGATGAGCGCGTACCTGTCGCGGCTGATTTCCTCCAAGCCCTACCTCAGCCTGCGCCATCTGGCCAAGGACATCGCGGAGCAGTTGCCGCGGCCGCTGCGCACGGCGGCGCGGCGGGCGGAGGAGTACGCCCGCGGCATGGTCACCGGCGGCACGCTGTTCGAGGAGATGGGCTTCTACTACATCGGCCCGATCGACGGGCACAATCTGGACCACCTGCTGCCGGTCCTGCAGAACGTCCGCGACGCCGAGGACGACAAGCCCGTCCTGATCCACGTCGTCACCAAGAAGGGCAAGGGCTACGGCCCCGCCGAGGCGTCGGCCGACAAGCTGCACGCGGTCGCCAAGTTCGACGTCGTCACCGGCGCCCAGTCCAAGCCCAAGTCCAACGCCCCGACCTACACCCGCGTCTTCGCCAACGCCCTGATCGCCGAGGCCGAGCGCGACTCCCGCGTTCTCGGCATCACCGCGGCCATGCCCTCGGGCACCGGGCTCGACCTGTTCGGCCAGCGCTTCCCCGACCGCTGCTTCGACGTCGGCATCGCCGAGCAGCACGCCGTGACCTTCGCCGCCGGGTTGGCGACGGAGGGCTTCAAGCCCTTCTGCGCGATCTATTCGACCTTCCTGCAGCGCGCCTATGACCAGGTGGTGCATGACGTGGTGCTGCAGCGCCTGCCGGTGCGTTTCGCGCTCGACCGCGCCGGTCTGGTCGGGGCGGACGGGGCGACCCACGCCGGGGCCTTCGACGTCGCCTATCTCGGCTGTCTGCCCGACATCGTGCTGATGGCGGCGGCGGACGAGCTGGAGCTGATGCACATGGTGGCGACCAGCGCTGCCATCGACGACCGCGCCTCGGCGCTGCGCTACCCGCGCGGCGAGGGGGTGGGGCTGGAGCTGCCGGAGCGCGGCGAGGTGCTGCCCATCGGCAAGGGCCGCATCCTTCAGGAAGGCACCAAGGTGGCGATCCTCAGCTACGGCACGCGTCTGGCCGAGGCGCGCAAGGCGGCGGCGGAGCTGGGCGCGCGCGGGCTGTCGACGACGGTGGCCGACGCGCGCTTCGCCAAGCCTCTGGACGAGGAGCTGGTGCGCCGTCTGGCGCTGGAGCATGAGGTGCTGATCACCATCGAGGAGGGTTCGGTCGGCGGCTTCGGCAGCTTCGTGCTGCAGCATCTGGCGATGGCCGGGCTGTTGGACGGCGGGTTGAAGATCCGTCCGATGGTCCTGCCCGACCGCTTCCTCGACCATGACAGCCCGGCCAAGCAGTATGAGGAGGCCGGTCTCGCCGCCCGCCACATCGTCGCCACCGCCTTGCAGGCGCTGGGGATCGAGGCGGCGGCGGTGCGGGCCTGACGGCGGAAGAAAGCGTCGCCGTCCGGTGTTGTCTCCGGCCCTGGACGAAGGAGCTAATGCCATTAGCCTAAGGTCAGGCAGGGCGCTTTCGCTGGTGCGGCTGGGACTGCTGTCTTACAATTCGCAAACAATAGATAATTAACGTATCCGGCGGGACTGGGTGTTGTCGAACATGCCTCAGGTGTTTGCAGCGGATGCTGGGCGCGCATCCGACGAAAACGGTGCTTCGGCTCAGGACGGTCCGGGGATGTTCCGGTCCATCGTTGAGTCGTCATCGATGCCCACCGCCGTGATCGACGGTGCGTCCTTTCGTTGTCTTTACGCCAACGCCACCATGCGCGCCCTCGGTCTGGAATCGGGGCATTTGCTGGCGGACCGGTTCCCGGAAGCCACCGCCGAGCGCATCGCCGGGGTGCTGGGCAGCGGCGAGGGTGTCCGTCTGCGGATCACCGGGCCGGACGAGGTGTCCTGGAGCCTGGATCTGTCCGCCCTGGACGGCGGGCCGTCGCTGCTGGTCACCCTGCGCCCCGCCGAATCCGAGTCGACCGAGACCGCCCATCACCACGCGCGGGAGGTCAGCCACAGGGTCAAGAACACCCTTCAGCTGGTCTCCAGCCTGCTCACGCTCCAGACCCTGTCGGCCAAGGACCCGGACATGCGCCGCGCCTTCCAGGAGGCGTGCAGCCGCATCGGCACGGTGACCCAGGCCCACCAGCGCGTCCACGCCGCCACCCGCGGCAGCCTTGTCGATTTCGGGGCTTATCTGAGCGACGCCTGCCGGGAGATGGAAAGCCACTTCGCGGTGGGCGGGCCGGAACGGCGCATCGCCGTGACGGTGGAACAGGCGATGCTGCCGGTGGATTCGGTGATTCCTCTGGCCCTCATCGTCAACGAACTGGTCGGCAACGCCACCAGATACGCCTACGTGGCGGGCAGCCCGGGGGACATCGAGGTCAGCCTCCTTCCGCGCGAGGAGGGTGGGCGGCGCCTGACCGTCGCCGATCATGGGCGCGGCCTGCCGCCGGGGTTCGAGGTCGCTCGGGCCGACTCGCTGGGCATGAAGGTGGCGCGGGCCTTCGCCGGTCAATTGAAGGGAAAGCTGCGCGCAGAGGTGAACAGTCCCGGCACGCGCTTCGTTCTCGACCTTCCTTTCTGATGTTCCGTCGCCGGTGACGCGTCATCGCCCCTTGCCGAACGCGGCGTCCTGGGCCATGCATCCACCCTCGTCGATGGGGGAGGTTTGAGATGGCGCGGGTGCGTGCGGATGTGGCGCTGGTGGAGCGCGGGCTGGCCGAAAGCCGGGCCAAGGCGCAGGCGCTGATCCTGGCCGGGCTGGTCTATTCCGACACCAAGCGCATCGACAAGGCCGGCGATGCGATCGCCGAGGACGCTCCCTTGTCGGTGAAGGGGCAGGACCATCCCTGGGTGTCGCGCGGCGGGCTGAAGCTGGTGAAGGGGCTCGACGTCTTCGGCGTCGATCCCACCGGCCTGACCGCCGTCGATGTCGGCGCTTCGACCGGCGGATTCACCGACGTGCTGCTGACCCGCGGCGCCGCCAAGGTCTACGCGGTGGACGTCGGACACGGCCAACTGGCTTGGAAGCTGCGCAACGACCCGCGCGTCGTGGTTCTGGAAAAAACCAACGCCCGTCATCTGACCAGCGCCGAGATTGCCGATCCCGTGGACCTCGTGGTGTGCGACGCCAGCTTCATCGGGCTGGAGGTCGTGCTTCCCGCCGCCCTCGCCCTGACCGTGCCGGGCGGGCGGCTCGTCGCCCTCATCAAGCCGCAGTTCGAGGTTGGCAAGGGCCGCGTCGGCAAGGGCGGGGTGGTGCGTGAGCCGGAGCTGCACCAAGAGGTTTGCGACCGCATCCGCGGGTGGCTCGATGCCCTGCCGGGATGGCGTGTGCTGGACATCACCGAAAGCCCGATCACCGGCCCCGAAGGGAACAAGGAGTTTCTGATCGGCGCGGTAAAGGACCTTTCGATGGAACCATAATCCGTTACGAGAGCACGCATAAGCAGCCTTCCGCGGAACCATGAAATGGTCCGCTGCAACCGCGCGCTAAGATCGGCGGTCAAGATGCCGGGCGGCTGTAAAACAGCATCCGATGGACAATTTCCCTTGTGAAACATGATGCGCTTTCTGCGTGTTGTGGCCGCTTGGCCAACGCTCGCTTTTGGATGGCTTTCATGGTTAGGAAGGGTAGGTTTCGCGATGTTTGAGAAATAATATCTATTCCTCCGATCTATAAGTAAAAAAAGGCATCGGGGCGAATATGAATTGGATCAATGTCTTCTGATGAACCCAATGGAGAGCCAAAGTAGTCAGTATTGAATGGGTTGAAATTCGATATATCAGTGAATTTTTTATATATTTCATTTATGAGTACCCGATTTTAGGGAGATGGAATTTGACTATCCTGCTGGGGAACGCTCATCGCAGGAGATTCTCCATGCTGCACGGCGTCACATTGCGCGTCTCGGGGGCCCGAGCTTGCTTTTCTCGCGCGGAGTTCAAAACCGAACGCGTTTCCTACGATGTCATTACTCCGTCCGCCGCTCGCGGCATCTTCGACAGCGTGTATTGGCGCCCCGGGCTGCGCTGGATCATCGACCGCATCCATGTCCTCAAGCCAATCCGCTTCCAGTCGCTGAGCCGCAACGAGATCGGTGACCGCATCCCGGTTGCCTCGGTGCGCCATGCCATGCGGAACGGTGCCTTTCAGGCCCTGCCGCGAATCGCCGCCGACAACCGGCAACGACGCGCCGCCACCATCCTGGTCGAGGTCGCTGGTCGAGGTCGATTATCTCATCACCGCCCGCCTCACCCTCACCGATGACGCCCCGGCTGGGGACCGGCTGGACATCCCCCTTGGTATCTTCACCCGCCGCCCCCGGCGCGGCCAATGGCCCGCGGCAAACGCCCAGGTCGGTACTCCGTCGATATGGATAAGGTCAAAGCAGCATTAAAGCGGATTTCGGCTCAGTTTAGATTCGGGTAGCCGCATAGCTTGAACCACGCTTTGGCGTCGGTGGCGGTGATTGCATTGAGGGCTGGGCCGAGTTCCTCGTTGAGGGCCTCGACGGTGCGGGCTTCCTTGGCGCGCAGGATTCCTTTGAGCTTGGCCCAGCCGGGCTCGATGGGCGAGAGGTCGGGCGAGTAGCGCGGGAGGAAGCGGACACGGATCCCTGCGGTCTCAAAGGCGGCGAGGATATCGGCCCGCTTGTGAGCGGAAAGGTTGTCCATCACGACCACGGCGCCGGGTTTGTCGCGCCGGAGCACGGGCAAGAGCACCTGCTCGACAAAGGCGAGAAACACGGCCGAGGAGGTAGACGCCTCGATGCTCATGGCGGCCAGCATGCCTTCGGCGCTCAACGCCCCGAGCACCGTGACGCGGTGCCACGACCCACAGGGCACGGACCCGAGCGCCCGCTGGCCGCGCGGCGCCCGGGCCTGGGTGGGCGTCATCTGGGTGTTGATGCCGGTTTCATCGAGGAAAACCAAACGCGCCGGTTCGTGGACCACCGCATCGTCCCGGTAGGCCGCGCGTTCCGCGGCGATATCCATGCGCTCTTGCTCGCTGGCCCTCAGCGTCTTTTTTTGCGCGCCAACCCCAGCCGCTTCAAGGTGCGGCACACCACCGCCGGGCTCAGCGCGATGCCGGTGCGTGCGGCCAACCGGTCGCGGTACTGTGCCAGTGTCGCGTCATTATCCTCCCGCACCAAGGCCCGCAGCACGCTCACGCCCTCCGCGTCCAGTTTGGCTGGTACGCCGCCGGCATGGGGCTTGGCGACCCGCCGCCCCTCAAGGCGCGCGGCCCGCACCCAGTTGTACGCGCAGGCTCGGCTGATCTGGAAGCGCCGCGCCAGCAACTCGGGGCCGCCCTCGTGGCGCTCATAAGCCAGCAGAACCCGTTCGCGCAGATCGGCGGAATATGGCTGGCCCATGGCGCGCGGTCCTTCAGCGGTGTCTTCCTCCAACCGCTCAGGCCAGCCAAAATTCCGTCTATACTCAGCGACAATCCGCTTTAAAGCTGACGGAGGCTGGCCTATCGCCAACCAAGGCTGCCAAGCAACCAAGGTTGGGGCGGTCTCCCGTTTATTGCGAAATGAATTCTGTGAGCATTCGCAGGCCGCCGCATTCCACCTGACCAGCATCAGGCTTGGTCGCCATTCATCTCTGCCCTCTCATCCTGATGAGCTCGGCCTCAAGCTGATCTCTGTTCGGCTCGGTAATCGGCCCACCGCGGCACCCGATGCCTTGGAACGGATGTCCTTCACGGAAACCCGTTGCAAACGTAATAGAACGTCGTTGCAAAAATTCAGATTGCTGATGATTCGGCTTGATGCGTCGCCTGATCGCTGATAATAGAACGGCGTTGCGAAATTAGAAGCCAAGAGGCGCTCGCGTGCCGAGCCGCATCGGCCCGCACCGTGCCCGGCCCGGCTCAGGGGAGAAAACACAATGCCGTCAGGATTCCGTGTTCTGTCGCGTCAGCGCGCCGTCAGCCGCGAAGTGGTGGAGCGGTTCGCCCAACTGCCGGTCGCCAACGTCAGTGACAGCATGGCACGCATGGTGGCCGGCGGAGCGCGCTTGCGCCCCATGCACGCTGGCGGTGGCTTGGCCGGCCCGGCGCTGACCGTGAAGACCCCCCGGGCGACAATCTGATGATGCACAAGGCCATTGCCATGGCCCAGCCGGGCGACGTCATCGTCGTGGACGCGGGGGGCGAGCTGACCAACGCGCTTATGGGAGAGATGATGCTGATGCAGATGGTCAGGCGCGGCGTGGCCGGCGTGATCATCAACGGCGCCATCCGCGACGCCGCCTACATCCGGAGCCAGGGGGTTCCGGTCTTCGCAGCCGGCGTCACCCATCGCGGCCCCTACAAGAACGGCCCGGGAGAGGTCAATGTGCCGGTTGCCATCGATGGCATGGTCATCGCGCCGGGCGATTTGATTCTTGGCGACGACGACGGCGTGCTCTGCGTGCCGTACGACGACGTTGACCCCGTCTTCGCGGCGGCGACGGCGAAGTATGAGGCGGAGCAGCGTCAGATCGCGAACATCCAGGCGGGCACGCACAGCGCGGCGTGGGTGGATGAGACCCTGCGCAGGCTGAATTGCGAAGGGGTGGAATAGGCTCCCATCCGGCTCATCCCTTGCTTGAAAGGACATCCGCTATGAACGCTTCCCCGACTGGCCGCGAAGGCCGGCCCGCCGTTCTGGTCAGCGCCGCAGCGCTCGCGCCCGAAGCCGTCGCCCTGCTGCAGCAGGCCGGTTACGCCGTGATCACCACCTCCGCCTATCCGTCCGAGAGCGAGCTTCTTGACGCGGTGCGGGAGCACCGTCCGGTCGCGCTGCTGCATCGCCAGGGCCACATCAACGGTGCCGTCCTCGACGCCGCGGGGCCGGGTCTGCGGGTCGTCGCCCGTCATGGCGCCGGCATCGACGGAATCGACGTCGCGGCCGCCAAGGCGCGCGGTGTGACCGTCACCCGGGCGGCCGGCGCCAACTCCCGCGCGGTCGCGGAGCACAGCTGGGCGCTGCTGCTGGCCGTTTTGAAGGATTTGCCATCGATCGGCGCCGGCATGGCGGGCGGTCTTTGGGAGAAGACCTCGCGTCACACGCGCGACGCCGAGGGGCGGACCATCGGCATCGTCGGCTACGGCGCGATCGGCTCCAAGGTTGCCCGCTACGCCGAGGCCTTCGGCATGCCGGTCCTGGCCTATGACCCCTATCTGCCGGGCGATGGCCTGCCGGGGCCCGGCGAGCGCGTCGGATCGCTCACGGATCTCTTGGCCCGCTCCGACGTCCTGTCGCTGCACTGCCCGCTGAGCGCGGAGACCCGTGGCATGATCGGCGCGGCAGAACTCGCCCGGCTGCCGAAAGGCGCGCTGCTGGTCAACGCCGCCCGTGGCGGCATCGTGAACGAGGCGGCGTTGCTGGAGGCCTTGGACTCGGGTCACATCGCCGGCGCCGGCATCGACGTGTTCGAGACGGAACCGTTGCCGCAAGAGAGTGCGCTGCGGCGGCACCCCAAGGTCGTCGCGACGCCGCACATCGCGGCCAACACCCCGCGCGGGGCCGTGGGCATGGCCGCCGGCGCCGCCGATTGCATCATCCAGGTGCTGGCCGGCCGCGAACCCGCGTTGAAGGGCGCGATCGTCACCCTGGGCGAGAAGACTCCGCTCGCCATCGGCCACGCCGCTTAGCCCAGGCGAGAACCGTCCAATGCTGCCCCGCCTGTCGCACACCCCCGACCCCGCGCCGCTGTATCTGGAGTTCATGACCGAACTCCGGGTGCGCGGCTTCGAGGGCGATCTGTCGCCGGACTATGCCGCGCGCACCGTGCTGGCGACCGACAACTCCATCTATCAGGTTGCGCCACAGGTGGCCGCCTTTCCACGGAGCACGGAGGATCTGGTCCGCATCGCCCGCGTTGCAGCGGAGCCGCGCTTCGCGGACGTGCGGATCGCGCCGAGGGGTGGCGGTACGGGGACGAACGGCCAATCGCTCACGGATGGGCTGGTCGTGGACGTCTCGCGGCACATGAATGCGGTTCTGGAAATCAACGTCGCCGAACGCTGGGTCCGCGTGCAGGCGGGCGTGGTCAAGGACCAGCTGAACGCCGCCCTGGAACCGCACGGCCTGTTTTTCGCGCCCGAGCTGTCCACGTCGAACCGGGCGACCATCGGCGGGATGGTCAGCACCGACGCTTGCGGCCAGGGCTCGTGCCTCTACGGCAAGACCCGCGACCATGTGCTGGAGCTGACGACCGTGCTCCTCGACGGCACGGTCTGGACCTCGCGCGCCCTGGAGCCCGCGGACCTGGCTCTGGTCCAGCGCCGCCCGGACCGCGTCGGCGCGGTGCATCGGGCGGTGGATGCCATCCAGCGCGAGCGGGCCGACCTCATCGCGCGGCATTTCCCGCCGCTCAACCGATGCCTGACCGGTTACGACCTGGCGCACATCCGGGACGAGCGCGGGCGCTTCCACCTGAACTCGGTGCTGTGCGGCTCCGAAGGCACGCTCGCTCTCCTCGCCGAAGCCAAGCTGAATGTGTTGCCGATCCCGCGCCACACCGCCCTTGTCAACCTGCGCTACGGCAGCTTCGACGCGGCGCTGCGGGACGCGCAGACGCTGATCGGCTTCAAGCCGGCGTCGATCGAGACGGTGGACTCCAAGGTCCTCGGGCTCGCCCAGGACGACATCATTTGGGACAGTGTGCGGGCCTTCTTTCCCGATGACGACGGGCAGAGGGCCAGTGGCGTGAACCTGATCGAGTTCGTGGGCGACACCGCGGACGAGGTCGAGGCCGCGCTGGAGCGCATGATCACCGCGTTGGCGGATGATGGCCAGTCCGGGGGCCAGTCCGGGGGCCGCGCCTCGGACCGACGCGGCTTTACGGTTGCCCGGGGCGAGCGGGACGTGACCGCGATCTGGGCGATGCGCAAGAAGGCGGTCGGGCTGCTTGGCAACATGCGGGGCGACAAGCGGCCGGTCCCCTTCGTGGAGGACACGGCCGTGCCGCCGGAGAGTCTGGCCGACTACATCGCGGAGTTCCGCGCCGCTCTCGACGCGCGCCATCTGGACTACGGCATGTTTGGTCACGTCGATGCCGGCGTCCTGCACGTCCGGCCCGCCATCGATTTGAAGGACCCGGAGCAGCAAGCCCTGATCCGCGAAGTGACCGAGGACGTCGTCCGCCTCACGCGCAAGTACAACGGCCTGCTCTGGGGCGAGCACGGCAAGGGCGTGCGCTCGGAGTTCTCGCCGCGCTTCTTCGGCCCGCTCTACCCCGCGCTGCAGGAGATCAAGGCCGCGTTCGATCCGCGCAACCAGCTCAATCCGGGCAAGATCGCCACTCCCGGGTCGGGCGAGTTGCTGACCATCGACGGTGTGCCCTTGCGCGGCGCCCATGACCGCGAAATTCCGCCCGACGTGCGCGCCGCGTACGACGAGTCCATGCATTGCAACGGAAACGGGGCCTGCTTCAACTGGGACCCGGATGACGCGATGTGCCCGTCTTACAAGGCGACGCGCGACCGCCGGCATTCACCGAAGGGCCGCGCCTCGCTGATGCGGGAATGGCTCCGGCAGTTGGCGGTCCTCGGTGTCGATCCGGCGGCGGAAGCGCGCCGGCTGCGTCGGGAGTCACCCTGGCGGTCGTTTCCCGAACGGCTGCGCAACACTCTGGCGCGCCGCCGCGGCGCACCGGACTTCTCCCACGCGGTCAAGGACGCCATGGATGGCTGTCTCGCCTGCAAGTCCTGCGTCGGCCAATGCCCGATCAAGGTGGACATCCCGACCACCCGCGCCAAGTTCCTTGAGCTCTACCACAGCCGCTATCTGCGCCCTTTGCGGGACCATGTCGTCGGCTCGATCGAGCATCTGACACCGCTGCTGATGCGGATGCCGCGCCTTTACAACGCCGTGGTAGGCAGCGCCATGGGGCGGGGCGGGCTGCGGGCGATCGGGCTCGCGGCGACGCCGACGCTGTCCGGGCTGGACCTGCGGCGCGAGTTGGCGTCCCGTGGCGTGCGGGTGGCGACGCCGGCCGCCCTGCGGGCCCTCGACGAGCCGGAGCGGGCGCGCAGCGTGGTTGTCGTGCAGGATGCCTTCACCAGCGCTTACGAGACCCGCCTCGTCCTCGACCTGCTCGACCTCGTTGCCGCGCTCGGCTTCCGCCCGTGGCTGGCGCCCTTCCGCCCGAACGGCAAGCCGCTGCATGTCCATGGCTTCCTCGGCCGGTTCGAGCGCGTTGCCCGCGCCAACGCGGCCATGCTGCGGACCTTGTCCGGCACGGGGGCAACCTTGGTCGGCCTCGATCCCTCGATGACGCTGACTTACCGCGCGGAATACGCGGGTGTCCTGAACCCGAGCGAGCGGCCCAGCGTGCTCCTCGTCCAGGAATGGCTTGCCCGAAATCTTGATGCTCTTCCGCGGGTGGCCGAGCGCATCGAATACCAGCTTCTTCCGCACTGCACGGAGCGTACGACGGCGGCCGCCAGTTTGCCGGCGTGGAAGGCGGCGTTCGCGCAGTGCGGCCTCGATCTGCGGATCCTGCCGTCTGGGTGCTGCGGCATGGCCGGCACCTATGGACACGAGGCGGAGCACCGCTCGACCTCCGAACGGATCTACGACCAGAGCTGGGCGAGGCACGTCGCCGACGCCGGCCCGACCGGACGGTTGCTGGCGACCGGCTATTCCTGCCGCTCTCAGGCGATGCTGATCAGTGGGGTTCGGCTGCCGCACCCCGTGCAGGCTCTGCTGCGTCACCTCGGTTCACGACGCTGAGCAGGTCTTGCCAGGGTCCAGCTCATCAGAGTTTCGCAGCGCTATTTTATTTTGCTGACAACGCCGCCTCCGCCTGCACATCCAAATGGGCGAGCTTCTGGGTGCCGGACGGCGAAGCATACCGAAAACAGCCATGGAGGAACGCACAATGCAAGGCAACCATGTCGGGCAAGACGGTCTGGAACGGGCAACGATGCGGAAGGTGATTTTTCGCCTCGTGCCGTTCCTGATGCTCTGCTATTTCTTCAATCTGCTCGATCGCTCGAACATTGGCGTGGCTTCGCTGCAGATGCGTCCGCAACTTGGCCTTTCCGCGTTCGCGTACGGCCTCGGTGGCAGCCTGTTCTTCATCGGCTACTTCCTGTTCGAGGTGCCCAGCAACCTGATGCTGCAGCGGTACGGCGCCCGGCGCTGGATTGCGCGCATCATGATCTCCTGGGGCGCCATGTGCGTCCTGATGGCCCTGACGCAAGGACCTCTCTCCTTCTACGTGCTGCGATTCCTTTTGGGCGTCGCCGAGGCGGGCTTCTACCCCGGCATCATCCTGTTCGCGACCTATTGGTTCCCAGCCCGCTACCGCGCACGGATTGTCGCCGCCTTCTCGATGTCCATCCCGCTCGCCAGCTTCATCGGTTCGCCGGTCTCGGCGGGCCTGTTGCAGGCGGACGGAGTGTTGGGGCTGCACGGCTGGCAATGGGTGTTCGTCGCGGAAGGCATTCCGACGGTGCTGCTCGGCATCACCTGCCTGTTCGTCCTCAAGGATCGGCCCCAGGATGCGCACTGGCTGTCGGCCGAGCAGCAAGGCTGGCTGACCCGGACGCTGGACGCGGAGAAGGCAACCAAGCACGCCGTCGGTCACCTCTCGCTTGCCCAGCTTGCCCGCAACCCCTACGTCTGGGGCCTGGCCCTTGCCTGCTCCGCCAGCTCGGCGGCGAGCTCCAGCCTGTCGGTCTGGCAGCCCCAGCTCATCAAGAGCTTCGGCCTGACCAACTTCCAGACCGGGCTGGTCAACTCGATCCCCTACGGCATCGCCGCGGCGCTCATGATGTTCTGGGGCATGCACTCCGACCGCACGGGGGAACGGCGGTGGCACACGGCATTGCCTCTGATGGTCATTTCCGCCGGGGTGATCGGTGTGTTCTTCGCACGCGATTCGCTGGCGCTGACGGTGGTGTTGCTGAGCTGCGTGCTGGCGAGCTACTCCTCCTTCAAGGGGCCGTTCTGGGCGTTCACCTCGACCACGCTGTCGCCCACGACGGCCGCCGCCGGCATCGCGGGCATCAACGCGGTGTCCAACCTCGTCGGCGGCGGGATGGTGTCTCTGGTGGGGGCGATCCAGGATGCGACCGGCAGCTTTGGCGCGGCCCTGCTGCCCATCGCAGTCCTGGCGATGACCGGCGCCCTGATCGTGCTGGTGATGGGCGTTCGGAAGACGCGTGCCGTCGGCGAGACCCCCGCAGCGGCTGAATAGCCGTCCAGGCGTCGCGCTGGACCACAATGGCGCGCAGCACGCGCGCCAAGGGAGCGAGACCAAGGGCGTCAACGACCTCGTGTTTGCGCCGTCGGGCAACCTCCATTTCACAGGCCAGGGCCAGACCGGAATGCACGATCCGACGGGTCGGGTCTGGCGCCTGACACCGGACGGCAGGCTGACTTGCCTCGTCAACACGGTTCCAAGCCCAAATGGAATCGTTGTGGACCCAGAGGAGGCATTCCTCCTCGTTGCCGTCACGCGGTCCAACCAGATCTGGCGGGTGCCGTTGCCTGCCAGCGGGCTGGTCACCAAGCTCGGTGTATTCGCTTATCCGCATGGTGGTCCCGGAGGCCCGGGCGGGCTCGCGCTTGATGCGGGAGGCAACCTGCTCATCTGCCATACCGGATTCGGTTCGGTGTGGCGGCTTTCGCCGGTGGCGGAGCCATTGGACCGCATTGTGTCCTGTGCCGGTGTCGGCACCACCACCCTCGCCGTCGGCGGTCCGGACCGGCGCAGCCTGTTCATCACGGCGAGTAGGACGGGCACACCGCTGCGCGCGGAACTGGATGTGTCAGGGCTCCCCATGTTCTCGCACGCCTCATAGGAGGAGGCGCTTCGCACGATTTGGAGCATTACGAACTGGAGGCTCCGTCACAAATCCTTGCGACGTTTCGGCCCAAGAGGTTTTCGACGAAGCGTAAATTTCTTGGTCGGGGGGGCGATCGGCGTCCCTCCGCACGCCAGGGTCAGCGTGGCGGCTTCATCGAGCAGCCTGCCTCGGATCTGCTGGGCGCGCTCCGCTGTCAATCGGCTCACCGGCCCCGACACAATGAGCGCGCCCATGAGCGCTTGGCCGACACCGAACACGGGGGTCGCAAG
The DNA here is from genome assembly GCF_005222205.1 of Azospirillum brasilense. Taxonomy (NCBI): domain Bacteria; kingdom Pseudomonadati; phylum Pseudomonadota; class Alphaproteobacteria; order Rhodospirillales; family Azospirillaceae; genus Azospirillum; species Azospirillum brasilense. Next base: position 855,381 of record NZ_CP032346.1, on the reverse strand, counting down.
CGAGGCGGCGTGGGGGTCAGTGGCGCCCGAGGTGAACAACGGCAGCTTTGCATCGACATCCGTTCCCGTCGGACCGTTGGCGAACAACTGCAAAACCTGGGCAGAGGCCGAGCGGTCCATTGGCCGCGTGTCGCCGGGTTGCACGTGCAGGCGGATGCGGTTCGAACTCTCCACTCGGAACAGGCAAAGCCGTTCCTCCCCATGATGCACGTAAAAAGCCGCGGTCTCGCCCGTCTCGGAGGCGAGACGCTCCAGTGTGGGCATGACGTGGTCTGCAAGGTTGAAGGCCTGTTGGTAAGCTGTGCCGAGCCTCAGCGTCTCTGCATCCAATCGGTAGCTGCCGTCCGGGAGGCGTGCGATCAAGCGATAGCGTTGCAAAGAGACCGCCAACCGCATGATCGTACTCTTGACCAGACCGGTGCGTTCGGCCAGCTCGGCCAGGGTTAAAGCGCCGTCGCCGCGCCGAAACGCTGTCAGAACAGCGAGCGCTCGCTCCACCGCGGAAACACCAGCCACGGATTCCGGTTCTGTGTCCTTCGTCTTCGCCATCTGCCAGCCCTCAACGTGAGCATTCAATGCCTGAAGATGGATAGGTATGCAACGCCATTTCACTTTGAGCCAGCGGACGATGGTGACGGTGTCGGTGGGGTCCGAGTGGTCCGATTGCAGATCCGGTTTTTCCATAAATCCAATCGGCGACAGGTTTGTGGGGCAACTTGGCCCACTCTGGTACTGTCGCGAAAGGGCGGAATGTTGACCAGGGAAAGCCGTCCACCGGGCAGCAGATCACCGGAGCGACGATCCTGTGGACTCCTCAGTCGGGAGGGCTGGAATGCAACTGGACGATCCCTTCAATCTCCAACGGTTCGTGACCGCACAGGAGCCGGTGTTCGCGACGGTGCTCGACGAACTGCGGGACGGGCGCAAGCGGAGCCATTGGATGTGGTTCATTTTTCCGCAACTGCGCGGCCTCGGCCGCTCGACAACCGCTGAGTTCTACGGCATCGCTTCCCTCGACGAGGCGCACGCCTATCTGGAGCATCCGACGCTCGGCCCACGATTGAAAGCCGCGACGCGGGCCGTTCTGGCGATCCGGGGGCGATCGCTCCATGAGATCTTCGGCTCCCCGGACGACTTGAAGTTCCACTCCTGCATGACCCTGTTCGCCTTGGCTGCGAAGGAGTCCGTTCCCCTTTACCAAGAGGCGCTTGCGCTCTGCTTTGATGGCCGAATGGACAAGGCGACGCTGACTGCATTGGAACACCTCGATTAGACCGCCCCTGAGCGCGGGTTGATGCCGATGAGGGGCCACGCGGGTGGAAGAGCGGCGTTCTTCAGGGGCTGAACTCTCGGTTTTGGCCTTAATAGGGGCGCAGTTCGCCCCTCAAGCCAGATCAGCCGTCTAAAATTGTGGACGAGGTTGGCGTAGCCGATCTTCACCGTCGCGCGACCCAGGCCGATGGTGCGGATGAACAGCCCATACCCGCCTTCTGGTTGCCGCTCCTGCTCAGTTCCGCGTAGCGGTCCTGTAGATCGAACAGCCCAGCTTGACCGGCCATGTTCCGTCCTCCTTCGCCCTCAAGCAAAGGGAATCACCAGAACGTCGACAGCGCTACGGCTTTTTGAGGCGTCCAACTGCTAGGCCATCCGGATCGGCGACCTCTGCCGGTCCAGCGATGACGGCGAACCGGGGGGAACGGCGGGACGCCTGATTCTTCAGGCCATGGACGGCCAGACGCTGGATCGGGTGGCGCTGGTGGTCAGCCGCTGGTTCGGTGGCGTTCTTCCCGGTGCGTGCCTACGGTGGCACCGCAGCGGCGTGTCCTCATGCCGCTGAACGTCAGCCGATCATCCGCTTTGCAGCCTTGACCGTCACGTGCGCCTTCGCCGACGAGGCCAGGATCAGGTCGGGGTTTGGCGCCTTCCCGGCGGCCTCTTCCGAGGCCAACAGCTTCACGCCCCAAGGCGTGCAACTCCAGATCAAGGTTCCTTGCGGGCAACTGGACGATGTCGTTTGCAGGATCACGGATGCTTCTCGCGGTCAAGCCAAGGTCCAAAAGTCGCCCGGACAGCGAATGAGGATCCTTCCGGCGAGCGCCACTCCCATCATCGCGCTCCGTTGGGCAACCGGGCCGTTAAGGCTCGGATGGGCGGCAAGCCGCCTCCAGGGCCGCCTCATCGTCGCAACGCTCCTCGAAGCGGCGGATTCGGCCGTCCTGCAGCACCCACCGGTGTTCGGTCGTCACCGCCACCGGTTTCCCGGTGACTTTGCTGACGGCCTCAACGAGGTTGCGCGTGACGACTTGGTCTCCATCCCTTGCGATGTCCCGCATCTCGTGCTTGGTGATCGTCCATTCCTGGGTCAAACCCTGGAAATAGCGCTGGACACCGTCCAGGCCGTTGAAGATGCCGGAAAAGGCCGCAAGGGCCGGGGACCGGCCGCAGGATATCCACTCGACGTCGGGGGCGAGATGCTCGAACAACGGCGCCACATCGCCCACGGCGTAGCGGTCGTACAGGTTGCGAAGCAACTCGATGTCGGTCTGCGCCATGCCGCATCTCCGCCCATCATGGGATGGTCCGCCATGATAGGGCCGGGTCCCGTGCGCCATGCCGGCGCAAGGGTGGTGCCTCTGTCGGGCTGGGCTGCTCCTCACAACCGGGCGAGGGCCTGCCGCATGAACTCCGCTGTGGCGAGGTCGGCCTGGAAGAAAGCCTCGATGGCCAGCTCGGACAAGGTGACGTCCACCGCCGTTCCAAACACCGTCGTGGTGCTGAAGAAGCTGAGCGTCCCGCTTTCCGTCCTGAGCCGCAAAGGAACCACCACGCCATCATGCGACGACAGCGGCTCGCTCCGGCTGTGCGAAGGCTGCCCATCGGGCACCGGGTAGCCCTTCAACTCGCCGAACAGCGCGGCCAGCACAGGATCGGCGCTGACGTCAATCTGGCGAATCAGCCGGTGCAGGACGTGCGCCCGCCACTGAGCGAGGTTTTCGATCCGCGGCGCCAGCCCGGAGGGGTGGAGGCTGAGGCGCAGCACGTTCACCGGAGGCTGGAGAAGGTCCGGCGCGGCTCCGGTGAGCAGCGGTGCGACCGCCCGGTTGGCCGCGACCAGCGTCCAATGCCGGTCCACAGCCAGCGCCGGGTGAGGCTCGTGCCCGGTCAGCACGAGATCGACGGCCTGACGGGCGGCCTGCATCTCCGGATCGTCCAACCGGTGTTCGGAAAAGACCGGTGCGAAGCCCGCCGCGGCGAGCAGCGCGTTGCGGTCGCGCAGCGGAATGTCCATCCGTTCCGCCAGATGAAGCAGCATGGTCCGGCTGGGCTGCGAGCGTCCCGTTTCCAGGAAGCTGACATGGCGGGTCGAAACGTCGGCCTCGCAGGCAAGGTCGAGTTGGCTGAAGCCGCGCCGCTTGCGCCAGATGCGCAGCAATTCCCCGACCGGCTGGCGCGGCACGGTCCTGGGGGGCGGTTGGTGACGGGCGGCTGTTTGCGGCATCGTTCCGGCCTCCCGTCCGGCGTCTTCGGTGTTCTGCGTTCCATGATACCAGCGCCGCCGCTCATCCATCCAGAAAGGTCAGCAGGTCCCGGTTGAAGCGGTCCATATGCGTCAGGAACAGACCGTGCGGCGCCCCCTCGTAGACGATCAGCGTCGCGTTCGACATCAGTTCGGCGGTTGTCATCCCGGTGGTGCCAAGCGGGCTGGACACATCCAAATCGCCGTGGATCAGCAAGGTCGGCACGGTGATGTCCTGAAGCTCCCGCCGGAAATCCGTGGACGTCGTCGCCCGATGGCAGTCCAGAAGCGCTTTCAACGAGGCTTGCAAGGCCATCGATTTCACCCAGGCCATCATGCCGGGTGAACTGTCCGCCGTCATAAAGGGGCGGATGTTGTCCTCGAGCCATTTCGGAAAGTCCCGCAGCAGGCAATCCGAGCGGAAGGCTTCGAAGACGGTGGGATCGATTCCGTCGGGGTTGTCATCGGTGCGGGAAAGCGTTGGGGTCACCGTGCCAACCAGAACCGTACGGGAAACGCGGCGGTCGCCGTGCCGGCTCAGATAGCGGACGATTTCCCCGCAGGACATGGAATGGCCGACCAACGTGACGCCATTCAGGTCGAGCGTGTCGAGCAGGGTGGCGAGGTCGTCGGCCAGCCGGTCGAAGTCGAAGCCGGTTCCCGGGTCGCTCGACCGGCCATGGCCACGGCGATCGTAAGCGATGCAGCGGTAGCCGCGCTCGGCCAGCGCCAGCATCTGGTAGGCCCAGGAATCGGAATTCAGCGACCAGCTGGACAGGAAGACGACGGGCTTCCCCAGTCCCCAATCCCGGTAGAAGAGGGCCACACCGTCTTCGGTGCGGATGAAGCCGGGCTGATCCGATGCGGCGGGAATTGTCGAAGCCATGCTCATGGCCGGTGCTCCTGGGTTCGGGACGTTGCGGGACGGGATGGCCGGTGCGCTATGCGCCTTCCGGAACCCGGTCCAGAAAGCCGCTCACCGAGCGGATGCGTCCATCGGCGGCCAACCAGATGAAGTCGGTGCCGCCGGCAATGGGCTCTGCCCCCGCCGGAACGAGGCACCAGGAGAAGCGCACGCGGCCGTTGTGGCCGTCGGGCGTGCCCTGCAGGATGAAACGACAGTTCGGGAACCGCTGCTGCATGGCGCCGATCAGGGCGTTGACGCCGGCGTGGCCGTTCGCCTGAACCATCGGGTCAAGGTAATGCGCATCATCGCTCCAATGTTCGACGAGCAGGGCCAGCCGGCGGTCGGGGTCGGTCTCGTTCCAGACGGCGATGTAGCGCTGAGCGACGTGGGCTGCGTTCGTCATGGCGGAACTCCTTCGTGGGGTTGTCCGGATCGACCGGATCTCCACAGCAGCATCGTCGTTCCGTGATCCTCCTGCGATTACGTGGGAGGTAACGGTAAAGCCATCGATCGCGTTGGCGATCGGCGGCTGCCGATACGCCTCCGGTATGGGAAAGGGTCCATTCAGCCCCTTCCGGTCCACCCGCCGGATTTTCAGCTTATGGGGATGTTTGTGGGATCACGCATAAACTAATACCGGCGAGCGGAGGCGCTGACTCACGGATAGGGATTCCTAAAGCGGATTGTCGCTGAGTATAGACGGAATTTTGGCTGGCCTGAGCGGTTGGAGGAAGACACCGCTGAAGGACCGCGCGCCATGGGCCAGCCATATTCCGCCGATCTGCGCGAACGGGTTCTGCTGGCTTATGAGCGCCACGAGGGCGGCCCCGAGTTGCTGGCGCGGCGCTTCCAGATCAGCCGAGCCTGCGCGTACAACTGGGTGCGGGCCGCGCGCCTTGAGGGGCGGCGGGTCGCCAAGCCCCATGCCGGCGGCGTACCAGCCAAACTGGACGCGGAGGGCGTGAGCGTGCTGCGGGCCTTGGTGCGGGAGGATAATGACGCGACACTGGCACAGTACCGCGACCGGTTGGCCGCACGCACCGGCATCGCGCTGAGCCCGGCGGTGGTGTGCCGCACCTTGAAGCGGCTGGGGTTGGCGCGCAAAAAAAGACGCTGAGGGCCAGCGAGCAAGAGCGCATGGATATCGCCGCGGAACGCGCGGCCTACCGGGACGATGCGGTGGTCCACGAACCGGCGCGTTTGGTTTTCCTCGATGAAACCGGCATCAACACCCAGATGACGCCCACCCAGGCCCGGGCGCCGCGCGGCCAGCGGGCGCTCGGGTCCGTGCCCTGTGGGTCGTGGCACCGCGTCACGGTGCTCGGGGCGTTGAGCGCCGAAGGCATGCTGGCCGCCATGAGCATCGAGGCGTCTACCTCCTCGGCCGTGTTTCTCGCCTTTGTCGAGCAGGTGCTCTTGCCCGTGCTCCGGCGCGACAAACCCGGCGCCGTGGTCGTGATGGACAACCTTTCCGCTCACAAGCGGGCCGATATCCTCGCCGCCTTTGAGACCGCAGGGATCCGTGTCCGCTTCCTCCCGCGCTACTCGCCCGACCTCTCGCCCATCGAGCCCGGCTGGGCCAAGCTCAAAGGAATCCTGCGCGCCAAGGAAGCCCGCACCGTCGAGGCCCTCAACGAGGAACTCGGCCCAGCCCTCAATGCAATCACCGCCACCGACGCCAAAGCGTGGTTCAAGCTATGCGGCTACCCGAATCTAAACTGAGCCGAAATCCGCTTTAAGGCCGGCAACCCGTGATTCGGGTTTACGTGACGATACCCGTTGATATGCGGGCATCAAATTTGCGTTGACGGGCTCCCTACTAGTTGGTAGGTAAAGATATGGGGAACACATCGACCAGAGCCGACGACATCCTAAGCTGTGCGCGCTCCCTGATCGCCAGGGGCGGCTACAACAGCTTCAGCTACGCCGACATCTCCAAGGTCGTCGGCATCCGCACCGCGAGCATCCACCACCATTTCCCCGGCAAGGCGGATCTGGTCCGCGTGCTGGTTGCGCAATACCGGCAGGAGGTTGAGGCCGGGCTTGCCGAGCTGGAGCGGAACGTCGCCGATCCGCTCGAACAGCTTCGCGCCTATCTCGGCTACTGGGAGGGTTGCTTCGCCGACACGACCGACCCGTTCTGCGTTTGCGCGCTCCTGGCGGGCGAGAGTCCGGTGCTTCCCGAAGCGGTCGCTCTCGAAGTGCGGGCGCATTTCCGCAAGCTCGCAGACTGGCTCACCTCCGTCTTTGAGCGAGGCGCGGCACAAGGCCGTCTCCGGCTGGTCGGAACCGCCAGGAGCGATGCCGAACTGTTCATGGCCGGCGTGCATGGCGCGATGCTATCCGCTCGCGCCTATGGCGACGCCGCGACCTTCGGAGCGATCGCCCGTCCTTTGCTGCAGCGGATCATCGCTTGAAGCCGGCACTTCGCCGGGAGAATGAACGCATGCCGGTTTCGCCTATCGACTGATAGGTAGATATGGCGGCCTAAGACGGCGTTGCCGAATTGCCTGCTTTGCCCCCACTGGATAAGGAAGGAAATCCCTCATGTTCGGAATCTCTCCGCTTGGCTGGGCCCATACGCTCGGCAGCCTGCCGGCCATTCCCGTAGCCTTCTATATGTTTGCCCGCCATGGCCGGATCGTCCCCCGGTCCAAGGCGGGAGCCGTCTATCTCGTTTCCATGCTGATCGGCGCTTCGACGGTCTTCCTCGTGGCGCATCAGCCGGTCAGCAACGTCATCGGCGCCGTGACGATCCTCCTCCTGCTTGCGGGCTATGGGGTCAAGGGAGTTCTCGGGGCGGGGCGCTCGGCCGAATACATCGAGATCGTTTGTCTGAGCGTGAGCGCGTTTCTTCTGATGGTGCCGACCGTCAGCGAAATCCTGCGCCGTGTTCCGGACGGCCACCCTTTGGTGACCGACCTGAAGTCGCCGCTGCTCCTTGGCGCCCAGGGTGGCTTGGCGGTTATCCTGGTGGTCGGGCTGACCGCCCAGCTCCTCCACTTGGCAAGGCAGGGTAGGGCGGCCGCGAAGTAGGAAGCCGACGGAATGTCCTGCCGAGATTGTTGCGATGACGGGGCGGGGACGGGACGGGGCGGGGACGGGGCGGGTGGCGAGGCGCCGGCCGGATGTCTGTTCGGTCATGCGGGAAACCCCTGTTCGTCGTCTTGCTTGTTGTCCGTCCGCCATTGTCAGCGGTGCGTGTTTCACCTTTTGATGCTCGCATCAGGCGTGACCGAGGACCCGAGCGCGCAGCAGATCGAAGCCTGCCCGGCCACACATCGTGCGCTTGCTCGCCTTCAGCCGGTTGACCTGACTCTCGACCTGCCCGCTGCTCCACGGCTCGCTCAGGGCGGCGCGCGGGTCGGGCAACTCGGCGCCGAATTCCCTGATCCCGCACGACGCTGTACTGTCCGATCGTGCCCCGCTCAGTCCTCGTCCTGCCACCGGCGCAGATCAGTCTGGTCATGATAGGGCATACGGTCCGGCGTGGTGATGAATTCCATCGTCGTGCCCCAGGGCATGCGGCAGTAGCAGACCTTGTTTCCAGCGCCTTTCTCGGTCGCATAGGGAATAGCGCGCGGCGCGGTGAGGGGGGTGCCTCCGGCCTTCTCGAAGCGCTCGACCGATGCGTCGATGTCGTCGGTGTAGAGAGCGAAGTGCGTGATGCCGAAGTCGCTCGCCCGGATCGGCTGGGCTTGCTCGGGGCCGTGCATTTCGAAAAGCTCGATATCGGGTCCGGTTCCGATCTTGACCATCGCCTGCGCACGCACGACCGTTCCGGGGAAAGCGCCGACGGCCCGCTCGAATTCGGGTCCCTGCCGCGGTGGATCCTGCGGTCCGAAGGATTGGTAGATCACCTGGCCGCCAAAGGCTTCCACCAGGAACGCTTTTGCCGCTTCGATGTCGGGCACCGTGATGCCGATGTGATTGACGCCGCGAATGACGGGTGCGGTCATGACAGTCTCCTTGATTTTGTCGATCCATCGCGACCGCTTCGGGCGCAGTTCGCCCGCAGCGTCGCGATCCGTCCGGCCCGCGACGGCGCGGGCGCAGAGTTTCAGCTGGTCTTGTTTCAGCTGGTCTTGGTTTCAGGGTGCCTTGAGGAAATCGATCAGGGCGGCCGCGACTTCATTGGGCCGCTCATCCGCGACATAGTGGCTGCACCGCGCGATCGAGCCACCTGTCACGTTCCTGGCAAACTCTTTGAGCATCGGCACCATCTGCGCACCGAACCGCTGGTCGCCACCCAGACCGAGCACCGGTATCCCGAGGGGGTGCTTCTTGTACTCGAGAGCCGCCGCATGATCGGCGGCGAGGGTGCGATACCATTCCATGCCGCCGCGCGTGCGGCCGGGAAGAGCCATCGCCTTCGCGTAGATCTCGATGTCCGCCGGATTGAAGGTGCTGTGATCGTAGAAACGCTCCGCCATGAAGGTCGAAACATAGTCGTATTCGCGGCCATGGATCAGGCGCTCGGGCAGATCCCGGTTCATATGGAAGCTGAAGTGCCAGAGCCCCGCGGTCGTCGCCTCCCATCCGGTCCAGCCGGGAAGCGGAACGTCGAGGACCGCCAGGTGGGTGACAGCCTCCCGGTGGATGGCGGCCTGCGGCAAGGCGACCATTCCACCGATGTCATGTCCGCACACGGCGTAGCGTTCATGCCCAAGGGCAATCATGACCTCGTGCGCGTCGCGCGCCATCGTCGCCTTGTCATAGCCGTCGAGCGGGCAGTCGGAAAAGCCCGCGCCGCGCAGATCGATGGCCACCACGCTGAAATGCTCGGCCAGCAGCGGCATCACACTGTGCCATTCCCACCATGTTTCCGGCCAGCCGTGAAGCAGAAGGATCGGCGGGCCCGAGCCTCCCGTGACAGCGTTGATCTTGATGCCATTCACCGGCACCAGCTGCTGGGTAAACCCCTTCAACGTTGCGATCATGCTCGCTTCCCAGTCGATGTTGACGCTTGAACAAAGCTCGCGGCCAGCGCTCAGGGCTGATCGAAATCGGTGGCGATCGAGACGTCGCGCCAAGCGTCGATATCGCGGCGGAACGCAGCCAGCTTTCGCTCGGCGATCGCGTGCGCGATGGGGCCGAGCGGCAGATGAAGCGGGGCGTCATCGGCGTCGACCGCCTGCAGGATCACCGTGATCGCCTTGTCGGGATCGCCCGCCTGATTGCCGTTGTTGGTTTCGCGATAGTGCTTGCGGGAGCTCGCGGCGTATTCCGGCATCTCGTTGGCCGCCATCCGGATCGAACGGCCAAGGAAATCGGTGCGAAACGGCCCAGGCTCGACGATCAGCACGCGGATGCCGAACGGCTCCAGCTCGCCGGCGAGCGCTTCGGAAATCCCTTCCACGGCGAACTTGGCGGCGTTGTAATAACCTCCGCCGCCGCTGCCCGCGATGCCGGCGCCGGACGACATGGTGACGATCGTTCCGCCCGAACGTCGCAGGACGGGCAGGGCGGCTCTGGTGGTTTCGATCAGACCGAAGACGTTCACCTCGAACATCGGCCGATAGTCTTCGGGCGTGCCTTCCTCGATCGCGCCGAACAGTCCGTAGCCGGCGTTGTTCACGAGCACGTCAAACCCGCCGAATGTCTCGACCGCCTTCGCGACCGCTGTCTTGGCGGCCGCCGCATCCGTCACGTCCAGCGGCAAGGCGATCATGCGGCCGCCGAATGGCGCCGCCATGTCTTCGATCGTTTTGACATCGCGGGCCGTCGCGATGACCTGATCGCCTCGTTGTGCCGCGGCGAGCGCGAGGCGCCGTCCGAAGCCACTCGAGCAGCCGGTGATGAGCCAAGTCTTCATTGTTTCGTCTCCGCGTTGGTTTCAGACGACAGCTTGGCTGTCGCCGCCGCGAACCGTCATGTCGGCCATGATCGACCAATCCTTCTTCCCGAAGCCCGCCGAGACAGCTTTGCCGAGCCCCTCGCGGACCGCGTCGAGCATCGGGAGCGTGCGCCCGATCTCGTTGCTGGCCTCAGTCGCGAGACGCATGTCCTTGAGCGCGAGTTCGGCTTTGAAGCCCGGCTCGAATGACCGTTCCGTGATTTGCGCGCTGTAGCTCTCATAGGCGCGACCCGAGAAAAGGGTGCCCAGGATGAGTTCGAAGAAATCCGCACGGTCGAGGCCGACGCTCTCGGTCAGCACGACACCCTCGGCCATCGCCTCGATAGCCATGGCGATCATCATATTGCAGGCGAGCTTCGCCGTATTCGCCCGAGCGGGGCTCTCCCCCAACCTCCAGACCTTTTTGCTGAGTGAAGCGAGCAGCGGTTCGACCGCGGCAACGGCATCGGCCTTCCCGGCCGCCAGGATGTTGAGCTGGCCACTCGCCGCTGCGTTCGGTCGCCCGAGGACCGGTGCGGACACATAGCCAAGGCCTGCCTCTTCGTGCAGCCGCTCCAGTTCCCGCGCGAAGGCGACCGAGATCGTCGATGTGACAACATGGGTCAGCCCTGGTTGCGCGCTTGCCAGCAGGCCGGCATCGAAGATCACCTCCCGGATGGCAGGGTCGTCGGACAGCATCGTGAAGACGGCGTCAGCCTGGAATGCATCCGCCGCGCGCCTGACCAGCGTTACCCCGGGAACGCTGTCCTGAGCGACCTTGCTGCGGTTCCAGGCCCGCACGTCATGGCCCGCCTTTACGAGGTTCAGGGCCATTGCCGAGCCCATATTGCCGAGACCGACAAACCCGATCTGCATGTTCTTTCTCCTGTCGTGCGGATGAGGGCTGTGTGCATGGACGAGGGCACCGCCGATCGCTGCGACGCGCCGGGGCGCAGACCTGGAGAGATCAGCGGCCCCGGCAATCGACAGGCGCCGCTGTGCCGCTCAGAGTGGCTTCACGATGCTGCGCTGCGGTTTGACGGCGGTGACGATGTCGACGTCAGCCATGACCTGGGCGGTCTCCGGCGCATCGAGCGCCGCTTCCATGGCGGCCTCGTCGCGGAAGTTGACGACCCCAACCGCGATCAGCCCGGCACCATCACCTTGCGGGAAGAACCCACCGGCGCTGACCAGCCCATAACGTCCCCAGCTTTCCCGCACGAGCGGGAAGTGCACGTTGATCCAATGGTCGCGGTCGAACGGCGTTTCCTCATCGCCCGCATAGGTCACCAGCATCGTGATCATCGTCGAGGTCCTCATTTGCGAGTATCGAGGCAGGCCGCCGCGTTCCGCGACCCCTCAGGAAAATCCTCTCTGTTCCGTCCGGACGAGCTTTCCTTGGGTCCCACAGCCAGGGTCACGATTTCCTCACCCAAGCGACGGCCCGCATGGATCCAGCGGATCCACAGAAGGACGCGCTCCCCCAGACCATGATGGCAATCTAGGCATTTAGTTTTGTTCGGTAAGTGACATAACTGTACTCTTGGCGTTCAGTTTTGTGTGGGTGGTTGTGATGGAATGGAGCGACGTCAGAGTCTTTCTCGCGATTGCGCGATCCGGCACGCTCGGCGCCGCCGCGCGTTCTCTTCAGACAAGCCACCCGACCGTCGGCCGGCGTCTCCGCGCGCTTGAGCAGGCGATCGGTCACACGCTCTTCCAGCGCACCGCGGACGGTCTTGTTCTGACCGAAGAGGGCCACGGGATCATCGCGCTGGCGGAGCAGATGGAGGAAAGCGCGCTGGCGATGGAGCGCCGGCTTGCGGGGCAGGAGCAGAACCTCAAAGGCAGTCTGCGCATTTCATCCGCGGACTGGTTCGGGGCCTATGTCTTGCCTCCCATCCTGGCGGATTTCTGGAAAGCCTATCCCAATGTCGACGTCGAGATCCTGACCGGCACGCGCCTGTTCAATCTCGCCCAGCGGGAGGCCGACGTCGCTTTCCGTATCGTTCCGTTCGACACCGCTGACGTTGTTCAGCGACGGCTCTTCCGCCTTGAGTACGGCGTTTACATCGCGGAAGAGGCGCAGGAGCCGAAATATGGCGATGGGACCGGTTTCCGGCTGATCACCCACGACACGTCCACCGGCCATTTCCCTGACATCGCGTGGCTCATCGAGAGTTTCCCCAACGCGAGGCCGGTCCTGCGATCGAACAACCGGAACGTCCAGGGGCGCATGTGCAGGCAAGGCGTCGGAATCGCCGTCCTGCCCCGCGTGGTCGGCAATCAGATCCCGGGTATCCGCAGACTGGACCTGCCGACGCCGCCGCCGGCGCGAGACATCTGGATGGGATATCACCGGGACCTACGGCGTCTTCAGCGTCTTCGTGCGTTCATCTCGACCGTATCGGGCCATCTCGTGAATGCGACCGCATGATGTGCGGTCCGGAGATGATTCAAGGTTGCCCAAGAAACTCCACGATCGGTGCGGTCGTCTCGGTTCCGTCCGGTGTCGCGCCATACCTGGGTCGACGATGCCGAAGGTCTGGCGGCTGGCGCCGTGAACCGCGAGGCCGATCATATCGCGCAGAGCAGCGACTCTCTGGACATGGATCGCCCGTCGCTGCGCCGCAGAGACGGGCTGGCTGCGGCGTAATCACCCCCGGAATCCGTCTGAACAGCGGCTCCAGGAGCCTCGGAACGAGCAAAACCGTTCCATTCTGACCAAAACGGGTATCGGCTCCGCCATTTTCAAGCTTCAGTAGAGGAGGCGGCGCTCTGCAGGACTGTTTTTCCGCGTCCTGTTGGGGTTGGCCAGGGAACCATTTGCCCCGATCGCGGGTTGGCGAGATTGATGGCTCGTTCCGTCGGCGCTGACGGGAGTTGCCGATGTCCCCCGTTGTCCATGCGCGCGGCTGTCCAAGCTGCCTTCGTCGCGTCCAGTCACCCGGCGAGCCGGACGACGGTGGCGTGTCCGGTGTGCCGGTTTGGCTCCTCGCCCAAGGTCAACGCCCGGCGCACGCAAGCCCGCAGTTCGCCTTCCGACTGCGATGCGCAGTTCCAAGCCGCTGACGAGCCCGTCATCACGGCCGAAGTGAGAACCTTAAGTTGATCGGCAATTAGAAAAAACACCGGTCGTGCTTGGTGCCGGACGGCCGGAGACGTGCTGGTGCAAGAGTGGCCGCGGGATGCCATCGGTCCGGCGGTCCCCTATGGAACCGGCGCTCTGACGACCAATCGCGGCTTCGTGATTGGCGTCCCCCGTCCGCCCGGCGTGGAGCGACACCCGATCGCCACGAACCAACCGGGAAGATGCATGAGCAGACAGTTCCTTGAGACGCCCAGACGCTTCCACAGAGGAAATGACGCGAGCGCGGCGGACGGTTTTCACGGTGGCGGCATCATGGGCGAATGCGTGCGAACCCACGACTGGACGGCCACGCCGCTCGGGCCGGCAGAGACTTGGCCACAGTCGCTCCGCACCGCCTTGAGCATCATGCTGAACTCCGCTTTCCCCACCTACCTGGCCTGGGGGCCGGAACTGACGAGCTTCTACAACGACGCCTACATTCCGATCATGGGTGACAAACCGAACGGCCTCGGGCGGCCGTTCCCCAAGGTCTGGCCGGAGGTGTGGGACACCATCGGTCCGATCACCGAACGGGCCATGCACGGCGAGGCCAGCTACTTTGAGGACCTGCCGCTGACGCTCGTGCGCCGCGGCCATCCCGAGGCAACTTGGTTCTCGTTCTCCTACAGCCCCATTCGTGATGAGACGGGCGGGGTCGGCGGGATCCTGTGCACTGTTCTTGAAACCACGCAGCGTGTCCACGCCGAGACGGCCCTGCGCCGGAGCGAGGCGCGGCTCCAGGCCGCCATCGATCTCGTCGATGTCTCACCCTATACGTGGGATCCGGCAACCGGTGCGCTGGATTGGGATGCTCGCCTGAGGTCCATGTGGGGCCTGTCCCCGGGTACGCCGGTCTCGTTGGATGTCTGGATGTTCGGCATTCATCCTGATGACCGGGCCCAGGTCGAGGCCGCGCTGGCCCATTGTATCGATCCCGCAGGCGATGGTGTCTACCACATCGACTATCGCGTCATCGGGATCGAGGACGGGGTCGAGCGTTGGGTCTCCACCCATGGCCGGACCACCTTCGAAAATGGCCAGCCGGTGGACTTCACCGGGGCTGCGCTTGAGATCACGGAACGCAAGCGGGCCGAAGCGGCCTTGCGCGAGAGCGAGGCCCGGCTCTCGGCGATCCTGGATCAGTTGCCGGTCGGTGTGGGTCTCGCCGACCAGGAGGGCAACATCACGCTGGGGAACCGGATGCTTCAGCAGTATACCCCCCTCAACATTTCCTCCCGAACCTCGAAGCAAGCCGGGCATTGGCGAGCCTACACCCCCGATGGCCAGCCTCTCAGCCCCTCGGATTATCCAGGCGCGCGGGCGCTGCGGGGCGAAACGGTCGTTCCCGGAATCGACTTCATCTTCACCTTGCCGGACGGACGGGAGGCGTGGACGCGGGTGAGCGCCGCGCCCTTCCACAACGCCGCCCGGGAGAGGCTGGGCGCGGTCTTCGTGGTGCAGGACATCGACCGTGAGAAGCGTGCCGAAGAGCGCTTCCGCGAGTTCGCGGCGCATTCCACGAACGCGTTCTGGATCGCCAACGCGGGAGACCGAACGGTTGAATATCTCAACCCGGTCTTCGAGACGGTGTTCGGGACAGCGCACAACGGCGTTTGTCAGGACATGGGCCGGTGGATCGAGGTCGTTCATCGCGATGACCGCGCCCGCGTCATCGAGGCTTTCGCCAGGACCGCGCTCGGTGTGGTCTCCGTGGAGGAGTTCCGCATCACCCGATCCGACGGGGCGCTGCGTTGGATCCGCAACACCTTCTTCCCCATCCGGGACGAACAGGGCCGGATCCGGCGCACCGGCGGCATCGCCCAGGACATCACGCGCCATGAAGGGCGCTTCGTGTACATCGTCGACGCAGAAGGGACCTCGCGCGAGAGGCTCTCCCGCGTGCTCCGGGAGGCCGGCTACGACGTCAGAGCCTTCCCGTCCGGCAAAGCCTTTCTGGAGTCGGCACCCGCCCTGGTGTCCGGCTGCGTCGTGCTCGACATCCAACAGCCTGACGCGGGCGGCCTCACCATCCCGAGGGAACTCAAGGCTCGGCGGATCGGCCTGCCGGTGATCGTTCTGGGTGACGCCGGAGGCGATGTGACCTTCGGCGTGCACGTGATGAAGGCCGGCGCGGTGGATTTCCTGCCGTCGCCTTATCAGACGGACAACCTGCTCGCCGCCGTCGCGGCGGCGGCGGCTGACATTCGGCAGACCGAAGAGGCCGATCAGGAGGCCGACCACGAGGCCGGCTGGGCCCGGGCCCGCATGGCCGGGATGTCGGAGCGGGAACGGGAGGTGTTGGCCGGCATCCTCGCCGGCCAGACGAACAAGCAGATCGGGCGGGACATCGGCATCAGCCCGCGCACGGTGGAGACCCATCGGGCCCATGTCATGCAGCGGCTTGGCGCCAAGACCGTGCCCGACGCGGTGCGGATTGCCGCGTCAGCGGGCGTGCAGGCGCCGCGGCGGTCAAGTGATGGCGGTCAAGTGACGGCGGTTATGAAGCCCTGGCGCGGAGGTTCCCTGAGGAACCATCCCTAGGAACGCGGTGAGGCTCGTTCAGGTTTTGAGGCTTTCAATCCGACAGACCATCCCCGCAGAGACAGGCTCTTGGGTCCGAATCACTCCCGGAAGCGCAGGCCTCTGCACCTTGGCAGGATGAAGGAGGACAGCATGCGAGCCTTGGTTTGGCACGGCAAGGAAGACATCCGGTGCGACACCGTCACCGACCCCGAACTCGAGCAGCCGCGCGACGCCATCGTCAAGGTGACGAGCTGCGCCATTTGCGGCTCGGACCTGCACCTGTTCCACAACTTCATCCCGGCGATGCTGCCCGGCGACATCATGGGGCATGAGATGATGGGGGAGGTCGTCGAGGTCGGGCCCGAGGCCAAGCACAAGCTCAAGGTCGGCGACCGGGTGGTGGTTCCGTTCACGATCATCTGCGGCGAGTGCGACCAGTGCAAACGCGGCAATTTCTCGGTGTGCGAGGCCACCAACCGCAAGAAGTATCTCGCCGACAAGGTCTTCGGCCACCCGACCGCAGGCCTGTTCGGCTACACGCATCTGACCGGCGGCTATCCGGGCGGGCAGGCCGAATATCTCCGCGTTCCCTTCGCCGACGCGACGCACATCAAGGTGCCGGATGGGATCCCGGACGAGAAGGTCCTCTTCCTGGGTGACATCTTCCCGACCGGCTGGCAGGCCGCGGTCCAGTGCGACATCCAACCGACCGACACCGTCGCGATCTGGGGCTGCGGTCCCGTCGGTCAGATGGCGATCCGCAGCGCCGTCCTCCTCGGCGCCAAGCAGGTGGTCGCCATCGATCATCTGCCGGAGCGCCTGGACATGGCGGAAGCCGGTGGCGCCATCACCATCAACTTCGACGAAGAGAGCGTGGTCGAGCGTCTGAACGAGCTCACCGGTGGCTTGGGCCCGGAGAAGTGCATCGACGCCATCGGCATGGAAGCCCATGTCTCGCCGTCCATGCCGGATACGGTCTACGACCGCGCCAAGCAGATGCTGGGCGCCGAAAGCGACCGGCCGCACGTCCTTCGCGAGATGATCTACGTCTGCCGCCCGGCCGGGGTGATTTCGATCCCGGGCGTCTATGGCGGGTTGGTCGACAAGATCCCGATGGGCCAGCTGATGAACAAGGGGCTGACCATCCGGACGGGCCAGACGCACGTCAACCGTTGGACCGACGACCTCCTGCGCCGCATCGAGGAGGGGCAGATCGATCCATCCTTCGTCATCACCCACACCGTGAGCCTCGATGAGGGGCCCGAGATGTACAAGGTGTTCCGCGACAAGCAGGACAGCTGCGTCAAAGTCGTCCTGAAACCTTGAAGACCGGGGAGAGAAGACGTGACTTACACCATCTCGAACATCGCCCGGTCCAAGGGCGACCCGAAGGTCCTCCACGCCGGCCCCAGCTCGCTGGGAGCCGCCGACCGCTTGGCCAGGGCACTCGGCTGGTACAGCATCGCGCTCGGCGTGACGGAGCTGTTCGCGGCGAAGCGCATCACCCGGGCGCTTGGCATGGAGGGCAAGGAAGCCCTTGTGCGGGCCTATGGTGTCCGCGAACTCGGGCACGGCATCGTCTCGCTCTCGCCCGACAAGCATCTTGGGTTGTGGAGCCGGGTGGCCGGCGACGGGCTCGACATCGCCACCCTGATGATGGCCATGCGGCATGACAATCCGAAGCGCGACAACGTCGGGATTGCTCTCGCGGCGGTGCTGGGGGTGACGCTGCTCGACATCATCGGCGCGCAGGGGGTCACGGCCCGCCACCGCCGCCCCCGTGACCGGCCACGCTCCTACCGGGATCGGACGGGCTTCCCGCAGGGTGTCCAGGCGGCGCGTGGCGCAGCCAGGGATTTCAAGGTGCCCCCGGACATGCGGGCCGCACCAGCCCTCGCCGCGGTGTCCAATCGCGCCCCGCAGGAGAAGGCGCAGGAGAAGGCACGGCCGGTTTGAACCATCGACGATACGGCTGCGTCCGAGCGGCGTTTGCGCCGTGAGACGGCCGCCGCATCCCACACGATCTCGGCCACACGATCACGGCCACACGATCACGGCCACGCGATCACGGCCACGCGATGGAAATGAACATGCAACGGCTCGCAACGGTGACCCTGCTTTTCGGAACGCTCCTGGCCGGCACATCCATGGCGCAGCAGGGCGCCGCACCATCTCAGGGTACGGCGCACCTGGAGCAGGTCGCCAGCTTCGAACACCAAGTGACCGGGGTGACCGTTTCGAAGGACGGGCGCATCTTCGTCAACTTTCCGCGCTGGACGGAGGATGCACCGATCTCGGTCGCCGAGGTGACGCGCGACGGCCACATCAAGCCCTATCCGGATGACGCCTGGAACTCCTGGCGCAACGCCAAGAAGAACCAGATGGCGGCCGGGGATCACTTCGTGTGCGTCCAGAGCGTCGTGGCCGACGCGCGGGGCAATCTCTGGGTTGTCGACCCGGCCGCGCCGGCCACGGCACCCGTCGTGCAGGGCGGGCCCAAGCTCGTCAGGATCGACCTGAAGACGAACAAGGTTGCCCAGGTGATCCGCTTCGACGAGACGGTCGCACCCCAGGGCAGCTACCTGAACGATGTCCGGTTTTCGCCGGATGGGCGGCATGCCTACCTGACCGACGCCGGGGCCAAGGGCGCTCTCGTCGTCGTGGATCTGCAGAGCGGCAAGGCTCGACGCGTCCTCCACGGCCACCCGAGCACCCAACCGGAAAAGGATGTGGTGGTGAAGACCGACGGGCGGGAGTTGCGCCGGCCCGACGGGCGCGGGGTGGAATTTGCCGCCGACAGCATCGCGCTCTCTCCCGACGGGCGCACGCTCTATTGGAAGGCGCTGACCGGCCGGACCCTCTATCGCATCCCGACGGATGCCTTGGAAAACCCACGCCTGTCCGAAAAGGAGCTCAAAGCTCGCGTCGAGCGTGCCGCCGAAACCGAGCCGACGGACGGTCTTTGGATCGACGGGCGCGGACGGCTTTATCTGAGCGCGATCGAGCAGGATGCCGTGAAGGTCCGTGAGGGGAACAGCGTCACCACCCTCGTGCAGGACAAACGGTTGCGCTGGCCCGACACATTCTCGGAGGGGCCTGACGGGACCGTCTACGTCACCAGTTCCCGCATTCAGGACATGAACTGGTTCAAGCCCGAGACCGGCCCGCGCCTTGAGACGCAGCTGTGGCGCATCGAGCCTGGGCAGAGCGCGGAGGCGACCAGCCCGGTCGGGCAGCCCCAATGACCCCGACGGAGCCGTTGGGATGACAGGAGGCCGCCATGGTGGGACGACTGGAGCAGGGCCTTGGAGCACTGCTGATCCTGATCATCTTGCTCGATATTTTTCTGACCGTGCTCTACGCCCGGATCGGAACCGGCATCATCGGAATCAGGGTCGAGCGGCTGGTCTGGGCTTGCTTCGTCAAGGCCTCGAAGCTTCTTGGCTCTCGACACGGGAGCGTTCTGTCCTTCTGTGGTCCGGTCATCCTCGTGCTGCTGGTCGGGGTCTGGGCTCTCGGGCTGACGCTCGGGGCGGCGTTGATCATGCACCCGGAACTCGGCACCTCCATCCGCGCCACCAACGGCGAGACCCCCACGGACTTCGTCACCGCGATGTATGCCGGGGGAACCAGCATGGCCATCGTCGGGGCGAGTGACTTCACCCCGCACACGAGCCTCACGCGGCTGCTTTTCCTGTTCAACTCGCTGATCGGCATGTCGGTGATGTCGCTGACGCTGACCTATCTGATGCAGGTGTATACGGCGCTCCAAAGGCGCAACGTGCTGGCCATGAACATCCATTTCCTTTCAGGGTGCACAGGCGATGCCGCCGAACTGCTGGCGCGTCTCGGACCCGAGGGGCAGTTCAGCGGCGGCTACACGAACCTGTCGGAACTCGGTGTCGAGATGACCCAGGCCAAGGAGGCGCACCACTTCTACCCGGTGCTGTTCTATTTCCGCTTCAATGATCCCTACCACTCGGTGTCCCGTTCCACGCTGGTCGCGTTGGACACGGTGAGCCTGATCGGGAGCGCCCTAGATGATCAGAAGCACCGCTGGCTGCGGGAGGCGGGAGCTGTCGCGCAGCTCCGGGAAGCGTCCATGTTGCTCCTCGTCTCCTTGGAGAACACCTTCCTTCCCCATGGGGCACCGGACCGGGAGGCCCAACCGGACCAGCAGACCCGGGACCTTTGGCGGGCACGCTACCACGCTGCCCTGCAGCGGCTTCGGCAGGCGGGGATCCAGGTCACGGCCGACGGGCAGGCCGGCGCCGAGGCCTACATCTCCTGCCGGATGCAATGGGACCACCACGTCACGAACCTGGCGCCATCCATGGCTTACAGCATGGAGGAGATCGACGCGGCCATGAGCGGTTTGGGATCGAAGGACGGGCCGAACGATCCCCGGTCCCGCCTGCGCGTCGCCGATTAGCGGTGGCGATGCTGCTCGTGCCCGAAGCATCGGCGTCTGTGAAGGGAGGCCCTGTGGCTCAGCCCAGTCCAGGTCGGCACTGGACTCCGCCAGCGCCGGATCAACGGACCTCAGACGTCGTTGCGGTCGTGGGCCACGCGGAACCAATGCTCCGCATACTGGCGGCAGGTCTCGGCTTCGACGGAATCGCCGGACCGCTCGGCGTCGCTGGCCCGGGCAAGCCACTGGGCGTGCTTCTGCTGGGCGGAGCCGTTCACCTTGGGTTGCGAGGGCGCCGGCGTTCCCTGAGCGGCGTGCCGTTGGGCTGACTTGCCGAACCGTGCTTGCCGACGGGCCCGATCACCCGCCGGATTGTCAAAAGGCATGGACGTCGATCCTTGGATGCTCGGCGGACCGCGATCAGGAGCGGGGGATCATTCCCGAACGCTCAATCGCGGCCTTCTTTCGTCACGCCGGAAAACGCTCGGAAAGCTTCGGTCACATCATTCATGACCTGCGGGAAGAACGCAACGCGGCCGGCGAGCGGACCGTCGCTGATCGGTGTGGGGCGGGGGAGGGGGCGCGGCAAGGGAAGCGGCTTGCCGGGGTCCCGCTCGTCGGCCCGGGGCGGCTCGTAGAAATGAAGGGCGAGCTGGCCGTTGGGTTCCGCGGCGTAGGGGAGGCCGGGCTCGGTCCGGCGTTCCGCGCCGGGAAGGACATATTGATCGCCCTGGGCGGTCCTTTCCGTCAGCGGCATCCAAGACACCCCCTTCACCGGTTGAAGCCTCGCTCAACCTATCAGCAATCCGCCGCTCCGCTCCAGCGAATACGGCGGATTGCCGATGGCACGGCGGCGTCGGGCACCGGAGGCGCGGCTGAACCGGTGGCGCGGCCGTCCGCCCGGTCGTCGCCGCGGGGCGAGGATGGGTCAGACCGTTGGGATCGTCCCGCCGTCGATGACGTGTTCCGCGCCGTGGATGGCGGCGGCGCGATCCGAGGCCAGGAAGGCGATGAGGTCCGCCACCTCCTCGGGCCGGGCCGGGCGTCCCAGCGGGATGCCTCCAAGAGCGTCCAGGATGCTTTGGCGCGCCTCCTCCGTCGTTCCGCCGGTGCTGGCTGCGATGCGGGCCATCAGGGCGTCGGCGGCCTCCGTGTGGATCCAGCCCGGCGAGACGACGTTGACCCGCAATCCCTTCGGTCCGAGTTCCTTCGACAACGCCTTGCTGTAGGTCGTCAAGGCCGCCTTGGCGGCCGCGTAGGCGGTCGTGGAGTCGTGCAACGGCAGCCGGCGCTGGATGGACGAGACGTGGATGACCGTGCCGCTGCCGCGGGCGATCATCCCCGGCAGCAGGGCCCGGTCGAGCCGCACCGCGGCAAACAGGTTCAGGTCGAGTTCGGCGCGCCAATGATCGTCCGTCAGGGCGGCGAAGCCGCCGCTGGGCGAGGCGGAACCACCCAGGACATGGACGAGCACGTCGACGCCGCCAAGGATCTCCATGGCCGCCTCGGCGAGTGTCCGGGTTCCCTCCGGGGTGGTCAGGTCCGCCTCCACGAACCGGGCGCCCGACGGATCGTCGGCGCCCTTGCGCGCGGCCGTCAGGACCTGGGCGCCGCCCGCCACGAACCTCTGGACGGTCGCCCGGCCGGTGCCCTTGGTGCCGCCGGTGACGACGACGCGGCGTCCCTGGAACTCGATGGGGTCGATGCGGGCGGCCATCAGGCGATCTCCAGAGCGGCAATCGCTCCGCCCTCCAGCCGGAAGCGGAAGGTGAAGCGGATCGGGCTGCCGCTGAAATCGCTTGTGGTCAAGCCGTCCGCCACGATGCGGCCGTCCTCGTCGCGCCAGGCCTTGGGGCTGAAGACCGCCCGGCTGTCGAGTGTCGCTCTCCGAATCCAGGCCTTGATCTCCTCCCGTCCTTCATGTCGACCGCCATCGTCGAGGACGACCGCGCGTGGTGCGAACGCCGCGAGCATGCCCTCGGCGTCGAGCCGGGCGTTGGCCGCGACATAGGCGGCGATCGCGGGAGGAAGGTCATGGGCCATGGGTTCTCTCCGGAACTGTGTTGCTTCGGAGACAGGGTGCTATTAGGCTTTCCAGATGACAAGAACCGACGAAAAAGTAAGGTACTTACCGGAAGGTAAGCGTGCCTCCTACACGGCGGGGTCGGCGGCCCAGAGCGTGCAGAACGTGCTCCGCGTCCTGGAAGGCCGGTGGAAGCTCGTGATCCTGTTCCAGCTGTTCGGCGGTCAGGTGCGACGCTTCTCCGATCTTGAGCGGGCCATCCCCGGCATTTCCCAGAAGATGCTGATCCAGCAGCTTCGCCAGCTCGAGAGCGACGGCGTGGTCGGGCGCATCGTTCACCATCAGGTTCCGCCGAAGGTCGAGTATCATCTCACGGAATGGGGCCAGTCCCTGTGCCCGGCTCTTGACGCCCTGCTGATCTGGGCGGAGGGGGCGCCCGCCGACCTCCGGTCGCAACTCATCCTGGAGGGCGGGGAAGGCGATGCGCAAAAGCCGGAGACCGGCGCCACGTAGCCGGTGCCGGCCACGAACGTCGGCTCCTCCGGCCGGAGTCCCGCCTGGGCTGCGTCCTCAGACGCTCGATGCCGTCCAGGCGGTGCTGCCCTGCTGGGCGGTTCGCTGGCCTCCGGTCGCCACGGCCCGGCTGACGACCTCGCCGTCGAGATTGACGAAATAGGCCGCGGTGCGCGCGAGCTGCTCCGGCGTCAGGCCGTTAGCCCTCAGCTCGTCCCACATCCTCTCCATCTCGTGCTGCGGCCGGCCAAGATAGGAGTCGGTGATGCGGTCCATCAGCTTCTGCTGGTCGGCCGTCACGTAGGGCATGTAGCCGCGGTCGTTGACGGGCAGCGCCATCTGAAACGCCGGCGGGTCGCTCGTCCGGTTCCGGACGACCTTGTCCCGTTCGCGCTTGTATGCGGCCAGTTCCTCCTGCATGCGGGCAATCGCGCCGCTCTCGGCCCGCTCGGCCGAGGCGGGCGCCGCCATGGGGGTTGGCGATGGGGAGGCGTTTGCCGACAACAGATCCGAGAAATCGGGCGAATCCGCGGTTTGGCCGGCGCTTGGCATCCTGCCGCGATCCGAGACGACGGTCTGGCCAGCGGCCCCATGGTACCCAAGGACTTGCACGTTCCCCTCCACTGCGGTTCGTGGCTCCAGCCACGTGCCGCCGGGGAGTAGCAAAGGTTGTGCCATGACCGCGCGGCGCCGCGCACCGCGGCAACGGGCTTCCATGGGGTGTCTTTCGGACAAGCTTGACGCCGATGCGCTCGCCTTTCGCTTGGTCGGACTCTGCCTATGGGCACAAACTGCCCGGTCCGGTCGTGAAGCCGGGCAATCGGCAACGTTCAGGTGCGGCTGAAATTGCCAGGAACGCGTCGACTTGCTATAGGAATCCACCTCATCCCGCTGCGGTCGGTCGTCCGCGATGCACACGTTCAGCGCCACCGTCACCCGGCGTGCCCTTCTGATGCTGCTCGCCGCTGCGTTGACCCTCCTGGGAATCGTCGCGATGTCGGGGTGGCTGGCCGAAAGCACGCGGCAGTTTTCACGGTCCGTCGGCCGTACCACCGCCTTGCGGGTCGCCGCCGGGACGCTGCTCAGCCAGTTGCAGGACGCCGAGATCGGTCAGCGTGGGTATCTGCTCACCGAAGACCGCCACTATCTCAAGCCCTACGAGGCCGCCATCACCGCGGTCGACGCAACGATCGCCCGGCTGCGCGACCTTGGCGACGGAAGTGCCGGTGAGTTGCGCATCGTCGACCGCCTCGCCGTCCTCGCCGCCGCCAAGCAGGAGGAGTTGGCCCAGACCATCGCGCTGATGGAGGCCGGACGCCGGGACGAGGCGCTGGCCATCGTGCGCACCGACCGCGGCATGATGCTGATGGACGACGCCAGACGCTCGCTCGCCGACCTGATCACCCCCGCCGACGCGCAGCTCGACACCCAGCTCGCCGCCCTGATCGGGCAGGCCAGAGCGTCGGGCTGGGTGGCCAATCTGGGCGGCCTGTTCATCGTGCTGGTCGTCGGCGGCGCCGTCTGGATCGCGTTCCGCTACACGCGCGACCTCATGCGGGCGCAGCACGCGATCCGGGCGCTCAACGATTCCCTGGAACAGCGCGTCTGCGAGCGCACGATGGAGCTGCAGCGGGCCAACGGCGAGATCCAGCGCTTCGCCTACATCGTCAGCCACGACCTGCGCGCGCCGCTGGTGAACGTGATGGGCTTCACCGGCGAGTTCGAGGCGGGGCTGGAGAGCGTGCGCGCCCATTTCGCCCGCCTGCTGCGAAACGACGGCGACGCCGTGGCGTCGGAGGCGCGTCGGGCGGTGGAGGAGGACCTGCCGGAGGCCATCGGCTTTATCCGCGCCTCGACGGCGAAGATGGACCGGCTGATCAACGCCATCCTCGCCCTGGCGCGCCAGGGCGGACGGGTGCTGATCCCGGAGCCTGTCTCCATGCAGGCCCTGCTGGAAAATGTGGTCTCCAGCCTCCGTCATCAGGCGGGCGAGCAGCGCTGCGCCATCGACATCGAAAGCCCCCTGCCGGTCCTGGTGGCGGATCGGCTCGCCCTGGAGCAGGTGTTCGGAAACCTGCTCGACAACGCGATCAAGTATCTCGATCCGGCAAGGACGGGGCGGATCGCCATCCGCGGGCGGGCCGAGGGGGACCGCCTGGTCTTCGAGGTCGCCGACAACGGGCGCGGAATCGCTTCGCAGGATCACGAGCGCATCTTCGAGCTGTTCCGCCGGTCCGGCGTGCAGGATCGGCCCGGGGAGGGGATCGGGCTGGCCTATGTCCGGACGCTGGTCCGGCGCCTGCAGGGTGAGGTCACCGTCGAATCGGTTCCTGGACAGGGCAGCGTCTTTCGCATAAGCCTTCCTGGAGTCCTAGCCCTGTCATCGGAGACGCTCGCTCATGGCGCGTGACAGTGAGCCGGTGCGCATCGTCATGATTGAGGACGACGAAGGGCATGCCCGGCTGATCGAGAAGAACATCCGGCGGACCGGCGTCACCAACGACATCCTTCCCTTCGCCGACGGCACGAGCGCGCTCGCCTACCTGTTCGGTCCGGACGGAAGCGGGCGGGCCAGCATGGGGCGGGTGCTTCTGATCCTCCTGGACTTGAACCTTCCCGACATGACGGGGATCGATATCCTGGCGAGGCTCAAGGCCAATCCCCACACCCGGCGCTTTCCCGTCGTGGTGCTGACGACCACCGACGATCGGCAGGAGATCCGGCGCTGCTACGACATCGGGGCCAATGTCTACGTCACCAAGCCGGTGAACTACGATGGCTTCGCCGCGGCGATCCGGAAATTGGAACTGCTCTTTTCCGTCATGCAGATTCCGGAGGCGGAGGCATGACCGAGCCGGCCGTCCGCATCCTCTACATCGACGACGACGTCGTCATGGCGCGGCTGGTGCAACGGAAGCTCGAGAGGCGCGGCTACGCCGTCGAGTGCGCCAAGGACGGTCGGGAGGGGTTGGAGCGGCTGGAGCGGGGCGGCATCGCGGTGGTCGGCTTGGATCACGAGATGCCGGGGGCGAACGGGCTGGACATTCTCCCCGACCTGCTGTCGCGCGAGGACGCGCCGCCGGTCGTCTACGTCACCGGCGCCGGCGACACGCGGGTGGCCGTCGCGGCGCTGAAGGCCGGCGCGGACGACTACGTCCCCAAGGAGGCCGGTGAAGGCTTCTTCGACCTGCTGGTGGCGGCCATCGAGCAGGCCCGCGAGAAGGCCCATCTGCGCCGGGAACGGGAACGCGCGGAGCGGGAGGTGCGCGCCGCGCGGGACCGTGCGGAGCTTCTGCTGCGCGAGGTCAACCACCGCGTCGCCAACAGTCTGGCCCTGGTGGGCGCCTTCATACAGATGCAGCGATCGGACCTGTCCGACCCCGAGGCCCGCGCCGCGCTGGGGGAGACCCAGGCGCGGATCATCGCCATCGCCGGCATCCACCGAAGCCTCTACACCTCCGACGACGTGCGCTCCGTCCGCATCGACCTCTATCTGGAAACGCTTCTCGCCGGGATGCACACCGCGATGGCCTCCCGGCGCCCAGACCGTTTCACCGTCATCGCCGACGCCGTGTCGGTGCCGACCGATCAGGCCGTGTCCCTGGCGGTCATCGTGACCGAGCTGGTCACCAACGCCTGCAAATACGCCTATCCGGACGGCCGGACCGGCAGCGTCCGCGTCCGGGCCACGGCCGCCGATGGGGCCCTGTCGGTGAGCGTGGAGGACGACGGTGTCGGCTTCTCCCGCGACGACGCCCCGCGGGGAACCGGCCTTGGCACCCGGATCGTCCAGGCGATGGCGAACAGCCTGGGAGCGCGGTTGACCTACGACCGTCGGCAGGCCGGCACCTGGGTGACGTTGACGATGCCGCTGCCGTGACGGCGTCCAGCGCCTCGTCCGCCACACGGTGTACAGGGCGTTGCCGTCCGACGTCTCCAGCCCGTGGCGCTCGGCCGCCGGATGGGGATTGTCGTCGACCTAAAGCGGATTGCAATCCGCTTTGGATCGCGACGGCGGTCCCGGCCGCACATGCGGCCGAAGCCCGCCGGCAAGTGAGGCGATGTGAGTCTAAAGCGAACGGAAGTTCGCTTTAGCGTTTGCGCAGCAGGAGCGCCGTGACCACCGGCGCGCCGACCAGAGCGCCGGAAATCGAGTGGCGCAGCGGCAGATGACGTCCGTCCAGGCGGGGCGTCAGCGTTTCCCCTTTCCGGGCAGGCGATGCAGCAACTCACCCACGATGCCGCGGCGGAAGACCAGCACGCAGACGACGAAGATGGCACCGATCACCACCGGGACCGGCAGGCTGGTGGCCGCCAGATAGCTTTCCAGCGTGACGACGATGGCCGCCCCCACCACCGGGCCGAGCAGCGTGCCCATGCCGCCGAGCAGCGTCATCAGCACCACCTCGCCGGACATCTGCCACGTCACGTCGGTCAGCGAGGCGAGCTGGAACACCAGCGCCTTGGTCCCGCCGGCCAGTCCGGCGAGGCTCGCCGACAGCACGAAGGCCAGCAGCTTGTAGCGCTCCGTCCGGTAGCCGAGCGACACGGCGCGCGGCTCGTTCTCGCGGATCGCCTTCAGCACTTGACCGAAGGGCGAATGCACCGCGCGCCAGATCAGGGCGAAGCCGCCGAGGAAGATCGCCAGCACCGTGTAGTACATCGTCAGCGGCTGGCTGAGGTCGAACAGCCCGAACAGATGCCCGCGCGGCACCGCCTGGATGCCGTCCTCGCCATGGGTGAAGGGCAGTTGCAGGGCCAGGAAGAAGATCATCTGGCTCAGCGCCAGCGTGATCATGGCGAAGTAGATGCCCTGCCGGCGGATGGCGAGTAGGCCGAAGACCAGCCCCATCCCCCCGGCCGCCGCGGTGGCGGTGAGCAGCCCGGCCTCGGGCGACCAGCCCCATTCCTTGACCACATGGGCGGCGACGTAGGCCGCCCCACCGAAGAAGGCGGCGTGGCCGAAGCTCAGCAGCCCGGCGAAGCCGATCAGCAGGTTGAAGGCGCAGGCGAACAGCGCGAAGCACAGCACCTTCATCAGGAAGACCGGGTACAGGGCGTAGGGCGCCAGGACCGCCAGAAGCAGCAGGGCTCCGGTCAGCAGGATTTTCGGCGAGCCGCCGCGCATGGCGAGGCCTTCGTGCAGCGTGTCCCTGGTTTGCAGGCTCATGGCTTATCTCTCCCGCCCGAACAGGCCGGCGGGCTTGACCATCAGCACCACAGCCATGATGA
Source organism: Azospirillum brasilense (assembly GCF_005222205.1). Taxonomy (NCBI): domain Bacteria; kingdom Pseudomonadati; phylum Pseudomonadota; class Alphaproteobacteria; order Rhodospirillales; family Azospirillaceae; genus Azospirillum; species Azospirillum brasilense. Next base: position 827,292 of record NZ_CP032346.1, on the reverse strand, counting down.
CGAAGACGACGATGTTGGAGGCTTCCGGGTAGAAGACCTTGGTCAGCCCCTCCAGCAGCCCCAACCCCAGTCCGGTGACGATGGCGCCGAGGATCGAGCCCATGCCGCCGATCACCACCACCGCGAAGACGACGATGATCAGGTTCGACCCCATCATCGGCGAGACCTGATAGATCGGTGCCGCCAGCACCCCGGCCAGACCGGCCAGCGCCACCCCGAAGCCGTAGGTCAGCGACACCATCACCGGCACGTTGATGCCGAAGGCCTGGACCAGGGTCGGGTTCTCGGTGGCCGCCCGCAGATAGGCGCCCAGCCTGGTCCGCTCGATGGCGAACCACGTGCCCAGGCAGACCAGCAGCGAGGCCGCCACCACCCAGCCGCGGTAGGTCGGCAGATACATGAAGCCGAGGTTGGTGCCGCCCCGCAGCAGGTCCGGGATCGGGTAGGGCTGTCCCGACACGCCATAGTGATGGCGGAAGGCGCCCTCGAAGATGAGCGCGAGGCCGAAGGTCAGCAGCAGGCCGTAGAGATGATCGACCTTGTAGAGCCGGCGCAGCAGCGTGCGTTCCAGCGCCAGTCCGACCAGCCCGACCGCCAGCGGCGCCAGAACCAGCGCCCCCCAGTAGCCGACACCGGCGTAGGTCAGCAGCAGCCACGCCACGAAGGCGCCGACCATGTACAGGGCGCCGTGCGCCATGTTGACGACGTTGAGCATGCCGAAGATCACGGCCAGCCCGAGGCTGAGCAACGCGTAGAAGGAGCCGTTGATCAGGCCGAGCAGAAGCTGGCCGAACAGGGCCTGCGGCGGAATGCCGAGCAGTTGGGACATCGGGCGTTCTTCTCCCGCTCACACGCCGAGATAGGTGTGGAGCTTGTCCATGTTGGCGTGGAGCTGGTCGTTGGGGATCATGTCCACGACATGGCCTTCCTCCATCACGTAATGGCGGTCGGCGATGGTCGCGGCGAAGCGGAAATTCTGCTCCACCAGCACGATGGTGAAGCCGCGTTGCTTCAGCGCCCGCACCGCCACCCCGATCTGCTCGATGATGACGGGGGCGAGACCCTCGGTCGGCTCGTCGAGCAGGATCAGGTCGGCGCCGGTGCGCAGGATGCGCGCGATGGCCAGCATCTGCTGCTCGCCGCCCGACAGGCGTGTGCCCTGGGTGGTGCCGCGGCCCTGCAGGTTGGGGAACAGCTCGTAGATCTGCGGCACGGTCATGCCGCCGGACTTCACCACCGGCGGCAGCATCAGGTTCTCGTCCACGCTGAGCGAGGAAAAGATGCCGCGCTCCTCCGGCACGTAGCCGATGCCGAGGCGGGGTATCCTGTGCTGCGCCATGCCGATCAGCTCCTTGCCCTGGAAGCGGATCGAGCCGGTGCGCTTGCCCATGATGCCCATGATGGCGCGCATGGTGGAGGTCTTGCCGGCGCCGTTGCGGCCGAGCAGGGTCACCACCTCCCCCTGCCGCACCTCGATGCTGACGCCGTGCAGCACGTGGCTCTCGCCATAGAAGCCGTGCAGATCGGCGATCCCGAGCATCGCCGTTCCAGTCCCGGCGGTCGTCTTGCGCATCCCGTCAGGCATGTCCGGTTCCCATGTAGGCTTCCATGACCTGCGGGTTGCGCGATACGACGTCGTATGCGCCCTCGGCCAGGATCTCGCCGCGGCGGAGCACGGTGATGGTGTCCGACAGGTGGGCGACGACCGACAGGTTGTGCTCCACCATCAGGATGGTGCGGTCGGCCGACACGCGCTTGATCAGCGCGGCGGTGCCTTCAATGTCCTCGTGGCCCATGCCGGCCAGCGGCTCGTCGAGCAGCATCACCTCCGGGTCGAGCGCCAGCGTGGTGGCGATCTCCAGTGCGCGCTTGCGGCCGTAGGGCAGCTCGGCGGCGGTGTGGCCGGCCCAGGGGGTCAGGTTCACCGCCTCGATCAGCTCCTCGGCGCGGGCGTGCAGGTCGTACAGGCTGGCCTCCGGCTTCCAGAAATGGAAGCTGGTGCCGCGCGGCCGCTGCAGCGCGACGCGGACGTTCTCCAGCACGCTGAGGTGCGGGAAGACGGCGGAGATCTGGAAGGAGCGCACCATGCCGAGCAGCGCCACGTCGGCGGGCTTCATGGCGGTGATGTCGCGCCCCTTGTAGAGGATCTGGCCGCGCGTCGGTGTCAGGAACTTGGTCAGCAGGTTGAAGACCGTGCTCTTGCCGGCGCCGTTGGGGCCGATCAGCGCGTGGATGGTGCCGCGGCAAACCTGGAGGTTCACCTCCTTCACCGCGATGAAGCCCTTGAACTCCATCGTCAGGCCACGCGCTTCCAGGATGATGTCGCCGGTGTGCCCGGTCATGTGGCTGCTTGCCGTGTGTCCGGTGGTCATGTCTGTCCTTTCCCGGTGATGAGCCGGCCTCGCGCCGTCTGCGCAAGGGGCGCGACGCCGCCGGGGCCGCGGCGCAGAAGCGCCGCGCCCCGACGGCGTGTTTCGCCTTACATCTTCTTGACGAGCGGGCAGTCGCTTTCCGACAGCGGGCGGAAGGCGCGGTCGGCGGGAACGCTGCGGACCAGCTTGTAATAATCCCACGGCGCCTTGGATTCCGCAGGGGTCTTGACCTGGAACAGATGCATGTCGCGCAGCACCCGGCCGTCCTCGCGCACCGAGCCGTTCTTGGTCATGAAATCGTTCACCGGGGTCGCCTTCATCGTCTTCATGACGTCGGGGGCGGCGTCCGTTCCGGCGGCCTTGATCGCCTTCAGGTAATGGCTGACGGCACCGTAGACGCCGGCCTGATAGAAGGTCGGCATCGCCTTGCGCTTCTCGAAGAAGCGCTTGGAGAAGGCGCGCGTCTCGTCATTCATGTCCCAGTAGAAGGGGGTGGTCAGCATGATGTCCTGGGTTGCCGGCAGGCCCAGCGCGTGGACTTCGCTGATGGCGAGCAGCAGCGCCACGATGTTCTTGCCCGACTGGCCGAGCCCGAACTCCGCCGCCTGCTTGATCGCGTTCTGGGTGTCGGCCCCGGCGGTGGCGAGCGCCACGACCTTCGCCGGCGACGCCTGGGCTTGGAGCAGGAAGGACGAGAAGTCGGCGTTGTTGGCGGGCACCCGGACGCTGCCCAGGACCTTGCCCTTCTGGCTTTCGACGACGGCGCCGGTGTCACGCTCCAGCGCATGGCCGAAGGCGTAGTCGGAGGTCAGGAAGAACCAGCTGCTCAGGCCCGAGGCCACCACCGCCTCGGCCGTCACGTGGGCGAGGGCGTAGGTGTCGTAGGTCCAATGCAGCCCGTTCGGTGTGCAGGCCTTGCCGGTCAGGTCCGAACTGGCCGGGGAGGAGAAGATGGCGACGCGGTTGGCCTCCTTGGTGATCTGCTGCACGGCCAGCGCCACCGCGGAGTTCGGGACGTCGATGATGGCGTCCACCTGATCGACGTCGTACCAGCGCCGCGCCGTCGAAGCGCCGATGTCGGCCTTGTTCTGATGGTCGGCGAAGATCAGCTCGACGGGCGTGCCGTTGACGGCGCCGCCGAAATCCTCCACCGCCATCTGCGCGGCGGCGATCGATCCCTGTCCGGTGCTGTCGGAGAGCTGGCCCGACAGATCGGTCAGGATGCCGATCTTGATCTTGCCGTCGCTGTAGGCGGCGCCCTGGGCGTGGGCCGGTGCGGAATAGGTCTGGGCGAGCAGGCAGGCGGCGATGGCCGCCGTCACGGCGTAGCGCTTCACGATTTCCTCCCAATGAATCTTTGGACCCGAGATTTTCTCATGATGGTCAGCCGGCGTTCCGGGGTTCGGCCATGCTCTGGGCGGCGTGCTGGGCCGCGAGCCGGCCGAACACGGCGCCGCGCAGGACCGAGGTCGAGCCGGTGTAGACCTGGTGGTAGAGGCCGACGGTCTCGCCCGCCGCGTAGAGGCCGGGCATCGGCTGGCCGTTGCCGTCCAGAACGCGGGCGTCCACGTCCACCTTCAGCCCGCCGAAAGTGAAGCAGTTGGCCGAGACGATGGGGAAGGCACGGAACGGCCCCTTGACCAGCGGGCGCGCCCAGTTGGTCTTGGGCGGGGTCAGCCCGGTCGTCGCCAGACCGTCCACCCGCGTCGGGTCGAAACCGGCGGCGTCGGACGGGCAGGCGGCGTTGTAGGCGGCGACCGTCGCCCTGGTGGCGTCCGCCGGCAGGCCGAGCTTCTCGATCAGGGCGTCGAGCGTTGGCGCCTCGATGGCCGGCACGTCGCTGCGGATGCTGGTGCGCCAGCGCGGGATGTCCTCCACCTGATCGTCGAACAGGACGTAGGCGAGCCCGTCCGGCTGGTCGGCGACGACGCGCGTGATGTGGTCGTAGGTGGCGTCGGCGGTGCCCGGCGCCTCGTCGAGGAAGCGCTCGCCCCGCTTGTTGACCAGCACGCCGTAGGGCCAGATGAAGATCACCGCCTCGGGCTGGCGGGAGCGCGGATCGACCGGCTCGGCGTGGTAGGAGCCGAAATCGCCGGCCGGCGCCGCCCCGGCGTCGAGCGCCATGCGGATGCCCTCGCCGCGGTTGTAGTAGCCGCCGCGCGCCACCGGCCGCACATGCTTGGCGCGCGCCCCCATGTAGCGGGTCATCATCTCGGTGTTGCCCTGATAGCCGCCCGAGGCCAGGACCGTCGAGCGACCGCGGATGGCGACGCGCAGGCCGTCCGGCCCGGTGGCGTGGACGCCGCCGATGCGGCCCTGCCCGTCGCGCAGCAGGTCGAGCGCGGTGGTGCGGTAGAGAACGCGGGCGCCGAGCGCCTTCGCCTCGGCCATCAGCCGCTCGATCAGGGCGAGGCCGCCGCCCTGGGCGGCGATGCGCTGGGTGTTCTGGGTCAGCAGATAGATCGGCTGCGGCTCGAAGCGCAGGCCGAACTCCTTCAGCCAGCCGATGGTCGGCGGCACCCGCTCGGCGAAGCGGGCGATCACTTCCGGATCGGGGAAGGGGTGCGCCTTCACGTAATCGGGCCAATACTCGTAGGGCTCGGCGGCGGCGGCCAGCACGTTGGGGTCGATGTTCAGCCCGGCGTTGGCGGCGAAATGCTCCTCGAAATCGTCGGCGACCTCGGAATCGTTCTTCATCCGCATGTAGGCTTCGGTCCAGCGCGAGTTGCCGCCGAAATCCTCCTCCGGCGCCCGCTCCAGCAGGGTGACCGAGAGGCCGGCCTGCAGCGCCGTCACCGCCGCCGAAAGCCCGGCGATGCCGCAGCCGACGATCACCAGATCGCTGATTTCGTTGTCGCTGGCGGTGTTGTTGTCGGTGTTGTTGCCGGCCGGGCTCATCCTGGTTTCCTCCGTCATTTCATTTGTCTCCTGACCTGTCCCGCTTCATCCGGCGAGGCGTTTCTGATTCTTGCCCGGTGCACGGTCGGTGGTGCCGTTGGTGGTGCCGTTGGTGGTGCCATCGGCCACGATGACCCCGGCCTCAACCAGCCGCTCGACCGCCGCCGGGTCGTAGCCGGCTTCGGCCAGCACGGCGCGCGTGTCCTGGCCCACGCGCGGCGGATCGCGGCGGATCGCCAGATCCGCGTCCGCCACATGGATCGGCAGCCGCGGCAGCGCGGTCCGCACTCCGTTGGGCAAAGTGGTCGGCATCAGCCCGCCGGTCGCCCGCAGATGCGGGTCGTCGAACAGATCCTCCGGCCGGGCGATCGGGGCGAAGGGAATGCGGGCGCGCTCGCACACCGACACCGCCTCCTCCATCGACAGGCCGCCGAACAGCGCCGTCAGCAGCGGCAGCAGACGCGGCCGGGCGGCGATGCGGTCGTTGTTGGTGCGGAACTGCGGATCGTCGCGCAGGTCCGGCCGGTCGATGGTGGCGCAGAAGCGCTCCCAATGGCTGTCAGTGGTGATGCCGACGAAGATCGGCCGCCCGTCGGCGGTGTGGAAGGTCTCGTAGACCGCCCAGGCCGACACGCGCTCCGGCATGGGCGGGATCGGCGCGTCCGACTGGGCGGCGTAGCAGAGATGCTGCCCCATCAGGAACACCGTGGTCTCGAAAAGCGCGGATTCGACCGTTTGTCCCCGGCCGGTCCGCTCGCGCTCGCGCAGCGCCACCAGGATGGCGATGACCGCGAACATGCCGCCGGTGATGTCGACCACCGACGTGCCGGCGCGCAGCGGCCGGCCGCTCGGCCCGGTCATGTAGGCGAGCCCGGTCATCATCTGCACCACCTCGTCGAGCGCGAGGCGCCCGGCGTAGGGGCCATCGAGGAAGCCCTTCAGGCTGGCGTAGATCAGGCGCGGATTGACGCCGGCCAGCGTCTCGGCGCCCAGCCCCAGCCGGTCCATCGTGCCGGGGGCGAAATTCTCCACCAGCACGTCGGTCTCGGCGACGAGGCGGCGGGCGATCTCGCGGCCCTCCGGCGACTTCAGGTCGACGGCGACCGAGCGCTTGTTGCGGTTGAAATAGCCGAAATAGCCGGTGCCGAAGCCCTTCAGATGGCGGGTGGGCTCGCCGTTGGGCACCGGCTCGATCTTCACCACGTCGGCGCCGAGGTCGGCGAGGATCATGGCGCAGGACGGCCCCATCACCGTGTGGCCGAAGTCGAGCACCTTGACGCCGGCCAGGGGCAGCGGGGTGTCGGCGGACGGGCCGGTCATGCGCCGCCTCCCGGCACCGGGCGCGGCGCGGCGCCGTTGTAGCGGTAGGGGATGGACGGCGGCATCGGGCCCTTGATCCGGCCGCCCTGCTGCGACTGTTCCCAGGCGTGCGCCAGGATGCCGACCGAGCGGGACAGCACGAACAGCCCGCGGCCGAGCCCCGGCGGAAAGCCGAGGTCGGCGAACACCACGGCGGTGGCGCCGTCGATGTTCATCGGCACGCGCTTGCCCTTGCGCGCGGCCAGCGCGTCCTCGACGGCGCGGCCGATGGCGGCCGCCTGTCCGGTCACCGCCCCCTCGCCCGCAGCCTCCTCCACCAGGGCCAGCAGGCGGCCGGCGCGGGGATCGACGGGGTGGAAGCGGTGGCCGAAGCCGGGGATGTGCTCGCGCCGCTCCAGCCGGGCGGCGATCTCGGCGTCCGCCGCCGCGGCCAGGGTGGCACCCTCCGCCATGCGGGCGGCGATGGCCGCGTACAGCTCCATGCATTGCTGGCCGGCGCCGCCATGGACGTCGCCCAGCGCGTTGATGCCGGAGGCCATGGCGTTGTTCAGCCCGACGCCGCAGGTGGCGGCCATGCGGGCCGTGGCGATGGACGGCGCCTGAGGCCCGTGGTCCACCGCCGCGACCAGCGCGGCGCCCAGCAGACGGCCCTGCGCCGGCGTCGGCAGGTCGCCGCGCAGCATCAGCCAGACCATGTCGGGAAAGCCGATCGTGCCGATCAGCTCCTCGATGGCGTAGCCGCGCACCCGGATCGAACCTGGATGGATGTCGATGATCGACGTCCGCCACCAGCCGGCGGCGGTATCGATGGTCGCTTCGGACATGGGAATGCTCCCGGGGCAAGGCCCCTGCAGGCCCGGCCTCAGCCGAGCACGAAGGGGTTGGCGCGGTTGGGCTTGGTGGTGATCCAGACGCTCTTGGTCTGGAGATACTCCTTGATCGCCTCCACGCCGCCCTCGCGGCCGAGGCCGGAGCGCTTGTAGCCGCCGAAGGGCGTGGTGAAGCTGGTGGAGCGGTAGTTGTTCACCCACACCGTCCCGGCGCGCAGCCGGTCCACACAATGCATCGCGCGGTGCAGGTCGCGCGTCCACACGCCCGCCGCCAGACCGAACTCGACGTCGTTGGCGATGCGCAGCGCGTCCTCCTCGTCCTCGAAGGGGATGACGCAGAGGACCGGGCCGAACACCTCCTCCTGGGCGATGCGCATGTCGTTGCGGACGCCGGTGAAGATGGTCGGCGCCACGAACTGCCCCTGGCCGTACTCCGGTCCCGACAGGGCGTGACCGCCGAGCGCACAGACCGCGCCCTCCGCCTTGGCCATCTCGATCATCCGCAGGATCTTCTCCCACTGCGCGCGGGTGGCGATGGGGCCGATCTGCGTCTCCATCTTCGACGGATCGCCGATGCGCGCCTCGCCCGCCGCCGCGACCAGCTTCTCCACGAAGGCGTCGTGGATGGTCCGCTGCACCAGCAGGCGCGAGCCGGCCATGCAGGTCTGGCCCGACGCGCCGAACACGCCGGAGATGGCACCCTTCACCGCCTGGTCGAGGTCGGCGTCGTCGAAGACGATGTTCGGCGACTTGCCGCCCAGTTCCAGCGTCACCTTCTTCAGGCCCGGCGCCGCCGCCTCGTTGACGCGCTGGCCGCCGATGTCGCCGCCGGTGAAGGCGACCTTGGCGGTCAGGCGGTGGCGGACCAGCGGCTCGCCGACCTCGCCGCCGAAGCCGGTGACGACGTTGACGACGCCGCGCGGGAAGCCCGCCTCGTGGGCCAGCTTCGCCAGTTCCAGGATGGAGGCGGAGGTGTATTCCGACGGCTTGATGACGATGGTGTTCCCGGCGGCCAGCGCCGGCGCCATCTTCCAGGTGGTCAGCGCCAGCGGCGAGTTCCACGGCGTGATGGCGACGACGACGCCGAGCGGCTCGTACTTCACGTAGTTGAAGACGTCGGCCTTGTTGATCGGCACGACGGCGCCCTGAACCTTGTCGGCGAGGCCGGCGTAGTAGTGGAACCACTGGGCGACGTTGCGCACCTGCCCGCTGACCTCGGCCATCAGCTTGCCGTTGTCGCGCTGCTCGATGGCGCCCAGCCGGTCGACGTTGCGCTCGATCAGCTCGGCCAGCCGGCGCAGCAGGGCGCCGCGCTGGGTCGCCGTCAGACCGGCCCATTCCGGCGCCAGGAAGGCGCGGTGCGCCGCTTCGATCGCGCGATCGGCATCGCCCTGCGTCCCGCGCGGAATCTCCGCCCACGCCCGCCCCGAATAGGGCTCCGTCGATTCGAACCACTCGTTGGACACCGGATCGCACCAGTCCCCATCGATGAACAGCCTGTAGCGTTCCACCCTTCGCCTCGCAAAAGTTCTGTTAGATAGAACTACGTTTCATCTAAGAGAACATAGGCGTACCAAATGCGTCAACCACGAACCGTTCGCCCACCCACATTTTTCAGCGGCGGCCATCCTTGACGTCCGAGGGTTGTGTCGGGGAAAAATGCACGCTAAGGCCTGCCGACGGCCGAGGTTGCCAAAGCAAGGCTGCCGATGCCGGGCCGCCAATAAAGGATGCGCTATGACCGACGAAAAGCCCAAGACGACCACGGCCTCCGCCGGCGGGGTGGAGGCGGTCGACCGGGCGCTGAGCATCGTCGGCTGCTTCCAGGCAGGCGACCACGCGCTCAGCCTGAAGGAGATCGCGGCGCGGACCGGGCTCTACAAAAGCACCATCCTGCGGCTGACCGTGTCCCTGGAGAAGGCCGGCTATCTCGTCCGCCACCAGGACAAGTCCTACCGGCTCGGCCCGGAACTGATGCGGCTGGGCGGGCTCTACCAGCGCTCCCTGCGCCTGGAGGACCATGTCCGGCCGGTGCTGCGCCAGCTGATGCGCGAGAGCGGGGAAAGCGCGTCCTTCTTCCGGCGCGAAGGGGCGTGGCGGATCTGCGCGTTCCGTGAGGATTCGACGCAGGCGATCCGCGACCACGTCCATGAGGGCGACCGCCTGCCCCTGGATCGCGGCGCCGCCGGCCATGTGCTCCTCCGCTTCTCCGGGACGGTGTCGGCGGAGGACTTCGCCGCCCTGCCTCTGCTGTCCTTCGGCGAGCGGGAGTCCGAGACCGGGGCCGCCGCCGTTCCGGTCTTCTCCCAGCGGGAGGGGCTGGTCGGCGCCCTGACCCTGTCGGGGCCGCTGACCCGCTTCACCGAGGAGCGCGTGGCGGTGATGGTGCCCCTGTTGCTGGCGGCCGGCCATCGGCTGTCGGAGACCCTGGGCGGGCATTACCCGAGCTGAGGCTTCGCCTTGCGGACGGAGCCGGGGGGCGCCGCTCTACCATGGTGGCTTGCCAGCGCCGCCGCCTTGCAGTAGAAAGCGATCCTGGTCGGCAGTTCACCAAGGCGTCGCCGCCCCGTTCCGGGGAGCTAAACCTGCCACGACACCCACTCGACCGACACCTCATCGCGTGCCGCGTCGGAAGCTGGCGACCACCGACATCCCTTCGCGGATTGGCGCGTTGTGAGGATGATTTCATGTCCAGAACGCCGCTGCCCTACAGCGCGGGCGATATTTCCGCGCTTGCGCGCTCGCTGCGCGCGCAACTCGCCAACCGGACCGAGCCGCCCGGCCATGTCGAATGGCTCAACATGCTGGCCAAGGCGGTCGGCTGCCGGAACTTTCAGCATTTCCGGGGCCAGGCCCAGGTCCAGACCCAGGCCCAGACGGTGGAGCAAATCACGGCGCAGGACCCTCCCGGCGTGGTGGTGGACGCGCCGCCACCGGTCGATGCGGTCCGGGTCCTGAAGGTGGCCCGTTGCTTCGATGCCGCCGGCGCGCTGCTGCGCTGGCCGCCGAAGCGGAGCGAGCGCGATCTGTGCCTGTGGGTCCTGTGGTCGCGGATCGACGCCGGCCGGGCGATGAGCGAGGGCGAGGTGAACGACGTGCTGCGCGGCGCCAACCGGTTCGGCGACCATGTCCTGCTGCGTCGGGAGCTGTGCGACTTCGGCCTGCTCGACCGGACGCGCGACGGGCGTGTCTACCGGCGCGTCGAGCGCCGGCCGCCGCCGGAGGCGCTCGCCATGATCCGCCGCCTGAAGGCGGCGCCCGTCGCCGGACGGGCGCCGTCCTGAAGCGCCGCGTCCCCGGCGGGGCGGCGGTGGTCTAAAGCGAACGTCCGTTCGCTTTAGATTCACATCGCCTCACTCGCCGGCGGGCTTCGGCCGCACGCGCGGCCGGGACCGCCGTCGCGGTCCAAAGCGGATTGCAATCCGCTTTAGCAGGGTGCGGAAAAACGAACATATTCCGGCCTTTTTCCTCCGCTGAGGCTGAGAATGCGGGTTTCAGCGGGCGATTTGGTCGGGACGGAGCGTTTTTCCTCGCTCCGAGGCTCCCAGAACCGCCGTTCAGGCGGATTGCGGGCGTGATTATGCCGCAGCCAGCAGCTTGGGCAGGCGGATCAGGTTGTAAGCGGTGGCGGTTAGGGTGAACATCCAACCGACACGGGCTGCTCCGCAATGGCGCGTCTTGCGCAAGCCGGCTCCCTTGATCCAGCCAAAGACCTCTTCGATCCGCTTGCGGACCCGCAGGCTGACGGCGTAGCCGGGATGGCGGGTGGTCCGGCCGTCGATCGCCGAGCGGCGGTTGCTGGTATTTCGGGCAACATGCGGAGCCACGCCCAAGTCGCGCATGTCCGCCACGAAATCCTTGGTGTCGTAGGCCTTGTCAGCGCCGACCGTGATGCGGTGGCGGCCGGGGATGGCCTCGATCATGGCCACCGCCGCCGCACGTTCGGCCAGGCCGCTGGCCGCGGTGAGCCGCACGTCCACCACCAGGGCGTGGCGGTTCTCCATCAGCGCGTGGCCCATGAAGGCCAGCTTCGCCGGCTGGCCGTTGCCCTTGCGGTAGAGCCGCGCCTCGGGATCGCTGGTCGAGGCATGCGTCTCGTTGGACCGCTTCTCGCCATGGAAGTCGCGCTCGCCGTTGCGCCCCGGCCCCGGCGGCTCGCCGCTGCCGTCTTTGGGCCGGAAGCTCTTCACCGACGCCCAGGCTTCGATCAGCGTGCCGTCCACCGAGAAATGCTCGTCCGACAGCAGCGCCTTGACCTTCGGCTGACCCAGCACGGTCGCCAGGAACTTGGCCGCCACATCGCCGGCCAGAAGACGCTCGCGGTTCTTGGTGAACACGGTGACGTCCCACACCGGGGCGTCCATGGACAGGCCGACGAACCAGCGGAACAGCAGGTTGTAATCGAGCTGCTCCATCAACTGGCGTTCCGAGCGCACCGAGTAGAAGGCCTGGAGCAGCAGCGCCCGCAGCAGCTTCTCCGGCGGGATCGAGGGGCGCCCGATCTTGGAGTACAGCCCCTCGAACGCCGGCGACATCACCTCCAGCGCCTCGTCCACGATGGCCCGGATCGCTCGCAGCGGGTGGTTGGCTGGAACCCGCGCCTCGCAGCTCACGTAGCTGAACAGACCCTCGCTGCGTTCGTCCGAACCCCGCATCGTCCCCTCGTCGGTCGCGTTCTTCTCAACCGAAAAGAATCACGACCAACCGCCCGTGCACAGCCCTTTTTCCGCACCCTGTTAGTCGCCCAGCGCGAAGGCCACCGCGGCGTCGGCGTGGAGCGCCGTCGTGTTGAACATGGGGACATCCGGCCGGTCGGCCTGATCGACCAGCAGGAAGATCTCCGTGCAGCCGAGGATCACCCCCTGCGCCCCGTCGGCGGCCATCCGGTCGATGATCTCCAGGTATTGGGCCTTGGACTCCGGGCGCAGGTCGCGCCGCACCAGCTCGTCGAAGATGATGCGGTCGACCGTCGCCTTGTCGGCGTCGGACGGCACCATGATCTCGACGCCGAAGCGGTCCTCATAGCGGCGGCGCAGGTCCTCGGAGAGCATCGTCGGCATGGTGCCGAGCAGCGCCACCCGGGACAGGCCGGCGGCCCGCATCGCCGCGCCGGTCGGGTCGGCGATGTGGATGAAGGGGGTGGCGCGCCCGGCCATGATCGGCTCCACAACGCGGTGCAAGGTGTTGGATACGCACAGGATCACGTCGGCCCCGGCACGTTCCAGCGCGTCCACCTTTCCGGTCAGGTAGCTCTGCGCGGCGTCCCATTCGTTCCGGCGGACGAAATGCTCGATGTTGCCGAAATTGACGCTGACGATGACGATCTCGCCGTTGTCCCAGCCGCCGAGCCGGGCGTTCAGCCCGTCGTTCAGCAAGCGGTAGTACTCGGCGGTGGCCTGGTTGCTCATGCCGCCGAGGACGCCGATGGTCTTCTGGGGCAGGGGCCGGGCGGTGGGCGTCGTCATGTCGTGATCCTATCGGTTGGGCCGCGGATGATAGAGCGGCTGCAGCGGATCGCCAACCGTTCAGGCCTTCTCCACGGTCCGCCCCTCCTGGGTGAACAGGTAGGGGACGAAGCTGCGGTGGTGCTCGTCCACCGACAGCTGGCTGCCGATGGGCGGGAAGGCGCGCTGCTGGCAGTCGGTGCGCTCGCAGATTCGGCAGTTCACGCCGATGGGCACGGCGGCGGCCTCGTTGGAGGTGTCGATGCCGGCGGCGTAGACGATCTCGTTGGCGTGGGTCGCCTCGCAGCCGAGCCCGACGGCGAACTGGCGCGACGGCTTCAGATAGGCGCCGCCGCGCTTGGTCACGGTGCGGGCGATGCCGATGTAGGTGGTGCGGTCGGGCATGGTGGCGAACTGCACCAGGATCTTGCCGGGCTGGGCGAAGGCCTCGTGCACGTTCCACAGCGGGCAGGCGCCGCCGAAGCGCGCGAAGTGGAAGCGCGTCGCGGAATGGCGCTTGGTGATGTTGCCGGCCATGTCGACCCGCACGAAGTAGAAGGGCAGGCCGCGCGCCCCCGGCCGCTGCAGGGTGGACAGCCGGTGGCAGACCTGCTCGAAGCTGGCGCCGAAGCGGCTCTGCAACTGCTCCACGTCGTGGCGCAGCGCGCGGGCCTGGGCGGCGAAGGCGCGGTAGGGCAGGACCAGCGCCCCCGCGAAGTAGTTCGCAAGCCCGACCCGGCAGATCGACTGCGCGTCCTCGCTTGAGAACTTCGCCTGGGCGACCAGATCCTCGATCACGTCGCCGAAGCCGAGCAGGGCGATCTGGTGGGCCATGTGGAAGGCGCGGCTGGGGCCGTTCAGCAGGGCGGACAGGCGCAGCGTGCCGGTGCTGCCGTCGTAGCTGCGCATGGCCGTCTCGCCATCGTCAGCGACGATCTTCACCCGCACGTCATGCCGCCGCTTCAAATAGGCGGCCAGCTCGTTCAGCAGGGCGCCGGAATGGATCTTCTCCGTGTCCCACAGCTTTTCCGCCGCCTCGTCCAGCGGGCCGATGTAGTTGTTGCAGTAGTGGAAATAGTCGCGGACCTCCTCGTAGGGGAACTGCGGTCCGGCGAAGGCGTCGCTCGGCTCCTGGTTCGACAGGCTGTCGGCCAGCGACTGCACCCGCTCGTGAAGCTTCTGGTAGGCCTGATGCAGGCTCAGGACGCGGCGGGCCAGTTCCGGGCTTGAGCCGACGGCGCTGCGCAGTTCGGCGTTGGTCAGCGGCGCCCCGGCGAACAGCGGGTCGGCCAGGGCCTCGCGCAGGTCGGCGACGAGACGGCTGTCCTCGTCCTCGACGAAGTTGGACAGGTCCACCTCGAACACGGCGGAGATCTTCAGCAGCACCGGCAGGGTCAGCGGGCGCTGGTTGTTCTCGATCTGGTTCAGGTAGCTCGGCGACAGGTCCAGCGTCTTGGCCAGCGCCGCCTGGGTCAGCCCGCGCTGTTCGCGCAGGCGGCGGAGCTTGTAGCCGAGGAAGAGCTTCTGCATGGACCCGCCTATCACCCGAAGATTATGCCGAAGTGCATATTTGCAATCTTGGCAAACCGCGCGCTGCGTTTGCAAAGATGTTCGCAACTTCGCACATTTTTCCCGCCCGGCCAATTGCCCTGTTGCAAATCTTGTGAATAATCCAGGCGTTCCGGTGAGGGGACCGCTGCCACAAGGTTCGCAAGGTTCTCCGCCGCTCGCCAAAGTGGGAAACGCCTGATGCAAGAAATTCTGGCCAAGTTGGACGCCATGCGCTCCGGTGCGCGGCTGGGCGGCGGCGAAAAGCGCGTCGCCGGGCAGCACGCCAAGGGCAAGCTGACCGCGCGGGAGCGCATCGAACTCTTCCTCGACGAAGGCTCGTTCGAGGAGTTCGACATGTTCGTGCAGCACCGCTGCAACGACTTCGGCATGGAAGGCCAGAAGGTTCCCGGCGACGGCGTGGTCACCGGTCACGGCACGGTCAACGGTCGTCTCGTCTTCGTGTTCAGCCAGGACTTCACCGTCTTCGGCGGCTCGCTGTCGGAAGCCCACGCCGAGAAGATCTGCAAGATCATGGATCAGGCGATGAAGGTCGGCGCGCCGGTCATCGGCCTGAACGATTCCGGCGGCGCCCGCATCCAGGAGGGCGTGGCCTCGCTCGGCGGCTACGCCGAGGTGTTCCAGCGCAACGTCAACGCCTCGGGCGTCATCCCACAGATCTCCCTGATCATGGGGCCGTGCGCCGGCGGTGCGGTCTATTCGCCGGCCATGACCGACTTCATCTTCATGGTGAAGGACAGCTCCTACATGTTCGTGACCGGCCCGGACGTGGTGAAGACGGTCACGCACGAGGTGGTGACGGCGGAGGAGCTGGGCGGGGCGATCACCCATTCCAGCAAGTCCGGCGTCGCCGACATGGCCTTCGAGAACGACGTGGAGGCGCTGCTCCAGCTCCGCCGCTTCATCGACTTCCTGCCGGCCTCCAACCGCGAGCGGGCGCCGGAGCGTCCCTGCACCGACCCGATCGACCGCGACGACCTGTCGCTCGACACGCTTGTGCCGGAGAACCCGAACAAGCCCTACGACATGAAGGAGCTGATCCTCAAGACGGTCGACGAGGGCGACTTCTTCGAGCTTCAGCCGGACTATGCCAAGAACATCATCATCGGCTTCGGCCGCATGAACGGCAGCACGGTCGGCATCGTCGCCAACCAGCCGATGGTTCTGGCCGGCTGCCTGGACATCGACAGCTCCAAGAAGGCCGCGCGCTTCGTGCGCTTCTGCGACGCCTTCGAGATCCCGATCCTGACCCTGGTGGACGTCCCCGGCTTCATGCCCGGCACCTCGCAGGAGTACGGCGGCATCATCAAGCACGGCGCCAAGCTGCTGTTCGCCTACGCCGAGGCCACCGTGCCGAAGATCACCGTCATCACGCGCAAGGCCTACGGCGGCGCCTATGACGTGATGGCATCCAAGCATCTGCGCGGCGACATCAACTACGCCTGGCCGTCGGCGGAGATCGCGGTGATGGGGCCGAAGGGTGCCGTGGAGATCATCTTCCGCGGCGACATCGGCGACACCGCCAAGATCGAGGCGCGCACCGAGGAGTACCGGCAGAAGTTCGCCAACCCGTTCGTGGCGGCGTCGCGCGGCTACATCGACGACGTCATCATGCCGCACGGCACCCGCCGGCGCGTCATCAAGGCGCTGTCCATGCTGAAGAACAAGCAGCTCCAGAACCCCTGGCGCAAGCACGACAACATCCCGCTCTGAAGGCGCGCCGCCCCATGACGACCCTGTTCTCAAAGATCCTGATCGCGAACCGCGGCGAGATCGCCTGCCGCGTCATCCGCACGGCGCGCCGCCTGGGCATCAAGACGGTCGCCGTCTATTCGGACGCCGACAGGAACGCCCTGCACGTCGAGATGGCCGACGAGGCCGTCCACATCGGCGCCGCCCCCTCGGCGCAGAGCTACCTGCTGATCGACCGCATCGTCGACGCCTGCAAGAAGACCGGCGCCCAGGCCGTGCATCCCGGCTACGGCTTCCTGTCGGAGAAGCGCGAGTTCCAGGAGGCGCTGGCCGCCGCCGGGATCGCCTTCATCGGCCCGGACGCCCACGCCATCCAGGCCATGGGCGACAAGATCGAGTCCAAGAAGCTGGCCAAAGCCGCGGGCGTCAGCACGGTGCCCGGCTATCTGGGGGTCATCGCCGACGACAGCGAGGCGGTGACCATCGCCCGCGACATTGGCTACCCGGTGATGATCAAGGCGTCGGCCGGCGGCGGCGGCAAGGGCATGCGCGTGGCCTGGAACGACGAGGAGGCCCGCGAAGGCTTCCGCTCGGCCCAGAACGAGGCGCGCTCCTCCTTCGCCGACGATCGCGTCTTCGTCGAGAAGTACATCCAGCAGCCGCGCCACATCGAGATCCAGGTGCTGGCGGACGGGCAGGGCACGGCGCTCTATCTGGGCGAGCGCGAATGCTCGATCCAGCGCCGCCACCAGAAGGTCATCGAGGAGGCGCCGTCGCCCTTCCTCGACGCCGCGACCCGCAAGGCGATGGGCGAGCAGGCCGTGGCGCTGGCCCGCGCCGTGGACTACAAGTCCGCCGGCACGGTGGAGTTCATCGTCGACGCCGAGCGCAACTTCTACTTCCTGGAGATGAATACCCGCCTCCAGGTGGAGCATCCGGTCACCGAGCTGGTCACCGGCCTCGACCTCGTCGAGCTGATGATCCGCGTCGCGGCGGGCGAGAAGCTGACGCTTCGCCAGGAAGACATCCACCTGCACGGCTGGGCGATCGAGTCCCGCGTCTACGCCGAGGACCCGTTCCGCAACTTCCTGCCCTCCACCGGCCGGCTGACCCATTACCGTCCGCCGTCGGAGGACCCGCATGTCCGCGTGGACACCGGCGTCTACGAGGGCGGCGAGATCTCCATGTTCTACGACCCCATGATCGCCAAGCTGTGCAGCTGGGGGTCGACGCGCGACGCCGCCATCGCCCGCATGCGCGAGGCGCTGGACCAGTATTACATCCGCGGCGTCAGCCACAACATCCCGTTCCTCGCCTCGCTGATGGCCAACCCGCGCTTCGTCGAAGGCCGGCTGACCACCAATTTCATCGCCGAGGAATACCCGAACGGCTTCCACGCCTCCGACCTGCCGCCGGACGATCCGGCGGTGCTGATCGCCGTCGCCGCGGTGATCCACCGCTGCCTGAACGACCGCGACATCCAGATCAGCGGCAAGATGCCGGGCAACAAGGTCCGGGTGCGCGACGACTGGGTCGTCGTGATGGACGGCACGCAGCACCCGGTCCATGTCCGCCCGACGGACGGCAGCCCGCAACGCATTGGCTACACCGTCGATTTCGAGGGCAGGCACCATGTGGTGTGGAGCGACTGGACGCTCGGCCAGCCGCTGTTCCGCGGCACGGTGAACGGCGCGCATGTCTGCGTCCAGGTGGACCGCGTCGGCGTCGGCTACCGCCTGTCCCACTCCGGCAGCCAGGCGCTGGTCAAGGTGCTGACGCCGAACGCGGCGCGGCTCGACGCGCTGATGCCGGTGAAGGCGCCGCCGGACATGTCGAAGTTCCTGCTGTCGCCGATGCCCGGCCTGCTCGTCTCGGTCGCCGTGACCGAGGGGCAGGAGGTCAAGGCCGGCGAGGTGCTGGCCGTGGTCGAGGCGATGAAGATGGAAAACATCCTGCGCGCGGCGCAGGATGGCACGGTGTCCAAGGTGCACGCGACGCCGGGCTCCAGCCTGGCGGTCGATCAGAAGATCCTGGAGTTCGCGTGAGCCAAGCGGGCTCCGACATATAGGGAAAGGTAAGGACGATGGCTTTCGCAAACACGCTTTCGCAGCGTGCCGCTTCGCTTCTCGAGACGGTCGCCCCGCGGGGCGGCCTGCTCACCGCCGCCACCGCGGCGGTTCTGGGCAGCCTGCTCCTGGCCGCCTCGGCCAAGGTCCAGGTGCCCTTCTGGCCGGTGCCGATGACGATGCAGAGCATGGTCGTCATCCTGCTCGGCATGGCCTACGGCAGCCGCCTCGCCACGGCGACGGTCCTGCTGTACCTGCTGGAAGGCCTCGCCGGCCTGCCGGTCTTCGCCGGTCCGGGCGCCGGCCCGGCCTACATGGCCGGCCCGACCGCCGGCTACCTGCTGGGCTTCGTCCTGGCCGCCGGCGTCACCGGCTGGCTGGCCGAGCGCGGCTGGGATCGCAGCCCGCTCAAGGCCGTCGGCGCCCTGGCGATCGGCCATGCCCTGCTGTTCGTTCCGGGCGTGGCCTGGATGGCCGTCCTGTTCGGCGGCGAGAAGGCCGTCGCTCTGGGCCTGACGCCGTTCCTGGCCGCCACGGTCCTGAAGACCGCTCTGGGTGCCGCGATCATGCAGGCCGCCTGGAAGGTCGTCGCCCGCCGGTCGCAGGGCTGAGGGTTAGGGCGGGGGCGCGCACTTGCCCCCTCCCTGACCCTCCCCCGCTTCGCAGGGGAGGGGACTGTTCTCCCTCCCCTGCGTCAGCGGGGGAGGGTCGGGGTGGGGGCAAGCGACCCACCCATTCATTGATCGTTTCAAATCATTCGAACCAAGAAGCCGTGTCGAGGAGACGTCCGATGAGCGAGTTCCCGAAGAAGACCCAGGCCGACTGGCAGACCCTGGCCACCAAGGACCTCGGCGCCAACGGGACGCTCGACGACCTCGTCTGGAAGACTCCGGAGGGGCTGGACGTCAAGGCCCTCTACACCGCCGACGACCTGGAAGGGCTGGAGCTGGACAGCCTGCCCGGCTTCCCGCCCTTCACCCGCGGCCCGCGCGCCACGATGTACGCGGTGAAGCCCTGGACCATCCGCCAGTACGCCGGCTTCTCGACCGCCGAGGAGTCCAACGCCTTCTACAAGGCGAACCTCAAGGCCGGGCAGATGGGCCTGTCGGTCGCCTTCGACCTCGCCACCCACCGCGGCTACGACAGCGACCACCCGCGCGTGGTCGGCGACGTGGGCAAGGCCGGCGTCGCCATCGACAGCGTCGAGGACATGAAGATCCTGTTCGACGGCATCCCGCTCGACAAGATGTCGGTGTCGATGACCATGAACGGCGCGGTGCTGCCGATCCTCGCCGGCTACATCGTCGCCGCGGAGGAGCAGGGCGTCAGCCAGGACAAGCTGAGCGGGACCATCCAGAACGACATCCTCAAGGAGTTCATGGTCCGCAACACCTACATTTACCCGCCCGAACCCTCGATGCGGATCATCGCGGACATCATCGAGTACACGGCGCTGAACATGCCGAAGTTCAACTCGATCTCGATTTCCGGCTACCACATGCAGGAGGCCGGGGCGACCGCGGTGCAGGAGCTGGCCTTCACCATCGCCGACGGTCTCGAATACGTCCGCGCCGCCATGTCCAAGGGGCTGCCGGTCGACAAGTTCGCGCCGCGCCTGTCCTTCTTCTTCTCCATCGGCATGAACTTCTTCATGGAGATCGCCAAGCTGCGCGCCGCGCGCCTGCTGTGGTCGACCCTGATGAAGCAGAAGTTCGACCCGAAGGACGCCCGCTCGCTGGCCCTGCGCACCCACTGCCAGACCTCCGGCGTCAGCCTGACCGAGCAGGACCCCTACAACAACGTCATCCGCACCACCATCGAGGCGATGGCCGCGGTGCTGGGCGGCACCCAGTCGCTGCACACCAACGCCTTCGACGAGGCGCTGGGCCTGCCGACAAAATTTTCCGCCCGCATCGCCCGCAACACCCAGCTCATCATCGCCGAGGAGTCGGGCGTCACCAACGTGGTCGATCCGCTGGGCGGCTCCTACTACATCGAAAACCTGACCCACAGCCTCGCCAAGGCCGCGCTCGACCTCATCAACAAGGTCGAGGACCTGGGCGGCATGACCAAGGCGGTGGACAGCGGGATGCCCAAGCTGCTGATCGAGGAGGCCGCCGCCCGCCGGCAGGCCCGCGTCGACCGCGGCGAGGAGGTGATCGTCGGCGTCAACAAGTACCGCCCGGAAAACCCCGAGATGGTCGACGTGCTGGACATCGACAACACGGCGGTCCGCGAATCCCAGATCGCCCGCCTCAATCAGGTCCGCGCCGGCCGCGACGACGCCAAGTGCCGCGCCGCCCTGGAGGCCCTGACCAAAGCCGCTGCGGAGAAGTCCGGCAACCTGCTCGCCCTGTCGGTCGAGGCCACCCGCGCCCGCGCCACGGTCGGCGAGATTTCCGACGCGCTGGAGAAGGCCTTCACCCGCCATGTGGCGGTCATCCGCTCGGTTTCCGGCGTCTACGGCGCCGCCTATGAGGGCGACGAGGGCTTCAAGAGGATTCAGGAGGAGGTGTCCGCCTTCGCCGCCGAGGAGGGCCGCCGCCCGCGCATCCTTGTCGTGAAGATGGGCCAGGACGGCCACGACCGCGGCGCCAAGGTGATCGCCACCAGCTTCGCCGACATCGGCTTCGACGTGGACATCGGGCCGCTGTTCCAGACCCCGGAGGAGGCCGCCCGTCAGGCGGTGGAGAACGACGTGCACGTCATCGGTGTGTCGTCCCAGGCCGCCGGCCACAAGACGCTCGTCCCGCAACTGGTCGAGGAACTGCGCCGCCAAGGCGCCGGGGACATCCTGGTCGTCTGCGGCGGCGTGATCCCGCCCCAGGACTATGACTACCTCTACAAGGCGGGCGCCGCGGCCATCTACGGCCCTGGCACCAACATCCCGAAGGCCGCCTCCGACATCCTGGACATCCTGCGCAAGCAGAAGGCCGCGGCGTAAGCGAAGCGGAGAAGCCGGCCTCGCTCTCTCCCAGCGGGGACTGGACGCCTTGAGAAAACATGCGCATAGTGTTTGCGCATGTTTTTTCGTGGGGAGTGTCCATGGCGCGCGGATCAGTCCAGAGGAAGCCCACCAACGTCTCGGCCCGGCCCGATCTGATCGCCGAAGCGAAGAGCTTGGGTATCAACCTGTCGCAAGTCTTCGAAGCCGCCGTTGAGCAGTCGGTGAAGGACGCGAAGCGGGAGCGCTGGATCGAAGAAAACCGTTCGGCCTTTGATGCCTACGATTCCTATGTGGAAAAGCACGGCGTGTTCAGCACCGGGAAGCGGATGTTCTGATGCGTTTCCTAGATGTCTGCCGGAATCCAGATGCGGTCGGCCGACCGGACCATCCAGTTCCGTTTCTTCTCGTCGTTCAGGGGAATCATGTGGCGGTGCGTTCCACGCGCGTCGTCATCCCTCTCGTTCGTGCGTCGGAAGCGGGAACACCCATTCGTGATGTGATGCCGGTGTTCGATATTCAGGGCGAGCAACTGGTTGCCATGACGTCGCAGATCGCGGGCATTCCGGTGACCGACATCGGCGACGTGGTGATGAACATGTCCAGTCGGCATCACGATGTCCGGCGAGCCATTGACGTGCTGACCGGCGATTTGTAAGCGGTTGAACGTTACACCCCATGTCCATCACCGCCGAAACCGACCTCTACGCCCCCGTCAAGGCCTTCCTCGAAGCCCAGGGCTACGATGTGAAGGCCGAGATCCACGGCTGCGACCTCGTCGCGGTGCGCGGGGCCGAGCCGCCGCTGATCGTCGAGTTGAAGAAGCGCTTCACTCTGGACCTGCTGCTACAGGGGGTGGACCGGCTCGCCCTGACCGACACCGTCTATCTCGCCGTGCCGCAGCCGGGGCGCAAGGCCAGCGGCGCGTCGCCCCACGACAGCGGCGTGCGCAAGCTGTGCCGGCGGCTGGGCGTCGGGCTGCTGATCGTCGACACCGGCCGGGCCGCGGGGCATGAGGTGGAGGTTCTGCTCGACCCCGTTCCCTACAGCCCGCGCAAGGACAAGACGCGCACCGCCCGCCTGTTGGGAGAGCACGCGCGGCGCCGGGGCGATCCCAACCGCGGCGGCTCCACCCGCGTGCCCATCGTCACCGCCTACCGCCAGGACGCGCTGCGCTGCGCCCGGCTGCTGGCCGCCGGGCCTCTGTCCCTGAAGGCGCTGCGCGCCGCCGGGGCGCCGAAGGACGCTGCGGCCATCCTCCAGCGCAACGTCTACGGCTGGTTCGAGCGCATCGCCAAAGGCACCTACGGGCTGAGCGAGGCCGGCGTGCAGGGGGTGGAGACCTTCGCCCACGCCCTGGCCGCGGAATGACGGCCACTCACTCCACGAAATCCTCGCGGCTGAGGCCGTAGCGCTTCAGCTTGTCGTAGAAGGTCTTGCGGGGAATGTTCAGCGCCTCGATGGCGGCCTTCACGCTGCCTTTGCAGCGGGCCAGCTCGCTTTCGATCAGGCTCTTCTCGAACAGGTCCACCTGCTCCGCCAGCGACAGGCCGCTGCGGCCCGCCGCCATCGCCGGAGCGGTGCCGCCCACCGCGGACAGCGCGTCATCCAGCCCGAGGACGAAGCGGTCGGCGGCGTTGCGCAGTTCGCGGACGTTGCCCGGCCAGTCATGGGCCGCCAGCCGCTGCACCTGCGCCGGGCTGGGAGCCCGGGGCTCGCGGTTGTAGCGGGCGGCGGCCTGGACGACGAAATGCTGGAACAGCAGGGGGATGTCGTCGCGGCGGTCGCGCAGCGGCGGGATGGTCACCACGACGACGTTGAGCCGGTAATAGAGGTCCTCGCGGAACTTGCCCTCGCTGGCCGCCTTGCGCAGGTCCACCTTGGTCGCGGCGACGACGCGCAGGTCCACGGGGATCAGCTCGTTCGAGCCGAGCGGCTCCACCACCCGCTCCTGGATCACGCGCAGCAACTTGACCTGGAGCGACAGCGGCATGCTCTCGATCTCGTCGAGGAAGAGGGTCCCGCCGCTGGCGTGTTCGATGCGCCCGACGCGGCGCTTGCCGGCCCCGGTGAAGGCCCCGGCCTCGTGCCCGAACAGCTCGCTCTCGAAAATCGCTTCGGGCATCGCGCCGCAGTTCAGGGCGACGAAGGGGTGCTTGCGCCGGCCGCTGCCGGCGTGGAGGGCGCGGGCGACCATCTCCTTGCCGGTGCCGGTCTCGCCCAGCACCAGCACGTCGGCGTCGGTGTCGGCCACCGCGGCGATGGCGCTGCGCAGCCGCTCGATCCCCGGCGTCCGCCCGACGATGGGCGAGGCCTCCCCGGCGGGCAGCCCAGCCAGCTGGTCGCGCAGGCGCCGGTTCTCCAGCACCAGGCGGCGCTTCTCCACCGCGCGCCGAGTCACCTCGACCAGCCGGTCGGAGGGGAAGGGCTTTTCCAGGAAGTCGTAGGCGCCGCGCCGCATCGCCTCCACCGCCATCGGCACGTCGCCGTGGCCGGTGATCAGGATGACCGGCAGTTCGGGGTCCAGCGCCAGCGCGCGCTCCATCAGCTCCAGCCCGTCGATCTGCGGCATGCGCACGTCGGTGACCAGGGCGCCCGGCCAGTCGCGGCCGAGATGGCGCAGCGCGCGCTCCGCCCCGTCGCAGGCGGTTACGTCGAAGCCCGCCAGTTCCAGCGCCTGCTGCCCGGCGAGGCGGACGGACCGCTCGTCATCCACGAAGAGGACGGAGCCGCCCGGGGCGATGCTGCCGGTCGTCATGTCTGGATATCCCTGCGCTTGAGGCGGATGGTGAAGAGGGCGCCGCCCTCCGGGTGGTTGGCGGCGGTCAGGCTGCCGCCGAAATCCTCGACGATGCCGTGGCTGATCGACAGGCCGAGGCCGAGCCCGTCGCCCGCCTCCTTGGTCGTGAAGAAGGGCACGAAGATGCGCGGCAGGTCGGCCTCCGCGATGCCGGGGCCGCTGTCGCGGACGGTCAGCACCGCCTCCTCCCCCTCCTCGGCCAGGGCGATCCGGACATGGCGGTGGGGGGAGGCGCGCATGGCGTCGGCGGCGTTGCCGATCAGGTTGACCAGCACCTGCTGCAACCGCACGTCCTCGCCGGTGACCAGCAGGGGGCCGGCGGGCAGATCGGTGTCCACCGTCACGGAATCGCGGCGCAGACGGGCCTCCAGCAAGGCCAACGCCTGTCCGACGGCGGCGGCGGCGGACACCGCGCCCAGCGTGCCCGAGGCGCGCCGCGCGAAGCCCTTCAGGCTGCGGGTGATGGCGGCCATGCGGTCGGTCAGGTCGGCGATCTCCGCCAGATTGTCGCGCACCGAGTCCGGCCGCCCGCGCTCCAGCAGCACCACCGCGTTGTCGGCGAAGCTGCGGATGGCGGCGAGCGGCTGGTTGATCTCGTGGGCCATGGCCGCCGACATCTGGCCCAGCGCCGCCAGCTTCGCCGCCTGGGTGAGCTCGTTCTCGGTGGCGCGCAGCTCCGCCGTGGCGGCGGCCACGCGGCGCTCCAGCTCGGCCCGCGCCTCCTCCTGCAGGGCCAGCCGCTCCACGAGGTTCAGGCGGCGCTGGGCCAGCGCGTGGCCGGTCAGGGCGGCCAGCGCCACCACCGCGGCGGCGAGCAGCCCGGCCTGCTGGGCGCGGGTGGCGACCGGGGCGAGGCTGGTCAGGGCGTGGATCGTCCAGTCGCCGCCGGGCACCGCGGCGGATTGCAGGAGGTAGCGCCGCTCCGCGTTGCCCTCCCGCAGCGTGATGCGGTCGGACGCCCCGCCGAAGGCCCAGGGCAGGGTGGGGATCTCCTCGGTCGCTGGGACCGCCGCCGCGGGCAGCGTGACCGGCAGGCGGCGGGGCAGGGCGTTGTAGCGCCAGCCCTCCACGTTGGTGATGAAGACGACGCCGTCGCGGTCTGAGACCAGAACCTTTTCCTGGCCGTGCGACCAGGCGCGTTCCAGCTCCTGGAAACCGACCTTCAGGACCACGACGCCGGCCCCCCGGTCGCCTGCCCGCCCGTCTGTGCGGTTTTCCGCCACCACCCGCTGCGCCGTGTAGTAGCCGGGGACGAGCGAGGTGGTGCCGAGCGCGAAATGATGCCCTTCCCCCCGCTCCATGGCCGACTGGAAATAGGGGCGGTAGCTGAAATTCTGCCCGACGAAGCTGGGAGCGGCGTTCCAGTTGCTGGCCGCGACGGTGGTGCCCGCCGCGTTCATCACATAGAGGGCCGACGCCTTCAGCGTCGCCGCGATGGCCTCCAGCTTGCGGTTCAGGTGGTCCACCCGCTCCGGGCTGGGGTCGCGCAGCAGGTCGGCGACCTCCTGGTCGTGGGCGAGCACCATCGGTACGGCGGCGTGGCGCTCCAACTCCGTGCGCAGGTTGGATTCGTAGAGTGACAGCTGCGCCGAGCCCTGTTCGCGCAGGGACTCGCCGGCGTTGTCGGCCGCCAGACCCGCCGCCACCGCCGCGGCCAGCGGCATGCCGACGACCAGCACGGCCAGCATCACCCGCCGCGGACGGGCGAACAGGCCGGACGCCCGCCGGGCGACCCAGTCGCGGCTTTGCGAAAATGTCCAGCGGGTGGGGGCGATCCTAACCAACGGTCCTCAATTCATGTTGCGCCGCAACAAGAGGTCTCGATGTGCGGATTTTCGCACATGGATTCCGCCCCTGTCGTGCGGATTCTGACCCACGCGCTTCGTCAGAGCGCTGCGATTGCTCGTTTTTATTCTTGGCACACGGCTTGCTTAATGAGGGCCATGACGGGCAGGCCGCCGACCGCGAGACAAGAGCGGCAGCCCATTTCAGGAACGCCACGAGGAGACGATCATGCAGGCCCAAGGGCAGCCCCAGAAAAAGCCATTCTACACGAACCTGACCGTCCAGGTTCTGACCGCGATCACCATCGGCATTCTGCTTGGCCATTTCTATCCGGCTCTTGCGGTGCAGATGAAGCCCCTGGGCGACGTCTTCATCAAGATGATCAAGATGGTCATCGGCCCGATCGTCTTTCTGACCGTGGTCACCGGCATCTCCTCGATCGGCGACATGAAGAAGGTCGGCAAGGTCGGCGGCAAGGCGATCCTGTACTTCGAGATCGTCACCACCTTCGCCCTGGGGCTCGGCCTGCTGGTCGTCAACCTCGTGAAGCCGGGCTCGGGGATGAACATCCAGGCCGGTTCGCTGAAGGCCGACGCCGTCGCCAAATACGCGACCGAGGCGCAGAACCACACCACCATCGACTTCCTGGTCAACATCGTCCCGGACAACGTCGTGGGCGCCTTCGTCAAGGGCGACATGCTGCAGATCCTGTTCTTCGCGGTGATCTTCGGCGTCGCGCTGTCCGCCATGGGCCAGAAGGGCAAGGTCGTCGAGGACCTGTTCGAGAAGGTGTCGCACGCCCTGTTCGGCGTGATCGGCATCCTGATGCGCGTCGCCCCGCTGGGCGCCTTCGGCGCGATGTCCTTCACCATCGGCAAGTACGGCGTGTCGTCGCTGACCTCGCTCGGCCAGCTCATGGCGGCGGTCTACATCACGATGGCGCTGTTCGTCTTCGTCGTGCTGGGCAGCATCGCCCGCCTGTACAACTTCAGCCTCCTGACCTTCCTGCGCTACATCAAGGACGAGCTGCTGATCGTGCTCGGCACCTCCTCGTCGGAGTCCGTGCTGCCGCGCATGATGGAGAAGATGCAGAAGTTCGGCTGCTCCAAGCACGTCGTCGGCCTCGTCATCCCCACCGGCTACTCGTTCAACCTCGACGGCACCTCGATCTACCTGTCGATGGCCGCGATCTTCATCGCCCAGGCCTTCAACATCGACCTGACGATCTGGCAGCAGCTCACCATCCTCGGCCTGCTGATGCTGACCTCGAAGGGTGCGGCGGCGGTCACCGGCGGCGGCTTCGTGACGCTGGCGGCCACGCTCTCGGCCACCGGCCACCTGCCGATCGAAGGTCTGGCGCTGCTGCTGGGTGTGGACCGCTTCATGTCGGAAGCCCGCGCCATCACCAACCTGATCGGCAACGGCGTCGCCACCATCGTGGTTGCCAAGATGGAAGGCGAGTTCGACGAGAGCAAGGCGGTCGCCGAGTACCAGGAGCACTTCAAGGAGCCGGCCCTGGCCCGCATCTGACGCGGGTCCGGCCTCCGGTCCGGCCCCCGTTCCAGGGGGTGAAAAGGAAGGGGCGGTCCGCCGCGGGCTGCCCCTTTCCCATTCCGGTGCCCGGACAATTCGGGTATAAGCCGGAGGGGAAACAGTTCGTCGTTCGGCAAATTAACTGAAATCAAGTTAAAAGGGGAGAGGACGTATGTCCGGCGACTTCGACGCGATGGCGCTTGAGTACCACCGGAATCCGAAGCCCGGTAAGTTGGCGATCGTCGCCACCAAGCCCATGGCGAACCAGCGCGACCTCGCGCTGGCCTACTCGCCGGGCGTGGCCGCGGCGTCCAGCGCCATCGCAGCCGACCCGGCCCAGGCCGCGGAGCTGACGGCCCGCGCGAACCTCGTCGCGGTCATCACCAACGGCACGGCGGTGCTGGGCCTGGGCGACATCGGTCCGATGGCCGCCAAGCCCGTTATGGAGGGCAAGGCCGTCCTCTTCAAGAAGTTCGCCGGCATCGACTGCTTCGACCTGGAGCTGAACGAGAAGGACGTCGACGGTCTGGTCGACACCATCGTCCGGCTGGAGCCGACCTTCGGCGCCATCAACCTGGAAGACATCGCCGCCCCCGCCTGCTTCGAGGTGGAGCGCCGCTGCCGCGAGCGGATGAAGATCCCGGTCTTCCACGACGACCAGCACGGCACCGCCATCGTGGTGGGTGCGGCCGTCCTCAACGGGCTGAAGCTGGTCGGCAAGGATATCTCCACGGTCAAGGTCGTCTCCACCGGCGGCGGGGCCGCGGGCATCGCCTGCCTGGACCTGATGCTCAGCCTGGGCGTCAAGCGCGAGAACGTCTGGCTGGTCGACCGCATCGGCGTGGTCCACAAGGGTCGCAACGAGGAGATGAACCCCTACAAGGACGCCTACGCGCAGGAGACGGACGCCCGCGTCCTGAACGACGTCATCGACGGGGCGGACATCTTCCTCGGCCTGTCGGGCGCCAAGGTGCTGAAGCCGGAGATGCTGGCCCGCATGGCCGACAAGCCGCTGGTGCTGGCGCTGGCCAACCCGGAGCCGGAGATCATGCCGGACCTCGCCCGGCAGGCCCGCCCCGACGCCATCATCGCCACGGGCCGCTCGGACTTCCCGAACCAGGTCAACAACGTCCTCTGCTTCCCCTTCATCTTCCGCGGCGCGCTCGACGTCGGCGCGACGACGGTGAACGAGGAGATGAAGATCGCCGCCACCCACGCCATGGCCAGCCTCGCCCAGGCCGAGCCGTCGGACGTGGTGGCCGCCGCCTATGTCGGCGAGAACCTGCGCTTCGGTCCGGACTACATCCTGCCCAAGCCCTTCGACCCGCGTCTGGTGATCGAGGTGTCGTCGGCGGTCGCCAAGGCCGCCATGGAATCGGGCGTGGCGACGCGGCCGATCGTCGATTTCCGCGCCTACCGCGACAGCCTCGGCCAGTATGTCTTCCGCTCCGGCCTCGTCATGAAGCCGGTCATCACCAAGGCGAAGGCGGCCCCCAAGCGCATCGTCTACGCCGAGGGCGAGGAGCCGCGCGTCCTGCGCTGCGCCCAGGTGGTGGTGGACGACGGCATCGCCCATCCGGTCCTGCTCGGCCGCGCCGACGTGATCGAGCGGACGATCGCCGACATGGGCCTGCGCATCCGCATCGGCAAGGACGTGGAGGTGATCGAGGCCGCCCGTGACCTGCGCTGCCACAATTACGCCGAGGTCTACCGGCAGCTCATGGGCCGCCGCGGCGTGTCGCCGGCCAACGCGCTGAACGTCGTGCGCACCCAGCCGACCGTCTTCGGCGCGCTGATGGTCCGCCGGGGCGAGGCCGACGGCATGGTCTGCGGCACCTCGGGCCGCTACGGCGACCACTTCAACCACGTCATGGACGTGATCGGCCTGCGCAAGGGCGTGAAGGTCGCCGGCGCTATGAACGGGCTGATTTCGCAGAAGGGCACGCACTTCATCTGCGACACCTACGTCAACCCCGACCCGACCGCCGAGCAGGTGGCCGAGATCGCCCGGCTGGCGGCGGAGGAGGTGAAGCGCTTCGGCATCGAGCCGAAGGTGGCGCTGCTCTCCCACTCCAACTTCGGCAGCGCGGACACCCCGTCCGCCCGCAAGATGCGTCTGGCCTACCAGCTTATCGCCGAGGAGATGCCCGACCTGGAGGTGGACGGCGAGATGCACGCTGACGCCGCCCTGTCGGAGGTGCTGCGCAAGGGCGTGCTGCCCGACAGCCGCCTGAAGGGCGAGGCGAACCTGCTGGTCATGCCGACCCTGGACGCCGCCAACATCGCCTTCAACATGCTGAAGATCATGGCTGACGCGCAGAATGTCGGGCCGATGCTGCTGGGCGCCGCGCGCCCCGTGCACATCGTCACCCCGTCGGTGACCACGCGCGGTCTGGTCAACATGACGGCGGTGGCGGTGGTCGACGCCCAGCTCGCCGCCCCGGTCAACGCCGCCCCGCGTCCCCCGGCGCTGCAGGACGGCGAGGACTGAGCAACCGCGACCGCGGGGCCGGACGGCGCTTGCGCCGTTCCGGTCCTGCGGGCCACTCTGCCGGGATGAATCCCGACGCTGTTTCCCGCGATGACCTGCCCACCCTGACCGCGCTGGCCTTGCGCCACCACGCCGAAGGACGGCTGGCCGAGGCGGTGACCGCCTACACCGACGCCTTGCGGCTGGACCGCCGCAACCCGGTGCTTCTCTACGGCTTCGGGCTGGTGCTGCGCGATCTCGGCCAGAACGAGGGGGCGGCCACATGCTTCGAGGCGGCCTTCGCCCTTGACCCCGGATGCGTGGACGCGGCCGATAGTCTGGGCACGCTGCGCGCCGGGCAGGGCCGTTTCGCGGAGGCCGAGGCCTGCCACCGCGCCGCTCTGGCCCGCGGCGCCGACCGGGCGACGTTCTGGAACAATCTGGCCAACGCGCTGAGCCGGCAAGGCCGGGCCGCGGCGGCTCTGGCGGCGTGGCGGCGCGCCGTCCTGCTCGACCCGGCCTTGCCGGAAGGGCTGTCCAACCTCGGCGGCGGGCTGCGCGATGCGGAGCGGCTGGACGAGGCCGAGCGGGCGCACCGCCGCGCCCTGCGGCTGCTGCCGGATGAACCGCAGGCCAACAACAATTTCGGCCACGCGCTGCAGGCGCGGCTCCGCCACGCGGAGGCGGCCCGCTGGTTCCGCCGCGCCCTGACGCTCGACCCCGGCTATGCGGCGGCGCTCTGCAATCTCGGCTTGGCGGTGCAGCGCCTGGGCGACGGCGGGCTTGCGGACCGTATGTATGGGCGAGCGCTCCGCATGAGCCCCGATCTGGCGCTGGCCCACTTCAACCGCGGCCTGCTGCGGCTGGAGCGCGGCGAACTGGCGGATGGCTGGGCCGGCTATGGCTGGCGCTTCGCGTGCGGTCAGGCGGGCGGGGCGCGTCAGCCACGGTTGCCCGCGTGGCGCGGCGAGGACCTGACCGGGAAGCGCCTGCTGATCTGGGGTGAGCAGGGGGTGGGCGACACCATCCTGTTCTCCTCCCTCTGCGCGGAGGCCATCGCCCGCGCCCGTTCCGTGGTGATCGAAACCGACCGGCGGCTGGTGCCGCTGTTCGCCCGCTCCTTCCCCGCCGCGCTGGTCCGTCCACAAAGCCACGATGCCATGGCCGTGCCCGATTGCGACCTGCACACGCCCATCGGCTCCCTGGCGCGGGTCTTCCGCCGCGATCTGTCCGCGTTCGCCGGCTCCGCCGACGGCTGGCTGACCCCCGACCCGGCGCGGGGGGCGCTCTGGCGGGAGCGGGTGGCGGCGCTCGGCCCCGGCCTGCGCGTGGGGATCGGCTGGCGCAGCGCCGTGATGACCGAATCGCGCCGTGCCGCCTACAGCCGGCTCGACCAGTGGGGGGCTTTGTTCGCCGTGCCGGGTCTGGTCTTCATCAACCTCCAGTACGGTGCGTGCGAGGCCGAGCGGCTTGCGGCGGAGGACCGGTTCGGCGTTGCCATCCACCGCTGGGACGATCTCGACCTGACCGACGACTTCGACGGGACGGCGGCGCTGATGGCGAATCTGGATCTGGTGATCGCGCCCGCCACGGCGGTCGGGGAACTGGCGGCGGCGCTCGGCGTGCCAGTCTGGCGCTTTGGCGGGCAGGACTGGACCCAGCTCGGCACCGCGGTACGCCCCTGGTTTCCGGCGCAGCGCCTGTTCCAGCCGCAGGGCAGGGAGGACGTCCCTGGCGTGCTGAACCGGATGGCCGCACAACTCGCCCGGCGCCCTATCTGAAATTTCGGAGAAAAACAATTCGCAACTTTACATGCATTGCGGTAAAGTGAGGGTCCAGCGATCCATTCGTGCCTCTCCGTTCGGGGGGCGCGCCTGATGGGAGAAGGTGCCATGTCTGACGGAATGGCCGGCGTCAACCAGATGGTCTCGGACCTCAACAAGTCCGTGTCCGCCGCTGTGGAGCGCATGAACGCGCAACGGGAGGCCGAAGCCGCCGCCGCCGCGAACGTGCAGGAATTCCGCAAGGACGTCCGCAAGTCCTCCGTCAACACTCCGGGCTTCGCCACGGACATGGGGGTTCTCGCCAAGAACGTGACCCGCCTGAACGTGGTCGGGGCGCTGGGCGCCGACGACCCCGTCGACTTCTACAAGTTCCGCGTGACCACCAAGGGCGAGGTCACGCTGGGGCAGGTCGGCGACGAGGGGCTGCGCGTCCAGGTGATGTCCAAGTTCGGCACGGTTCTGGCCGACAGCGACAAGAGCGCCGGAAAGAACTACGACGCCTTCAAGAGCATGATGCAGGGCGAGTACGAACTCGACCGCGGCGACTACACGCTGCGCCTGACGCGCGAGAAGGGGCAGTCGCCCAAGGACACCAAGAACTACGCCATCCAGCTCAGCATGGGCCAATACACCCAGGATTACGACACGGTCGCCAAGGCGCCGAAGAAGGGCGAGAGCCCGTTCAACCTCTCCACCGGCCAGCAGGCCATGCTGGACGGGCTGAGCCAGGCGGCGGCGAGCCTGAATTCCATCCCCACCGGCCAGACCGGCACGCAGAAGTTGCTGGGCAGCTTCAACATGTTCGTCTGATCGAAGCCTGTTTTCCGCCAAAGGCCGAAGCCCTTTCCCCAACCCATGGGGGAAGGGCTTTTTCCATCCGGGGCTTGCGGTCTGCCCCGGTGGGTGCTCCTCCGTCGGCGCACACCGCAAGCGGCGGACCTTTCGCCCCCGGGAAATGTTAAGCCAACGCTATGACCGCACCGGACCACCCGATCCTGCTCTGCCACGACTGCGGCGCGCCGCACGCCCTGCCGCCGGCCTTGCCCGGCCATCGCGCGGAATGCCACCGCTGCGGGGCGGTGCTGCGCCATTTCCGGACCGGCGGGCTGGGGCAGGCGGTCGCCCTCGCCATCGCCTCGACGATCCTGTTCGTCACCGCCAACCTGTTTCCCATCCTGACCTTCGAGCTGGAAGGGCGGGCGCAGACGGCGACGCTGCTCAGCGGCTCGGTGGCGCTGTGGGACGGCGGCTACGAGGTGCTGGGCGTCCTGGTCTTCTTCGTGCTGTTCCTGGCGCCGCTGGCGCAGGTGCTCGGCACGCTCTACGTCGTGATGCCGCTCGCCGCCGGGCGGACGGCGGCGCCGGGCGCGGCCTGGACCTTCCGGACGGTGGCGCGGCTGCGCCGCTGGTCGATGGCCGAGGTCTTCCTGCTCGGCCTGATCGTCGCCTATGTGAAGCTGTCCGATCTGGCGGAGCTGGAGCCGGGGGCGTCGCTGGCCGCCCTGGTCGCCTTCATCCTGGTGCAGGTGTGGGGGGAGGCGTCGCTCAGCCCCTTCGAGGTGTGGGAGCGGATCGCTCCGCAGACCCGCGTCGCCCAGGCGGCCAGCACCCAACCGGAGCGGCTGACCGCCTGCCACGACTGCCACCAGGTGGTCGCCGGGCCCGATGGCGGTGGAGCGGAGGGAGCGTGCCCGCGCTGCGGCGCCCGTCTGCACCACCGCAAGCCGAACAGCCTGCCGCGCGGCTGGGCGCTGATCTCCGCGGCGACGATCCTCTACATTCCGGCGAACCTGCTGCCGATCATGACGGTGGTCTATTTCGGCGCCGGCCAGCCCGACACCATCCTGTCCGGTGTGGAGGCGCTGATCGCGGCGGAGATGTGGCCAGTGGCCCTGCTGGTCTTCTTCGCCAGCATCACCGTGCCGGTGCTGAAGCTGATCGGGCTGGCCTATCTGCTGTGGACGGTGCAGCGGGGCTCGCCGAAGCGGCGGCGCGACCGCACGCGGCTCTACCGGCTGATCGAGGGGGTCGGGCGCTGGTCCATGGTGGACATCTTCATGATCTCGCTTCTGGCGGCCCTGGTCCAGCTGGGCGCCATCGCCACCATCCACGCCGAGCTGGGCGCCGTCGCCTTCGCCGCGGTCGTCATCATCACCATGCTGGCGTCGGAGTCCTTCGACCCGCGGCTGATCTGGGATGCGCCGCCCCGGCGGACGCAGCGGCAGGATTCCTCCTATGACTGACTCGAATTCCACGGTGAAGCCGGCCAGCCCGGTGATCCGCCGCCGCCGCGGCCTGCCGCTGATCTGGCTGGTGCCGCTGGTCGCCGCGCTGATCGGCGGCTGGCTGGCCTGGAGGACGCTGAACGAGCGCGGCCCGACCATCACCATCACCTTCGACACGGCGGAGGGGCTGGAACCGGGGAAGACCCGCGTGCGCTACCGCGACGTGGATGTCGGGACGGTGCAGGGGGTGGCGGTCTCGCCCGACCTGGCGAACGTCATCGTCACCGTGCGCATGGTGAAAGGGGCCGCCTCCTACCTCAACGACCGGACGAGCTTCTGGGTGGTCAAGCCGCGGCTGGGTTTCGGCGGCGTGTCGGGCCTCGGGACTCTGGTCTCCGGCGCCTATATCGGCATGGACCCGGGAACCGGCAACGGCGAGGCGCTCAGCGCCTTCCGCGGGCTGGAGGAGCCGCCGCTGATCCGGTCCAGCTCGCCGGGGCGGCGTTTCGCGCTGCGCGCCGACCGGCTGGGCGGGCTGGGGCCGGGGGCGCCGATCTACTACCGCGGCATCCAGGTCGGCGAGGTGGTCGGTTACGAATTCTCCCAGGACTGGCAGTCGCTGACCATCCCGGTCTTCATCCACGCCCCCTACGACCGGATTGTCCGGCCCAACACCCGCTTCTGGAACGCCAGCGGCCTGTCGGTGTCGATCGGGCCGGAGGGGCCGACGGTGGCGCTGGAATCGCTGCAATCGCTGGCGACGGGCGGCGTGTCCTTCGAGACACCCGGCCTCGGCGGTCCCGGCGACAACGGCGAGATCGCGGCGGAAGGCACGGACTTCCCCCTCTACGAGAACCGCAACGCCGCGAGCGATGCCCGCTTCACCCGCCGGGTGCCCTTCCTGGTGCATTTCGACGGGTCGGTGCGCGGCCTGCATCCGGGCTCTCCGGTGGAGTTCCGCGGCATCCGGGTCGGCGAGGTGACCGACATCCGCCTGGACGTCGATCCGGTGTCGGGGGAGGCCCGCATTCCGGTCACCCTCAACATCGAACCGGAGCGGCTGGACAGCGAAATGCCGGCGGCGCACGACGCCGAGGCCGCCTATGCGGGCATGCAGGCGCTGGTGGAGCGGGGGCTGCGGGCGCAGCTCAGCACCGGCAACCTGCTGACCGGCGAGCTGATCGTCACGCTCGACCTGTTCCCCAACGCGCCGAAGACGACGCTGATCCGCGGCGGTCCCTATCCGGAGGTGCCGTCCCAGCCGAACGTGCTCGACACGGCGACCAAGACCGCCACCGACCTGATGAACGAGTTGGCCCGCGCGCCGATCGCCGAAACGGTGATGGAACTGCGCTCGACCATCCAGAAGGCCGGCGCCCTGATCGCCTCGCCGGAGATTGCGCAGGCCATCGGCTCGCTCAGCCGGTCGCTCGCCGAGTTGGAGAAGACGACGCAGGCCCTGGGCAGCGAGGGCGAGCCGACCATCCGCGCCCTGCGCGACGTGGCGGAGAACACCTCCAAGCTGGTCCGGCAGGCCGAAAAGACGCTCAGCAGCACGGACGGGCTGGTCAACTCGTCCCGCCCCGCGGTCAACGACCTGCAGGGGCTGGTGCGCGAGCTGACCGCGGCGGCCCGGTCGATCCGCGGCCTGACCGACTATCTCGAACGCCATCCCGAAGCCCTGATCCGGGGCAAACGCGGTTGAGGATTCCCATGGCTCATGCTCGTCACGCCCGTCGCCTTCTGCTGTGCGCCTCCGCGCTGGCTCTGCTGGCCGCCTGCAGCACGCCGCCCAGCCGCTTCTACCATCTCGACGCCGTCGCTCCGGACGCCGCGCCACAGGACGCGGCAAGGCCGGCCGCCGCCCCGTTGCGGGGCGCCGAGGCGCAGCGGCGGGTGATCGGCGTCGAGGGCGTGAAGATCCCCGGCTATCTCGACCGGTCGGAGCTGGTGATGCGGGCGCCGGGCAACCGGCTGGTCGTCCGGGAGTTCGACCGCTGGGGCGGCCCCCTCGACGAGATGGTGACCCGCAAGCTGCTGCGGAACCTGGAGGCGGACCTGCCGGGGGCGGAGATCGTCGGCCTGCCGCTCCAGCGCGACTTCCCGCTGTCCCAGGTGGTGGAGGTGACGCTGGACCGCTTCGACGCGGCGGAGGACGGGCCGGCGGTTCTGGAGGCGCGCTGGCGCGTCTTCGACCAGGGCGGCGACCGGCTGCGGCGGCTGGGCCACACCGCGGCGCAGGAGCCGGTGAGTGCGGCCGGCGATCCCGGCGCCGTCGCCGACGCGCTCAGCCGCACCCTGACCCGCTTGGCGCAAGATATCGCAAGCGCGCTGCGCTGATCGGAATCGTCTGTTTTAAAACCAGCGATCCGAATGAAAATATTCGATTCTCGGTGGATTGTCTCAAATGCTGCGACGCAAAAGCGGCGCGTTTCTTCAGTTTTTGTGTCAGGACCTACCTCGGATGGTGCCCTGCGTATTTCGCAGGGATTGATTGATTGGGATCAATGAGGCTGGGGAGCTTTGGGCGCCTACTGATCGGGCAAGCGCGATGCTTGACCGGGCGGGTCCGTCCAGTCCGGCGCCGCGCAACGTGGCGCGGCCCCCGCCGGGGAGGGCAGGGACCGCCGCAGACAAACAGAGGCGCGTCATGGATTCCCTGATGTTCGAACCGAAAATCCCCGTTGCCGAAGCCGAGACGCCGGACCCCTGGCGCGGTTTCGCGCCCGGTTCCTGGCGGACCACGGTCGATCTGCGCGATTTCATCGTGAAGAACGTCCGCCCCTACGACGGCGACGGCGGCTTCCTCTCCCCGGCCAGCGACCGCACCCTGTCGCTGTGGAACAAGGTGCGCGATCTCCTGAAGGAGGAGCGCGCGGCCAAGGGCGGCGTGCTCGACGCCGACACGGAACTGGTGTCCTCCATCGTCAGCCACGCCCCCGGCTACATCGACCGGGAGCTTGAGGTCATTGTCGGGCTTCAGACGGACAAGCCGCTGAAGCGGTCGATCATGCCCTTCGGCGGCTGGCGGATGGTCAAGACGGGCCTGGAGGCCTACGGCTTCAAGCCCTCGCCCAAGCTGGACGACGTGTTCCCGGCGCTGCGCAAGACGCACAACGACGGCGTCTTCGACGTCTACACCGACGAGATGCTGCGCTGCCGCAAGTCGGGCGTCATCACCGGCCTGCCGGATGCCTATGGGCGCGGCCGCATCATCGGCGACTACCGCCGGCTGGCGCTCTACGGCGCCGATTTCCTGATCGCCGACAAGAAGGCCCAGTACAAGAGCCTGGAAGTCGACCGCATCGACGAGAACACGCTGCGCCTGCGCGAGGAGATCACCGAGCAGATCCGCGCGCTCCGCGACCTCGTGACGATGGCGGCGTCCTACGGCTTCGACGTGACCCGCCCGGCGACCAACGCCTTCGAGGCGGTGCAGTGGACGTATCTGGCCTATCTGGCGGCGGTGAAGGAGGCGAATGGTGCGGCCATGTCGCTCGGCCGCGTGTCGAGCTTCCTCGACGTCTACATCGAGCGTGACCTGCGCGAAGGCCGCCTGGACGAGGCGGGCGCCCAGGAGCTGATCGACCAGTTCGTCATCAAGCTGCGGATGGTGCGTTTCCTGCGCACGCCGGAGTACGACCAGCTCTTCTCCGGCGACCCGACCTGGGTCACGGAATGCATCGGCGGCATGGCGCTCGACGGGCGCACGCTGGTGACCAAGGGTAGCTTCCGCATGCTGCACACGCTCCAGAATCTGGGCCCCGCTCCGGAGCCGAACCTGACCGTGCTGTGGTCGGAAAGCCTGCCGGAGGGCTTCAAGAAATTCTGCGCGGAGACGTCGATCAAGACCTGCTCGGTGCAGTACGAGAACGACGACCTGATGCGGCCCTACTGGGGCGACGACTACGGCATCGCCTGCTGCGTCTCGGCCATGCGCATCGGCAAGCAGATGCAGTTCTTCGGCGCCCGCGCCAACCTCGCCAAGACGCTGCTCTACGCCATCAACGGCGGCCGCGACGAGGTCTCCGGCGAGCAGGTCGGCCCGGCCTTCGCCCCGATCACCGGCGACGTGCTCGACCACGACACGGTGGTCGCCCGCCTGCTGCCGATGATGGAATGGCTGGCGCGCGCCTACATGAACACGCTCAACGCCATCCATTTCATGCACGACAAGTACATGTACGAGCGGCTGGAGATGGCCCTGCACGACCGCGACGTGCTGCGCACCATGGCCTGCGGCATCGCCGGCCTGAGCGTCGTCGCGGACAGCCTGTCGGCGATCAAGCACGCCACGGTCAAAGTGGTGCGCGACGAGCGTGGCCTCGCCACCGACTTCGTCATCGAGGGCGACTACCCGGCCTTCGGCAACAACGACGACCGGGTGGACGGCATCGCGGTGTGGCTGGTCGAGACCTTCATGGGTCTGCTGCGCAAGCAGAAGGCCTACCGCGACGCGGTGCCGACGCAGTCGGTGCTGACGATCACCTCGAACGTGGTCTACGGCAAGAAGACGGGCAACACGCCGGACGGGCGCAAGGCCGGCCAGCCCTTCGCGCCGGGGGCCAACCCGATGCACGGGCGCGACCGCAAGGGGGCGATCGCCTCGATGGCGTCGGTGGCCAAGCTGCCCTACGCGCACGCCCAGGACGGCATCAGCTACACCTTCACCATCGTGCCCGGCGCGCTGGGCCCGACCGAGGGTGAACGGGTGGCCAATCTGGTGGGCATGCTGGACGGCTATTTCGGCCAGGGCGGCCACCATATCAACGTGAACGTCTTCGACCGCGAGACGCTGCTGCACGCCATGGATCATCCGGAGCTGTACCCGCAGCTGACCATCCGGGTGTCGGGCTACGCGGTGAACTTCATCAAGCTGACCCGCGAGCAGCAGATGGACGTCATCAGCCGCACCTTCCACGGCGCGCATTGAGTCCTTGAAAGTCCCCTCTCCCCTCCGGGGAGAGGGTTAGGGTGAGGGGGCGCCCGTCAGGGCGTCAACGCAGCCTCAATGCAGTGCATTTCCGGCCTTGCGGCCGCCCCCTCATCCCATACCCTTCTCCCCAGTGGGGAGAAGGGCTTCTACACCGTCCCCTGGGTGTCCTCCTTGATCCCCAGCGCCTGCATCCGCTCATAGAGCGAGGCGCGCGAAATCCCCAGCAGCTTGGCGGCCTTCGCCTTGACCCCGCCGGTGCGCGACAGGGCGCCGACGATCGCCGCGCGCTCCGTGTCCTTCAGCACGTCGCTCAAGGGTCGGTCGCCACCCTCCGCCGGGCGGTCGCCCGAACCGGCGGGACCCGCCGCGCGCGGCAGGGCGCCGCGGATGTGCTCGGCGGTCAGGGACGCGTCGTCGGTCATCGCCGACACCCGCTCCAGCACGTTGCGCAACTCCCGCACGTTGCCGGGCCAGTCGTAATCCTCCAGCACGGCGATGGCCCCGGCGGTCAGCTCCCGCGACGGGGCGGCGGTGGTGAAGGCCAGCTCGTCGAGGATGCGGTCGGCGATGCTGCCGATGTCCTCCGTCCGGTCGCGCAGCGGCGGCAGGGTGATCGGAACCACGTTCAAACGGTAATAGAGGTCGGCGCGGAACTGCCGCTCGCGGACCAGGGCGTCGAGGTCGCGGCTGGTCGCTGCGATGACGCGCAGATCGACGCGCACCACCTTGTTGGAGCCGACCGCCTCGAACTCCCGCTCCTGCAGCACGCGCAGCAGCTTGGCCTGGAGCGGCAGCGGCATGTCCCCGATCTCGTCGAGGAACAGGGTGCCGCCGTCGGCCAATTGGAACTTGCCTTCGCGCATCTTGCGGTCGGCGCCGGTGAAGGCGCCGGGGGCGACGCCGAACAGTTCCGATTCCAGCAGATTTTCCGGGATCGCCGCGACGTTCACGCCGACGAAGGGCGCCCCGGCGCGCGGGCTGGCGGCGTGGATGCCGTGGGCCAGCAGCTCCTTGCCGGTGCCGGTCTCGCCCAGCAGCAGGACGGTGCTGTCGAGCTGCGCGGCGCGGCGGGCCAGGCGCTTCACCTCGCGCATGGAATCGCTGTTGCCGATCATCTGCGACAGGGAGTATTTCGCGCGCCGCTCCTGCGCCAGCTCCTGCCGGGCGCGGGTCAGCTCCTCCTGGAGCTTCTGGTACTTCGACATCAGCGGACGCAGCCGGTCGGCCCGGTCGAACAGGGCGAAGCCGATGGCCCCGATCAGCGTCCCGTCCTCCTCGCGCAGCGGCAGCCGGGTCACCACGATGGTCCGCTCCCCGATGTCCATGAGGTCGAGCAGCATGGTCTGCCCGCTCTCCACGACATGGCGCATCTGGCTGTTGGGGATGACCTCCTCCACCGGGCGGCCCAGCGCATCGTCCGGGTTGCCCGAATAGCCGAGCAACTCCAGATAGCGGTCGCCGATCCAGGCGATCCGCGCCTCCTGGTCGACCACGATCAGCCCGACGCAGGCGTCCGCCAGATGGTGGAACAGCGACTCCACGGCCCTGGCCCGCAAATGTTCGAACTTCGGTTCGAGGCTCATGCCTTCTTCCTTCTTGGTGGGGGGCTTGGTGGAGGGCTTCGCGGACCTAGCATCAAGTGGGGGCACCATACCAGGGAATCCAGTTGGGGAGTGCCCCGCCCGTGCGCACGACGGATATCCTATGCCGAATTACGCCGTGTGCCGCGGGGCACGCTGTTGTATGGTGCGGTGACGCTGACCGACCGAAGACCTTTCCCTGGCATGCTGCCGAAGGCCGATTCGAACGACCCGACCATGCCGGACCATGAGCAACTTC
Source organism: Azospirillum brasilense (assembly GCF_005222205.1). Taxonomy (NCBI): domain Bacteria; kingdom Pseudomonadati; phylum Pseudomonadota; class Alphaproteobacteria; order Rhodospirillales; family Azospirillaceae; genus Azospirillum; species Azospirillum brasilense. The sequence goes on along the minus strand of NZ_CP032346.1, from coordinate 786,785 downwards.
TGCTTGCTGTCGCCCGCAACCGCGACTCCACCGCCTTCCGCGCGCTGTTCGATCACTTCGCGCCGCGGATCAAGGCCTACATGCGCCGGTTGGGCGCCGACAGCAGCGCGGCCGAGGAGCTGGTCCAGGACGTCATGATGGCGGTGTGGCTGCGGGCGGACCGTTTCGACCCGGCGCTGGCCAGCGCCTCCACCTGGATCTACACCATCGCCCGCAACCGCCGCATCGACCGCGTCCGGCAGGAGCGGCGGCCAGAGCTTCAACCCGACGATCTGGTTCCGGACGGTGGGGAGGAACCCCCGCCCGATCATCAGTTCGAAGCCGCCGAGACGGCCTTCCGCCTGCGCACGGTGATCGGCAACCTGCCGCCGGAGCAGGCCGACGTGCTGCGGCTCGCCTATTACGAGGACAAGGTTCACACCGAGATCTCCGCCGAGCGCGGCATTCCCCTGGGCACCGTGAAGACGCGCCTGCGGCTGGCCCTCGGCCGCCTGCGCCGGGCCTTTGGAGAGGGAGCGTGACTGTGCCGGCCCATCATCCCGCCCCCGAACTGCTGCTCGACTACGCCGCCGGCAGCCTGCGCGCGGTGCAGTCGCTGCTGGTCGCCGCGCATCTCGCCTATTGCCCGGACTGCCGGGCGCAGGTCGCGGAGCTGGAGGCCTGCGGCGGCGTCCTGCTGGCCGACCTGCCGCCCGAGCCGGTGTCCGACACCCTGTTCGGCAGCCTGATGACCCGGCTCGGCGATGCGGGCGCCGCCCCGCCGCCGCCCGTCGCCGTCTCGACCGGGAAGAGCCTGTTTCCCGGCCCGCTGCGCCGCGCCATCGGTGCGGAACCGGAAGCGCTGGAGTGGGTGCGCGTCGTCCCGGGCGTCCATCTGTCCGCGTGGGGCGTCGGCGCCGGAACGGCCTCGGCCTGCCTGCTGCGCATGGCGCCGGGGGCGCGGGTCCCGGCCCACCGCCACACCGACAGCGAGATGCTGCTGGTGATGAAGGGCGGCTTCTCCGACGAGTTCGGGGCCTACCGCGTCGGCGACGTGGCGTCCTACGACACCGGCACGCCGCACCATGCCGTGGCCGACGCGGATGGGGAGTGCCTGTGCCTTCTGGTGCAGGACCGGCCCCTGGTGTTCACCGGCCCGCTCGGCTGGCTGCTGAACCGCGGGTTCCGCTTCTGATCGGAGTGCGGCCGTCGCTAAAGCGGATTGCAATCCGCTTTGGACCGCGACGGCGGTCCCGGTCGCACATGCGACCGGAGCCCGCCGGCGAATGAGGCGCTATGAGTCTAAAGCGAACGGAAGTTCGCTTTAAGGACGCGGCCGCCTCACCGCCCGAACAGCGCGATCAGACCGTCGCCGAGCGCGCCGCGCCAGGCGAACCGGTCGTGGCCGGCGGCATAGTCGCGGTAAGTGACCTCGTAGCCCTTGGCTTCCAGCACGTCGCGCAGATGGCGGGAGCTTTCCAGAATGCCGACATCGCCGTCGCTTCCGCCCTCGAACAGGCCGGCGCTGAGAAAGAACCGCACCGGCCGGCGGTCGCCCGATGCCACCAGACCGGCCATATGCTCCGGGCGGTCCGGCGGCGCGTCGGGCGGATGCCACCAGAAGGAGCCGGACATGGACAGCGCGTTTGCGAACCGGTCCGGGCGGGCCAGCGCCGCGGACACCGCCGCCAGCCCGCCATAGCTGGATCCGGCCAGAACCGTGCGGTCGGGGCGGGAGCGGATGCCCATCCGCTCCCGCAACCAGGGGAGAAGCTCGTCGGCAAGCATCGCGGCGAAGGCGGGGTTGGCCGGCAGTTCGCGCTCCCGCGCTTCAGCCGTGGGGTTGGCGATGAAGACGGCGACGGTCGGCGGCAGGCGGCCATCGCCGGTCAGCCTGTCGAGCATGGTTGGAACCGGTGCGCGCCGGTCGAGATAGTCCGGCCCGTCGAACAGCAGCAGCAGAATGGTGTCCTTGCTTGCCGGATCGACGCCGGGCGGCGCATAGACCACGATGTCCCGCGTGTTGCCGAGGATGCCGCTGGCGAACCGTTCGGTGACGAGCCGCCCCGCCGGTTCGGCCCAACCGCCTTCCAGGCCGGGCTGGGGCGGGGCGCCGGGCAGTTCCACCAGGGAGACCTGGTTGTAAGGGTCGGGGGCGTCGGCCGGCCAGGGGTGATGGTTCAGCGGATCGGCCTGAAGCTGCGCCAGGATCGCCATCCGGCATTCGCGGCAGGTTCCGGGGAAGTCCGGCACGTCCGGCGCGATCTGGTAGGACAGGCGGGTGGAGGCGGGAACGGTGAAGCTCTTGAACCAGACGTCGGTGCCGCCGAGTCGTTCGAGGGTCTCATGGTTGGCGCTCGGCCCGCCGAGCAGGCGCACGTTGTGCCGCGCGCCCCGCGCCAGGAAGGTCATGGCGACCCGGTCCGCTCCCGGTGCGCCCGCCAGCGGCTCCACCAACGGGGTGCCGCGCCGGGCGATGTCCTGCCAGAAGGCATCGGTCCCGCCGCCGCGCTTCACCGTTTCCGCCAGGGCGGCGATGGTCGGGCTGAGATGCCCCCGAAGGACGGGATGCTGGTCCGCCACGGCGATGCGGCGGGTCAGCGCCAGCCGATAGCCGCCGGCCCCGCGCAGCGTGACGCGCAGCGCCGCCATGCCGGGCCCGGCGACGAAACGGAAGACCTCCCGCCCCGCCGTGCCGTCCAGCAGCAGGCGGACCGGGTGTCCGTTCCGGTCGATCAGCCGCAGATCCGCAGCGTCCGTTCCCGAATCGAGCACGCCTTCCACATAGTCGCCGTCGTCGAGGTCCAGGGGATGGACGGCGTCGCGCTCCGTCCCGGAGACGGGACCATCGAGGACAAGCGGGGAGCGGTCCGGCATCACCGCGCAGCCGTTCGGAACCATCATCACCACTCCCAGGACCATCAGGCGCCTCACGCGTTCCATGAGCATCCGGCGCGTCACCCGCCCACCGCAGCACGGACCGGTTCCGCGTCGGTGGCCGCTGCCGCGATCACCCGGTCGAGCAAGGGGCCGACGATCCGAAGCGAGGCCGGCGCGATGATGTCCTCATGCGAGCAGTGCGACAGGCGGTGCACCGACAGGCGCCCGACGCGGCCCGCCCAGCTTCCCTCCGGATCGATCTCCGGCGGGATCGACTTCTCCGCGACGAACAGCGTCAGTTCACCGTCGTAGGACGGGGTGCGGGCCTTGGACAGGACCCGCACGGCGTCCTTGTAGTTGCCGAAGATGTGGCCGAACATCTCCACCTTCTCGCGCCGCAGATCCTCGTCCATCACGTCGGCCAGGGCGTCGCTGAGGAACTGTTCCTGCTCGCGTTCCGCCGCCTGATCGGTGTCGGTGCGGCCAAGCCCGCTCCAGTCGTGCGCCTCCGCCGGGTAGGTGTCGAGCAGGCCGAGGAAGTCCACCCGCTCGCCCAGCCGCCGCAGCCGCGCCGCCAGCCCATAGGCCACCGTGCCGCCCAGCGAATAGCCCAGCAGATGGTAAGGCCCCCGCGGCTGGACCTCGCGCAGGATGGCGAGCTGGCGGTCGCACAGCTCGTCGAGGTCGGCGCTGAGCGCCAGCGGGCCGTTGGGGCGGGGCGATTGCAGGCCGATGATGGGCCGGTCGCCGCTCACGTAACGCGACAGGACGCTGTACTGCCAGGACAGGCCGGACCCCGGATAGAGGCAGATCAGCGGCGGCCCCGACCCGTCGCGTAGGTGGATGACCGGGGCGAAACCGAGATTCTCCGGCTCGTCACGCCCGCCCGCTTCGGACAGCAGGGCGGCCAGGCGGGCGACGGTTGGAGCGATCATGATCTGGCTGACCGCCACCGGCTGGCCCAGGTCGCGGCGGATGCGCGCCGCCAGCCGCATCGCCAGCAGCGAATGGCCGCCGATGGCGAAGAAATCATCGTCCGCGCCGATCCGCTCCAGTTCCAGCAGTTCGGCGAAGAGGACCGCCAGACGGCTTTCCAGCCCCGGCGCCGGGGACCGGCCCGCGGCGGCCGTCTGGGCGCCCGCTGCGGGCAGGGGCAGGGCCTTGCGGTCCAGCTTGCCGTTCGGCGACAGGGGGAGGGAGTCCAGGGTGACATAGGCGACGGGGAGCATGTGCGGCGGCAGCGTGTCCTGCAGGGCGGCGCGGATGGCGGCCTCGTCCACCGTTTGCCCCGCCGCCGGGACGAGATGGGCGACGAGCTGGCGCCGGTCCATGCCCGGCTCGGACCCGCCGTCGCCCAGCGCCACGGCGGACACCACCGCCTGGGCCACGCCGGGCAGGGCGGCCAGCGCGCTCTCGATCTCGCCCAGCTCGATGCGCTGGCCGCGGATCTTCACCTGATGGTCGGTGCGGCCCAGATACTCGACCGAGCCGTCCGGCAGCCAGCGGGCGAGGTCGCCCGTGCGGTACATGCGCCGCCCCGCATCGAAGGGATCGGCGACGAAGCGCGACGCGGTCAGGCCGGGTCGACCGAGATAGCCGATGGCGAGCTGGTCGCCGCACAGGTGCAGCTCCCCCACCGCGCCGGGCGGCACTGGGCGCAGGGCGTGGTCGAGGATGCGGAGCTGCGTGTTCCACACCGGCCGTCCGATGGGAACGCCGCCGTCCCCCTCGATCCAGGCGCCGGACGCCGGGCAATAGGTGACGTCCACCGCCGCCTCGGTCGGGCCGTAGAGGTTGTGCAGCGCCGCGCCGAAGCGGCCGGCGAAGGCGCGCGACAGGCTCCGCCCCAGCGCCTCGCCGCTGCAGAAGACGCGGGTCAGGCTGGCGCAGACCGGCGCATCGGGGCCGTGGCTTTCGATCACGCTGTCCGTGAACAGGGCCAGCATCGACGGCACGAAATGGATCGTGGTGACGCGGTGATCCTCGATCAGCCGGACCAGGGCCGCCGGGTCGCGGTGGGCCTCGGGCGGCGCCATGACCAGCCGCGCCCCGACCAGGAAGGACCAGAAGAACTCCCACACCGACACGTCGAAGCCGCAGGGCGTCTTCTGCAGGATCGCGTCGTCCAGCCCCAGGGGATACTCGTTCTGCATCCACAGGATGCGGTTGACGATGGCGCCGTGCGACACCGCCACGCCCTTGGGCCGTCCCGTGGTGCCGCTGGTGTAGATGATGTAGGCCGGGTGCTCCGGCGTCAGCCCGTCCGCGGGGACAGGCGATTCATCGACCAAGCCGGCCACCGCGCCGCCGTCCTCATCGACGGACAGCACCGGCACCGCGTTTCCGAACAGCGGGCGCGAGGCCGCGTCGGTCATCAGGGCGCGCGGGCGGGCGTCGGACAGCATGAAGGCCAGCCGCTCCTCTGGATAGCCGAGGTCGAGCGGCAGATAGGCCGCCCCCGCCTCGATGACCGCGAGGATCGACAGGCTGAGGGATGCGGAGCGCGGCACGCCCACCGCCACCACGTCGCCGGGGCGCACGCCCAGGGCGCGCAGCCGCCCGGCCAAAGCGGTCACCCGCGCTCGAACGTCGCGGAAGGTCAGGCTCTCCCGCTCGTCGACCAGGGCGACGGCGTCCGGCGTGCGCGCCGCCTGCGCGACGAGTAGGTCGCGCAGCGTGGTCCGGGGTACCGCCCGCGCGGTGGCGTTCACCGCGGCGAGGTGCCGCCGCTCCGTCTCGGTCAGGGTCGGCAGGGCGGCCACGGGCGTCCCGGGATGGCGGACCAGCGTGGTCAGCACGCCGCGGACCCGCTCCGCCAGCGCCGCCGCGTCGGGCACCGCGCCGCGGCTCTCCACCAGCAGGGTCAGCTCGCGGCCCGGCAGGACCAGCAGGGCCAGCGGGTAGTGGCTGTAGCCGCGGTTGTGGACGCCGGAAACGCGAACGCCGCCGAGGTCGAGGGACTCGTATCCGCTGTCCGGGTAGTTTTCCACGACCAGCAACGTGTCGAACAGAGCGGCGCCGCCCGCCATCGCCTGAAGCTCCGACAGCCCCAGACCGTCATGCTCCATCAGGGCGATGTGGCGTTCCTGGACGGCCGGAAGCTGCTCCCACAGCGGCCGCGCCGGGTCCAGCGCCACCCGCACCGGCACCGTGTTCAGGAACAGGCCGACCTGCTCCTCCAGGCCGGGAACGGCGGCGGAGCGTCCAGAGACCGGCGTGCCGAACAGCACGTCGTCGCGCCCCGCCAGATTGCCCAGCACCAGCCCCCACACCGCCTGCATCAGCGCGTTCAGGGTCAGCCCCTCCGCCCGCAGCCGGGAGAGGAGGGCCTCGGTCAGCTCCGCCGGCAGGGCCAGCTCCGCCTCCTCCATCGGCGTGTCGCCGCCGGACCGGGCCGGGTCGAACAGCACGGTCGGGGTGGCACCGGCCAGCGCCGCGTCCCAGGCGGCCCGGCTCGCGGCCCGGTCGCGGGCCAGCAGGCCGTTGACCACCGCCGGATAGCCGACGGCCGGGGGTGTCAGCGCGTCGGGACCCTGCGCATAGGCGGTCAGCAGGTCGCGCAGCAGCAGCGGCGTGGACCAGCCGTCGACCACCAGATGATGCACGGCGATCAGCAGCCGATGACGGTCGGGCGCGGTGCGGACGAGGATGGCCTTCACCAGACCCAGGAAGCGGTCGGTCGGGTTCGCGCGCTCCGCCGCAGCAGCCTCGATGCGGGCCAGCTCCGCGGCGCGGGTGTCCGGCGCACCGTCGGACAGGTCGTGCTGTTCGAAGGGCCACAGCCCGGCGCCGCCGTCCGGCAGGGCGGGGATGACCAGCAGCGGGTCGCCGCCGACGTCATGGTCGAACAGCCCGGCGAGCTGCGGGTGACGGCGCAGCACCGCGTCGAAGGCCCGCTCCAGCCGCTCCGCGTCCAGCGGCCCGTCGAGGTCGAGCGCGGTGAAGGCGTTGTAGGCGCTGGCCTTTCCGCCGAGCTGGCTCTGGAACAGCATGCCCTTCTGCAGGGGCAGCAGCGGCACCGCAGCCGCGACCGGGCCGTGACGGGCCTCCAGCGTCGCAAGATCGACGGCGGGCGCCGCCGCGAGGGTTCGGCTTTCCGGAACCAGCGCCTTCAGGGCGAGCGCCATGCGCCGCGGGTCGCGCCCGGCGAAGACGTCGCGGGGGCGCAGTTCGAAGCCGTGGGCGCGCAGGGCGCTGCCCAGCGCGATGGCGCTGATGCTGTCGCCGCCAAGCGCGAAGAAATCGGCATCCGCGCCCACCGACGGCAACTGCAGAACCGTCGCCATGGCGCGGCAGAGCAGAGCCTCCGCCGGGGTGGCGGGGGCAGCACCGCCGCTCTCCGCCGCCGGGGCTGGCAGGCGGGCGCGGTCCACCTTGCCGTTGACGGTCAGCGGGAAGGCGTCCAGCACCACCAGCGCCGAGGGCACCATGTAGTCGGGCAACCGCTCGCGCAGCCCATGCAGCAGGTCGCGGGACGTCCGATCCGCCCCCTCGGCCAGGGTGCAATAGGCGACCAGCCGGTGGCTGGCGTTCACCGCCTCCGCCACCACCAGCGCGCCGGACACGCCGGGCAGGCGGTGCAGGGCGGCCTCGACCTCCGGGATCTCGATGCGGTAGCCGCGGACCTTGATCTGGTGGTCGGCACGCCCGATGAAGTCGATCTGCCCGTCGCCGGTCCAGCGCACCAGATCGCCGGTCCGGTAGAGCCGCCCGCCCGTGCCGAACGGATCGGCGACGAAGCGTTGGGCGGTCAGTCCCGGACGGCCCACATAGCCCGCCGCCAGACCGGCGCCGCCGATGTACAGCTCGCCCACGGCGCCGACCGGCACCGGGCGCAGCCGGGTGTCCAGCACATGGACCCGCACATTGCCGACCGGGCGCCCGACCACCGGCCGCTCCGCCGCCGTGACGGGCGCGCGCAGCGTGTCCACCGTGTTCTCGGTCGGGCCGTAGAGATTCACCGCCATCAGATCGGCATGGCCGCGCAGCTCCGTCCACAGGGCGGGGGAGGCCGCCTCGCCGCCGATCAGGATCAGCGTCGGCTGGTGGTGCCCCGGCTCCATCAGGCCGCAGGCCAGCATCTGCGCGCAGAAGGACGGCGGCAGGTCCATGGCGTCGATGCGCCGGCTCCGCACCTCCTGCACCAGGGCGTGGGCATCGCGCCGCATCTCCTCGTCGAAGACGTGAAGCTCCTGACCCAGCAGCATCCAGAAGATTTGCAGCCAGGACGAATCGAAAGCAAAGGAATGGGTGTGCGCGGCCCTCAAGGCCCGCGCGCCGTGGCGGCGCCGGACGGCGTCCAGCGCCGGACCGTAGACCGCCGCCGTGTGCGACAGCAGCAGGTTCAGCAGCGCGCCGTGGGTGTTCATCACCCCCTTCGGGCGCCCGGTGGAACCGGAGGTGAAGATGATCGTGGCGACATGGCCGGGCGTCAGGGGCGCCTTGCGCTCCGCCGCCGCGACGGGGCCGCCGGGCAGGGCGGCGCAGGCGGCCAGAAGGTCGGCGTCGTCCAGGCAGAGCGCCTCAAGCCCGGCGGGCAGCCGCCCGGCAACCGAGGCCCAGGTCAGCGCGCAGCGCGGCCCGGCGTCCTGGCACATCATCGCCAGCCGCTCGCTGGGATAGTCGAGGTCCAGCGGCAGATGGGTGGCGCCGCTCGCCAGCACGGCCAGCATGGCGACCACCGCGTCGGCGGAGCGCGGAACCGCCACCGCCACCACGTCGCCGGGGCCGACGCCGCGCGCGATCAACAGCCGCGCCAGCTGCGACACAGCGCCCGACAGCTCCGCGAAGGGTATGCGGGCGTCGTCGAACACCAGCGCCGTGGCCTCCGGCGTCTCGGCGGACTGGCGGTCCAGAACCTCCACCAGGGTCGCCGGGCGCTCCGGCGCGGCGAAGACGGGACCGCTGGACCACGCGGCGATGGCCGCGTCCTCGTCGGCGTCCATCACCGGCAGGCCGTCCAGCGGAGCGCCGGCCGCCGCGGCGTCGACCAGCCGGATCAGGCGCCGGGCGTGACGGGCCAGTTCCGCGGCGTCGTAGCGGGTGCGGTCGGCGCGCAGCTCCAGCGCGATGCCGCCGCCGCGGGTCATCAACCCGAACTCGAAGTCGTCGACCGGGCCGGTGGCCAGATGGTGGGTGATTGCCTCTACACCCGCGAAGTCGAGGTCGTAATCGAACAGGCGGTAATTGACCACCGGGCCGTAGAGCGCCTTGCCCGACCCGACCTGACCCAGGTCGCGGGGGATGCGCTCCGCGTCGTAGCGCTGGTGTCGGCGCGCTTCCCGCAGCGCGGCCCGCACCCGCCCGGCGGCCTCGGCCAGCGTGCCGGCGCCGGTCAGGTCGATGCGCACCGGCAGCACATTGACCACCGGCGCCACCGCATGGACGGCGGCGGAACCCATGCGCCGCATGAAGGGCACACCCACCACCGGGCGGGAATCGCCGGACAGCCGGTGCAGATAGACGGCGATGCCGGCCATCACCAGATCGGCGACCGACACGCCGCAATGCTCCGCCAGCGTGCCAAGCGTGCGGGCCAGCGGGTCGGGCAGGGCGGCGGCGTGGGCCACCACCTCCGACGTGGCCTGCTGCTCGGTCGGCTTGGCGCCCTGGACCGAGAGGGTCAGCGGCGCCGGAAAGTCCCGGCACAGCCCGCTCCAATAGGCGCGGTCGCGGACCAGAGCGTCGGAGGCGAGATAGGCCGCTTCCTCCTCCGCCACCGCGGCGACGGAGACGAAGGGGCAGGAGGCCGGCGTCCGCCCCTCGACAGCCGCGCCGTAGAGATCGGCGATGCGGCGGGTCAGCGCGTTGAAGCTGTAGCCGTCCAGCATGATGTGGTGGTAGCGCTGGTACCAGATCCAGCGCGGCGACCCGTCCGCCCCGGTGACGTCGAACAGGATCTGGCGGCACAGCGGACGCTCGCTGTCGGCGGGCAGGTCACCGGCCAGATCGTCGGCCATGATGGCGCGCGCCGCCTCTTCCGGGTCGGGAGCGCTGGTCAGGTCCACGCGCTCCGGCTCCGCCGCCGCGTTGCCGCCACCGAGAATCTGGACGACGCGGCCGTCCCGCTCGGCGAAGCTTGCGGTCACCGTGTCGGCCTCCGCCAGCCCGTCGCGGATGGCCCGGGACAGGCGCGCGGCGTCGATGGCGCCGTTCAGCGCGACGGCGTGGGCGATGACATAGGCGTTCTTCCGGGCCGCGACCTGATCCGCCAGCCAGATGCCCAGTTGCGTGCCCAGCAGGGGGATGATGCGCATGGCCCTGTCCTCGTGATTGCTTTGAAAAGCCGTCAGGCGGCGGCGGGGGTGAGGTCGGTCCAGGCGGCCTCGATGTGGTCGAGGCAGGCGGCGCGCCCGGCGGGGCCGAAGACGGCGGTCCAGCCCTCCGGCACCGCGGCGAAGCACGGCCACAGGCTGAACTGGCCGGCAGCGTTCGCCAACGCCAGGAAGTCGTGACGCTCGTCGTCGAAGGGGTTCACATACTGGTCGTTGGTCATCGGGTGATTCCTGGAAAGGAAAGGGCTAGCGTCCCAGCGTCGCCCCGCCGTCCACCAGAAGGTCGGCCAGGGTGATGTGGCCGGCGGCGGGAGAGGCGAGGAAGACGACCGTCTCCGCCACGTCGCGCGGCGTGGCGAGTTTGCCGAGTGGGATGCCGAGCTTGTGCTGGTCGGGATTGCCCCGGATGGTCTGCGCCGCACCGTCCGGCCCGCTCCACAGCGCACGCTGCATCGGCGTGTCGGTCGAGCCGGGGGAGACGACGTTGCAGCGCACGCCGTAGGGCGCCAGCTCCAGCCCCACCGTCATGGTCAGGCTGGTCAGCGCGGCCTTCGACGCGCCGTAGGCGGCCATGCCGATCCGCGGCACATGGGCGGCGTTGGACGACACGCTGACGATGGCGCCGCCGCTCCCGCCGCTTTTGAAGGCCGGGATCACCGCCCGCATCATGTGGAAGGGACCGGCCACGTTGACGGCGAAGGTGTCGCTCCAGTCGGCGTCGGTCATCGCCTCCACCGGTCCCATGCGCAGGATGCCGGCGACGTTGGCCAGGACGTCGATCCGCGTGCCCTCGGCGAACAACGCCTCGCAGGTTTTGGCGACCGTGCCGGCGTCGGCGATGTCCAGCGTCACGGCGCGGTAGGGCCGCTCCCCGCCGTCGTGCCAATGGCGGTCGAAGGCGACGACGATGGCGCCGCGGGCATGGAACAGATCGGCCACGGCCCGCCCGATCCCTTGCCCGGCGCCGGTCACCCAGACGGTCCGGCCCGCGACGTCCGTCATGCCGCCACGCGCCCGGAAGCGGCCAGACGGGGCTCGATCAGCGCCCACCAGCCGTTGATGCTCGGCTGCGCGGCCAGTTCCGCGAAGCCGACCTCGACCCCCGCGGCCTTCCAGCGGTCCACCACCTGCATCACCGCGATGGAATCCAGGCCAAAATCCATCAGGTTGTCATCGTCCCCAGGTACCTCATCCAGCGAGGCGAGCAGGATGCGCCGCAGCCCCTCCTTGCTCAGCACCGCCGCGGGAGCGGCCAGAACGCTGTCCGAATGGATCGTCCGCCCGGCGTTGCGCGCGACGTAGCGCAGCGCCATCATATGGTCCTCGCGCGAGAAGTCGGCGATGGCGTCGGCGACCAGGAAGGGCTTGATGCCGCGCATGAAGGCGTCCAGCGCGGTCTGCATCACGCCGATGTGCGCGTAGATCCCGCAGATCAGGAGCTGGTCGCGCCCCGCCTCCGCCATCATCTCGGCCAGCGGGGCGCGGAAGAAGGCGCTGTAGCGCCATTTGGTCAGCACCCGGTCGTCGGCGTCCGGGGCCAGCGGGGCGACGATGCCGGCGAGGTCCGGCTTGGCCGTCAGGCCCGGCCCCCACATGTCGTTCAGCAGGCCGCGGTCGGCGTCGGACTGCTCCGGCGGCTGGGCCGTGTAGACGACCGGCACGCCCAGCGCCTTCAGATGGCGCTTCAGCCGGACGATCCGGTCGATGCAGCTGACGATGGCCGGGTTCGCCGCGCCGTAGAAGCCGACGAAATAGTCCTGCATGTCGTGGATCAGCAGGACCGCGCGGGCGGGGTCGACGCTCCAGGACACTTTGTCCTGCGGCAGGTCCGCCGCGGTGGGCAGGGCGTAGGGGGCGATGGATCGGATGGTCATGATGCGGTCGTTTCCATGAGAGCGTTGTCTTGGCGCGCCCGCTCGCGCAGGGTCTGCTTGTCGACCTTGCCGACGGCGGTCTTGGGCAGGTCCGGGACGAAGACGAAGCGGTCGGGCAGCTTGAAGTCGGCCAGCCCCTGGCCGCGCAGGAAGCGGCGCAGCTCCGACGGCTTCGTGCCGGGCGGGGCGATCACGAAGGCGCAGGACCGCTCGCCCATCAGCGCGTCGGGCATGGCGACGACGGCGGCGTGGCCCACCGCGGGGTGGGCGGCCAGCAGGTCCTCGACCTCCTGCGCGTCGATCTTCTCGCCGCCGCGGTTGATCTGGTCCTTGTTGCGCCCGCAGACGACGAGGTTGCCGCCCGGGGCCAGGCTGACCAGATCGCCGCTGCAGTAGAAGCCCTCGGCGTCGAAGACGCGGGCGTTGTGCGCGTCGGCCTTGTAATAGCCGCGAAAGGTGTAGGGGCCGCGGGTCCACAGCTCCCCCACCGCGCCGGGCGGGACCGGGTGGCCGGCGGCGTCGAGGATGCGGATCTCGTCGTCGGGGCTCATCGGACGGCCCTGGGTGTTGACCACCGTCCAGGGATCGTCGTCGAGCCGCGTGTAGTTCACCAGCCCTTCCGCCATGCCGAAGACCTGCTGGAGACGGCAGCCCAGCCGCTCCGGCACCCGCTCGGCGACGGCGGGGCTGAGCTTGGCGCCGCCCACCTGGACGACCTCCAGGCTCGACAGGTCCTCGCCGCCGCCGGCGGCCTCCAGCCAGACCGACAGCATCGGCGGGACCAGCGCCGCCCAGGTGACGCGGTGGCGGGCGATCAGCGGGAAGCAGGTGGCGGGGCTGGGGTCGCCGGCCATCACCACCGTGCCGCCGGCGTGGAACACGCCGAGCGCGCCGGGCGAGCTGAGCGTGAAGTTGTGCGGCGCCGGCAGGGCGCAGAGGAAGCGGCAGGACCCGTCCAGCCCGCAGATCTCGACGCTGCGGCGGACGCTGTAGAGATAGTCGTCGTGGGTGCGCGGGATCAGCTTCGGCGTGCCGGTGCTGCCGCCGGACAGTTGGAAGAAGGCCACGCCGGACGGGTCGGCGGCCAAGTCGGGGACGGGCAGCGGCCCAGCGGCGTCTTCCGCCAGGGCACCACCGTCGGCCCAGGCGAAGCCGCCGATCCCGTCATCGGACGGCGCGCCGAGCAGGAGCAGCCGTTCCGGCCCGACGGTCTGCGTCATCAGGGTGACCAAGGCCTGGTCCACCGCTGGCAGCACGGCCAGCGCCGGTTCGATCTGGCGCGCGTAGGCGGTCAGCTCGTAGACGCCGTGGCTGTTCAGCGCGTTGACCGGCACCACCCCGCAGCGCAGCAGGGCGAAGAAGACCAGATAGAATTCCGCGCGGTTGGGCAGCCGCACCAGCGCGGTGTCGCCGGGCCGCAGGCCGCGGGCGCGGAAGGCCGCGGCCAGACGGAGCGACAGGCGTTGCAGGTCGGTGTAGCGGAACCGGCGTTCCCCGCAGAGGATCGCGGTGGCCTCCGCCGCAGCGCCCCGGTGGCGGTCGATCACATCGGTCAGCGGGTCGCCGGTCCAGTAGCCCTTGGCGCGGTAGCGCTCCGCGAACGCGGCGGGCCAAGGCGTGAAGGGAATGGTCACGACGCCAGCTCCACCGGAAGGTCGGTGTTGGAGGGCTGGGCGGACGCGACGCCGAACAGGTTCAGCATGGTGGTCAGCTTGGCCGCCGTCTCCTCCCACTCCGCCGTCGGGTCGGAATCCGCGACGACGCCGGCCCCGGCGTAGAGGCGCAGATGCCGGCCCTGGACCAGCCCGCAGCGGATGGACAGCGCCCATTCGCCGTTGCCCCGGCTGTCCATCCAGCCGACCATGCCGCCGTACCAGTTGCGGGCGTAGCCCTCCAGCCGGTCGATGGCGTCGCGGGCGAGGCCGGTCGGCGTGCCGCAGATCGCCGGCGTCGGGTGCAGCGCGTGGGCGAGCCGCAGCGACGACACCGTGGGATCGGCCAGCTCGCCGGTCAGTTCGGTGGACAGGTGCAGCATGGTTGGGGTGCGGATCACGCTGGGGGTGTCCGGAACGGACAAAGGGTTGCAATGGCCGGCGAGCGCCGCGCGCACCGCATCGACGACGTAGCGGTGCTCGGTCCGGTCCTTCGTGGAGGCGAGCAGGGCGGCGGTGCGCTGGCGCTCCACCTCGGCGGACGGGCTGCGCGGGGCGGACCCGGCCAGCGGATTGCTGACCACGGTCCGCCCGGTCTTGCGGATCAGCAGTTCAGGACTCGCGCCCACCAGGGTCTGTCCGTAGGCGACCGGGGCCGCGAAGACGTGGGCGCCGGGATTCTGACGCAGCAGGGCGCGCAGCAGGCGGCCCGGCGCGAAGGCCTCGCGCGCTTCCACGTCGAGTGGGCGCGACAGAACGACCTTTTTCAAAGGGGTGTCGCGGAACAGGCCGATGGCCTGGGCCACCGCCGCCTCGAAGGCGTTGCGTCCCACCGTTTCCTCAATAGCGTTCAAGGCGATGGGGTCGGGGTCGGCGGCCATGCGGCCGGCGTCCTCGTAATCGCAATGCTCGGGGATGAACAGGCGGGCGTGCTGCCGCCCGTCGAAGGGGACGGCGCCGACCAGGATCGGATTCTCGACGCCCCGGGCCTTGCGGCGGCGGAAGGCGCGGTCCAGCGCCTCCTCCCACCGGCCATCGGCGAAGCTGCGGTCGTCGAGGGCGACGTCCAGCCGCTCATCCACGCCATAGGCTTTCAGGACGCGGCCGCGCGAGGCGAAGGCGAAATCCGGGTCGGAACGACCGCCGAGCGGCCGCTCACCGGCGGGCAGGGGTAGAACGTCCATGGAAACACAAGCCTCCACTGTCCATCCGCGAGCGCGGACGACGTTGACATGGTCGGATGAAAGCGCGCCGTTGACGGTCCAGGCGGGCGCGGGAATCGCCGCCGGCCTTCTGCCGGGACCGCAGATTGCGTTCGCATATATTGCGAATGATTCTCATTATCAATTTAGGGTTATGTTCGAAGGGACGCAAGTATTTTTTGCATTACCCGATATGTTTCTCCCGCTTTTGGACTCAGTCGCCCGCTTCCGCCACCTTCCGGTCGTGCGTCGTGGCGCCGAGCCGGTCGGACAGGCGGAAGACCAGCGACAGCACCACGGGCAGGACCGTCACCGTCACCAGGCTGGAGATCAGCAGGCCGCACAGCACGACCAGCCCCAGCCCGCGGTACAGCTCCGTCCCGGCGCTGGACACCGCGACCATCGGGATCAGGCCGGCGACGGTGGTCACCGTGGTGATCAGGATGGGGCGCAGCCGGCTTTGCAGGGCGTCGGCGATGGCCTCCGCCCCGGACATGCCGTGCGTCCGGCGGTTCACGGCGGCCTGTTCGACGATCAGGATGGGGTTGTTCACCACCGTCCCGACCAGCACCAGGAAGCCCATCATCGTCAGCACGTCGAAGGGCTGCGGTGGGCCGAAGCCTCCCGGCAGGCCGGCGGCGAGGTTGTAGAGCCACAGCCCGACCAGCCCGCCGCCGATCCCCGTGGGCACCACCGCCATGATGATCAGCGGATAGCCCCAGTGCGAGAAGACGGCGACCAGAACCAGATAGGTGATGGCGAGCGCCAGCAGGAACCCGCCGGCCAGGGCGGAGCGCAGCTCGTCCAGGGACCCGCCGGCACCGGTGATGCGGGTGCTCATCCCGTCGGGAATCACGCCCTCGGCGCGCAGCCGGTCCACCAGATCGCTCCGCACCGCGGCGATGCCGGATTCCAGCGCCACCGAGCGCGGCGGGATGATGGTCAGGGTGACCGTCCGGAAGCCGTCGATCCGCGCGATGCTGGAGGCTCCCACGGTTTCCCGCAGGTCGGCGAGGCTGGACAGCGGCACCGGCGCGCCGCGGCCGGTGTGGAGGACCAGATCGGCGAAGCCCTGGCGGTCGCGACCCAGGCCCCCGGCCACCCGCAGATAGATGTCCAGCGTCTCGTCGTTCAGCAGATACTCGTCGGCGAAGGCGCCGTCCGAATAGGCGCGCAGCGTGTAGCCCAGCTCGGCCAGCCCGATGCCCATCTCGCCCGCGCGCTCCCAGTTCGGGTGCAGCTCCAGGAAGGGCTGCGACATGGCCAGCGTGGGCGGGGAGGGATCGCTGTTGACCTGTCCGTCGGGGAACAGGTCGCCCGCGCGGTCGAGCACCGTCAGCGCCGTGGCGTAGAGCGTGGTCAGGTCGCCGCCGCTCAGCTCCAGCCGGATGGCGCGGGCGCCGCCACTGTTGCCGGAGAAAATCGACCCGCGCGCGGCGAAGCCGCGCATGCCGGGAATCGCCCGCATCCGCTTGGTGACGTTGGCGATCAGCGCGTCGGTGTCGGCGGGGTCCAACGGCTCCGTCACGAAGCGGATGAAGCCGGGCCGGATGAAGCTCAGATTGACGCGCAGCGGCGGAATGCCGGTCTCGGCGTCGGTGCTTGCCGCGCCCACCTGACGGCTCAGCAGCGGGTCGATCTGCCGCCAGACCTCCTGCATCGACTCCATGCTGTAGCCGGGCGGGGCGGACATGAAGCTGAAGACGGTGGCCTCTTCGCCCTCCGGCAGATACTCGGCGGGCGGCACCATGGTGAGCATGACGGCGACCATGGCCGCGGCGGAGGCGGCGAGGATCGCCAGCTCCCGCCGGGCGCTGCGCAGCATCCAGCGCACCGCGACGCCGAGAGCGCCCTCCCTGGCCGGCCCGTGCGAGGGGGCGGCGGACGCCACCGACCAGCGCCCGGCGACGACGGGGACCAGGACCAGGGCGGCGACCATCGACATGACGACGGCGCCGGTGATGGCGATGGCGATGTCGGAATAGAGCTGCCCGGCCTCCGCCGTGATGAACAGCACCGGCAGGAAGACCAGGACGGTGGTCAGGGTGGAGGACAGGATCGCCGGCCACACCTCGGCGATGCCGTCCTCGGTCGCGGCGGCCTTCGACTTGCCCATGCGCAGGTGACGGGCGACGGCGTCCAGCGCGACCACGCTGTTGTCCAGCGTCATGCCGATGGCGAAGGCGACGCCGGACAGCGAGATCACATTGATGCTGCGCCCGGCCGCCGCCAGGACCAGCAGGGTCGCCAGCGTGCAGACCGGCATGCTGGCCGCCGCCGCCGCCGTCGCCGGGACGGAGCGCAGGAACAGCAGAAGCACCACCGCGGCCAGAACGCTGCCGGCGATCAGGTTGCTCAGCACATTGTCGATGGACCGTTCCATGTAGCGCACGTCTTCCGACAGCAGCCGCATGGACAGACCGCGCTCCTTCAGGGCGTGGCGGTTCAGCTCCTCCACCGCGCCGGTCACCGCCTCCTTGACGGCGATGACGTTGGCGCCGGCCCGCTTGCCGATGGTGACGAGCAGGGTGGGACGCCCGTCGGCGAAGGCGACGCTGCGCGCCTCCTGGGTCGCCATGGTCACCGATCCGACGTCGCGCAGGCGGATGGCCGTGCCGTTCTCGCGCGCTATGATCAGATCGGCCAGATCCTCCAGGTCGGTGAAGCGCCCGATGGTGCGCAGGAAGTAGCGGCGCTTGCCGAAGTCGCGGTCGCCGCCGGAGACGTCGCGGTTGCGCGCCCGCACGGCGTCGCGCACCGTTCCCACATTCAGGTTGCGGGCGGACAGCTTCAGCGGGTCGAGCAGGATGTGGATCTCCTGCGCGGCCCCGCCGATCACCTCGGCCTTGGCCACGCCGGCGACGCGCTCCAGCCGCGGGCGCAGGACGTTCTCGATCCAGTTGGTCTCGCGCTGGATGGAGTCCGGGTCGGTGGCACCATCAAGCCGCTCGACGCCGAAGAACAGGAAGGGCTCCGCCGTCGCGGATTCGGCGACGATGCGCGGGCGGTCCACCGTCTCCGGGTAATCGGTGACCTGGGACAGCGCGTTGTCGATGTGGATCAACGCCTCGTCGATGGAGGTGCCGGAGGGGAACTCCAACTCCACCTGACCGCCGCCGAACTCGGCGCCGGAGGACAGGCGGACGAGACCGGGGATGGCGCGCAGGTACTTTTCCTGCTCGATCAGGATTTCCTGTTCGACGTCCTGCGGGGTGGCGCCGGGCCAGTTGGTTTCCACCATGATCCGGCGCGGGCTGATGTCGGGGATCATCTGCACCGGAATGCGGAAGACCGACACCGCGCCCAGCAGGCACAGGATCAGGACCGACACCAGGGCGGCCAGCGGGTTGCGCAGGATCAGGCGGGTCATCGTGACTCCGGGTAGGAACTTGAAGATTCCCTCTCCCGCCCCGGGAGAGGGAAGGGGCCCGCGCGGAGCGCGGGAAGGGTGAGGGTGCCGCCAAGAATCAGCGCCTTGATCCTCGCAGGACCCTCACCCGGCCCTTTGGGCCACCCTCTCCCGGGGCGGGAGAGGGGGCTCCTCACCCCACCATGTCCGGGACGACCGGCTGGTCGGGGCGCAGGCCCTCGTTGCCCTGGACGACCACCAGATCGTCGGGACGAAGCTCGGGGCTGAGGACCTCCACGTGGTCGCCGGAATGGCGGCCGGTGCGCACCGCCACCGGGCGGGCCACCGCCCCGTCGCCGCCGCGCTGCACCACCCAGACGCGGGCGCTGCCGTCGGGATGGCGCTGCACCGCGTCCGCCGGGACCTGGAGCGCGATCTCCGCCATTCCCGGCACCGGGCCGAGCGCGACGCCGACGCGCGCCGACATGCCGGGCATCAGCCGCCCCTCGGGGTTGGGAAGCGCGATGTGGATGCGGAAGCTGCGGCTGACCGGATCGGCGGCGGGCACCACCCGCTCGACCGCCGCGGCGATGCCGGCATCCGCCGCCGCATCGGCGATCAGAACGGTGACCGGCGTGCCGGCCTCGATGCGCCCGTGCTGGCGCTCCGGCACGTCGACGACGACGCGCAGCGGGTCGGTGGCGGTGAGTTGAAGCACAGAGACGCCCGCCCCCACCCATTGCCCGCGTTCGGTGCGCCGTTCGGTCACCACACCGGCGAAGGGCGCGGTCAGCCCGTGACGGGCCACCTGCTCGCGCTGGATGGCGACGGCGGCGCGGAGCTGGCGGACCTTGGCCTCCTCGATGGCGGCCTGGGCGAGCTGCGTGCGGTAGCGGGACTGCGAGACGCTCTGCACGCCGGCCAGCGCCTCCGCCTCACGGGCCAGCCGCAGGGCGTCGCGTTGCAGGTGTTCGGCCTCGGCCAGGGAATGCTCCAGCCGCTCCAGGTCCAGCCGGGCGATGGTGTCGTCCAGCCGCAACAGGGGGTGCCCGGCCTCCACCCGGTCGCCGGCCTCGACCAGCAGGGCGTCCACCCGGCCCTCGACCTGGGCGGAGAGGGAGCTGCTCTGCGGCGACACCAGCGTGCCGGGGAGCTGCAGCGTCTGGCGGACGGGGGCGGCGACCACCGCCGTCACCTTCACCCGTGTCTGTGCGGCGGCCGGAAGCGCCGCGGCGAGCAGCGCGGCGGTCAGCAGGATCGGCATGCTGCGGGTCATCATCCGGTTCCCTCCAGGGCGGGGTCGCTCATCGGCGCTCCGCGCATCGTGGTGGCGGTGGCGGTCACGGCGGCGGCGAGCGCCAATGCGCCCAGGCCCAGCGCCAGGATTCCCGCGGCGGGGCTCATCAGCGCCGCCAGCAGGCCCATGCCGATGGTGCCGGCGCTGTCGCCGAACACGTCCTGCGCGGTCCACAGGCTGTTGACGCGACCCAGCAGGTGGTCGGGCGTGTGGCCCTGGACCATGCTGTATTCCAGGAGCGAGGCGATGGAGGTGGCGTAGCCGAACAGCACCAGCACGGGCAGCGCCACATAGAAACCATTGGGAAGGCTTCCGGCCGCCCCGATCACGGCGATGCAGGCGAAGGCGCTCATGCAGGCGCCGCCCATCACCAGTCCCGGACGCTCCAGCCGCGCGGCCCAGCCGCTGAGCGCGGCGCCCAGCGTCGCCCCGACTGGAACGGCGCTGTACATCAGCCCGGTCTCGAAGGCGCCGCCGCCGAACACCTCCTCGACCAAAGCCGGGAAGAGGATGCGGATGGATGTGGCGACCGTGGTCAGGCACCCCAGCGCCACCACGCTCAAAATCACCTTGTGACCGAAGAGGAAGGCTAAGGCCTGCGCCATGGCGCGCAGCGGATTCTCCCCGGCCTCGCCCGGCGGCATCATCCGGGGCAGGCCGAGCAGCGTCAGGACGGTCAGCCCGGTGCCCAGCGCCGTCAGCAGATAGACCCAGCCGACCCCCAGCCCGGCGATCAGCAGGCCGCCCAGCGCCGGCGACAGGATGGTGGCGACGCGCATCGACAGCATGCCCAGCGCGCGGGCCTGCACCAGATTGGCGCGTCCGACGAGATGGGGCATCGCCGCCAGCAGGGCGTTGACGCCGATGGCACCGAAGAAGCCGTCCCAGAAGGACAGGGCGTAGATCGCCGGAAGCGACGGGGAGGGCAGCGCCGCGTTGGACGCCAGCCCGAGGAAGCCCAGGCCGCAGACGCCGCGGGCGACCAGGATCAACCGGCGGCGGTCCATCCGGTCGGCCAGCACGCCGCCCAGCAGAAGCCCCAGGAACATGCCGACACCGTCGCAGGCGGCGGCGACCCCGACCTGAAGGCTCGACCCGGTGAGGGCGTAGACCTGGAGCGGCACCGCCACCGACAGCAGGCCGAGCGCCATCAGCGAGATCGTCCGGGCGATCAGCACGCGGCGGAAATCGGGGTTGGTCCTCAGAAGGCTGACATCGACAAAAAGGTTCGACAGGATCATGGGCGGGCCTTTCCGGCACCGGCGCCCGCGGCAAAAGGGCCGAAGGCGGCTTTCAGAAAGCGGGCGCGCCCGCCCCCGGCGCGGGCCGGGGACGGGCGGCGGCGGATCAGAAGCGGTAGTTGGCGGAGACGTAGTAGTTGCGCCCCACCTCCACCGACGTGAAGTTGACGTTCTTCTCGCTGAGGATCACGTCGGTGATGTTCTTGACGCCGGCCCCGATGGTCAGCGCCTCGGTGACGTCGGCGCTGACGCCCCAGTTCAGCAGGGTGTAGCCGGGCATCTTGCTGGTGCCCTGCAGCTGCGGGCCGGTGTAGCTGGTCGACACCGACGTGCTGACGGTGTCCAGCGCCTGCCAAGTCAGGGAGGCGTTGACCTTGTGGCGCGGACGGTAGTCCAGCTCCGCACCGTTGCTCTGCTCGGTGTAGAGGTAGGTGTAGTTGCCCGACAGCAGCAGCTTCGGAGTCAGGCTGACCGAGCCGGTCACCTCGACGCCCGAGATGTCCACATTGTTGATGTTGCTCCAATGGCGGGAGGGCGGCGGCCCCGCGCTGTAGACCGCCTGGATCATGTCCTTGACCTTGTTGTGGAACAGCACGACGCTGCCGTCCCAGCGGTCATAGCGGGTTTCCAGGCCGATCTCGTAGTTGGTGCTGGTCTCCGGCTCGAGGTCCGGGTTGCCCGACAGGAAGCAGCGGCCGCCGCAGCTCACCACCCGGTATTCGCGGCTGAGCTGGTAGGCGTCCGGCGCCTTGTAGCCCTGGCTGACGCCAGCCTTCAGCGACAGCGCGTCGGTCAGCGCGTAGACGACGTTGGCGCGGCTGGTGAAGTTGCCGCCGAAGATCTCGTGATGGTCGTAGCGGGTGCCGACCGTCAGGGTCAGCCCGTCGATCAGCCCGATCTGGTCCTGAAGATAGACCGCCTTCTGCCCGATCTCCGACTTGCCGGACTGCAGGAAGGTGTTGGGGTCCTCCACCGTCTGCTTGCGGTATTCCGCGCCCGCGGTCAGCCGGTTGAAGCCGAGCTGGAAGTTGGAGCGGCCGTGCAGGAAGAGGTTCTTCTCCTTCAGGTGCCGCTGCTGCGGCGCGTTGAAGGACGAGTTGTAGTCGTCGATGCGGCCGTCTTCGTAGTTGGCCTCCAACAGCGTGTCGCCCCAGCTCCAGTTGCCGCGATGGGCGGCGCCGAAGGTGTTGCGGACGATCTCCTGCTTCTGGGAGGAGAGCCAGCGGTCGTAGTAGCCGCGGGGGCGGTTGTCGCGGTTCAGGCCGTAATTGGCCTCCAGCGTCTGGTTCTCCGTCACGTCGAAGGCCAGCGTGGTCAGAAGGTTCGCCAGGTTCTTCTTTTCCAGGACCGGAACGACGCCGTTGTAGCGGGAGTCGTCGTACCAGGCCTGCCGGTTGAAGTATTCGGCGGCGACCGAGGCCGACACCTTGTCCACGATCGGGCCGGCGGCGTAGAGGCCGGTGCGGTACTGGGTGCCGCCGCGGCCCGGCTCGACGACGCGGTAGTCGCCGTTGATCTCGCCCGACCACTTGTCGGTCGGCTTCTTGGTGATGATGTTGACCACGCCGCCGATGGCGTCGGAGCCGTAGAGCGACGACATCGGGCCGCGCACGACCTCCACCCGCTCGATGGCCGACATCGGGATCGAGTGGTAGTCGAAGTCGCCGCCGCGCCACAGCGCGTCGGAGGTGGACACCCGGCGCCCGTTCACCAGCACCAGCGAGTAGTTTTGGCCCATGCCGCGGATCACCACCTCGTCGCGGCCCGTGGCGTCGGTGCGGTCGTTCACGCCCACCGAGCGGCCCAGGATCTCCGGCAGGCCGGAGGAGGCCACGCCCTCCTTCTTCAGATCCTCCGACGTGATGACGGTGGTGAAGGCGGGAGCGGTCAGCGTGCTTTGTGCCGTGCCGGTCGCGGTGACCGTCACCGGACCCAACGTCTGGACCCCGGCGGGCGTCCCTTCCGTGGCGGCCTGCTGGGCCAGCGCCGGCGTTCCCCCCGCCAGCGCCGCCGCCAGAGCCGCACCCACCATGGTTGCGGATTTCCCTGCCGTCACCGGACGGCCCGCTGCCGCCCCTTCCTTTGCACACGCCCCCGATGTGCGAATGGTCATGCTCATGTCCCCTGATTAGGCGTATCCGTAGATGCTAATGCGAATCATTCGCAATAACGTGCTTAGATTGTTAGTGCATATCCCTTATGGCCGCAAGGGATATGACTCGGTCCGGTTGTTTTTCGGGCGCTCCCGCTCACTCCGCCGGGTGGGCCAGCGGTTGGATGCCCATTTCCGATTTCGGGCGCTCGGCCGTGGCTGCCCAAACGCTGTCCCGAGGACCGCTGAGGGCGCGCCGTTCCGCGCTGCGGGCCAGTGCGGCGAAGGCCAGCGCGCCGGCCAACGCAACCAGATCGACACCGATCAGCCCGTCCGACAGCCAAAGACCCGGCATGAAAAGACCCAGCAGCGACGTCGCCGGGATGGCGGCGGTGGCCGCCGCGCTGGCCCACAGAAGCTCCACCCCAGCGCGGGCCGCCCCGCGCAGGAAGGCCCAGGCGCAGGCGCCCAGGAAGGTTGCGTAGTAGACGCCCCAATGCCAGGCGTGCAGGTCGTCCACCAGCCCGCTCAGCCATTTCCCGGCGGCGATGGTCAGCGACAAACCGGCCACGCAGCCCAGGCAGACCCCCACCGTCCCGGCGGCCAGCAGGCGGGTGGCGCGGCTCTGCTCGACCGGGCCGCTGCCCGGACGGCCTTTCGCCTGCCGCTCCGTCCGCCGCCGCGACTCGATCCACAGCAGGTTGCCGGTGTAGAACAGCCCCGCCCCGGCCAGCCCGAGCAGGAAATAGGACCAGCGCACGATGCCGCCGCCGAAGCTCCCGAAATGCAGCGCGAAGAAGGCGGAAACAGTGGCCGACCAGCCGTTCTGGTGGCCCGGCATGTATTCGGTGTCGATGATCCGGCCGTCCACGGCCCCCATCAGCACGAAGCCCTCCCGCCGCACCAGATAGCGCGGGTCATGTCCCCAGACGCGCACGGTGGCGGCCCCGGTGCCGGCGTCGTGATACTCCAGGCTGACCGGCTGGAAGCCGGGCGAGAGGCTGTGGGCGCGCGCCAGGAACGCCTTCGGCGGCAGCATGACCGCCGGGCCCATGTCCTTCGACACCGTGCGGAAGGGGCTGCTGGCCGCCGCCACGGCGCGCATCTGCCCGCCATAGACCACGCGGTCCAACGTGTCGTAGATGTGGTCGTGCAGCCCGAACACCACCGCCGACAGGGCGATGACGAGGTGGAAGGGCAGGCTGATCAGCCCCAGCACGTTGTGGGCGTCCAGCCACAGGCGCTTCACGTTCCGGGTGACGCGCAGGATCAGGAAATCCTTGACCAGCGACGGCAGCAGGATGATCACGCCGGACACCAGCGCCACGACGTAGAGCGCGCTGGCGACGCCGGTCACCGTCGTGCCGATGTCGAGATCGCCCGGAATGCCCACCGTGCGATGGAGGAAGTCCACCAGCAGCCCGATGCCGGACGGGTTGAGCTGCTCCACCGCCACCGATCCGTCCGGCGCCAGGGTGGCGGCCCAGGGAGCGGGGTCGAAGCGCTCCTCCGTCCAGGTCAGGCGCAACGGCGCCTCTCCGGCCAGCGCTGGTTCCACCGCCAGGGTGAAGTCCCGCACCTCCGGCCGCAGGGCGCGCGTGGCGGCGACCAGTTCCTCCGCCCGGTCGAGCGTCGCCGGAGTCACCGCCGCCGGAGGCGTGATCCAGCGTTCCAGCGGTTCCTTGAACATGGTGAGGGCGCCGGCATAGAAGCAGACGAACAGGATCAACCCGGTCAGGATGCCGGTCCAGGTGTGGATCTGCCGGTAGAGGCGCACGACGTCGGTGCGGATGGCCATGGCTCGGCTCGCGGCTGTGAGGGCGGGACGGGTGGGCGACGGGTCAGTGCAGCAGCGGGCTGCGCGCGGCGAGCAGCGCGGTGTGGGCCAGGACGTTGGCACAGCCCAGCCACAGCCAGGCCTGACGCCCGCTGCGGAACAGGAAGCAGGCGCTGACGACCGCCAGCCAGATCGGGACGACGAGCCACATGACGAGTTGCAGCTTGTTCACCGCAGCCGGCCCGCCGGGGCCGATCCAGGCGAACAGTCCCGACAGGGCGATGGCCAGCGCGAATCCCAGGACCACGCCGGCCAGACTCTTGCTCCACCAGTCAGGACGGATCGGTGCCGGTGTCTTGTGGGTTGGCGACGCATCGGCCATCGCTCAACCCTCCCGGCGCGCGAGCACGGCGCCGCGTGCCGCGGCGGCGAACGGCAGAATGGTGAGGAGCAGCATCGCGACGGTGAGGCTGGTGAACAGCGCGGTCGCCGGATGCATGACCACCGACCACAGCAGCCATCCCTCCAGAAGAGCGAGCGTGCCAACCACGCGGCTGCGACGGGCCGGCAACGGGCGGCTCAGCCATTGCTGGCGCGGCGCCGACAGGTAGAATCCGGTGATGCCGGCGACGGTCGCGGCCAAGGCCAGTCCGTGGCAGACGGCTTCTGCCAGCGATGCGCTTTCAGTCATGGCACCTCAATCCAATCCGGTGGAGAGGCGACAGCTTTTGCCTATCAGCGATTGAAGTTGCAAGTGATTCCTAATTGCATAAACGCCCTTGCGACATTTCGCCGTGGCCGGCTGCCGGCATGGATGAGAGGAGCGGGACGATCCGTCGGAACCCGTCGCTTCCGGTCCAGGATCGACGGCCGGTGACCGTCCGCCTGGAACAGGACAGGAACATTCCTTCCCCGCAGCGGGCGTTCTCCTGCTAGACTGCGGCCATGGCTGTGTTCGACGATTGCAAGGTCCTGTGCCGCGACTGCGCGGCGGCTCTCCGCGGGAGCGAGCCGCGCTGCCCGAAATGCGGCGGCCGGCGGCTGGTCCGGCATGGGGAATTGCACGGCCTCGCCATCGGTCACATCGACTGCGACGCCTTCTACGCCACGGTGGAGAAGCGCGACCGGCCCGAGCTGGTCAGCCGCCCGCTGATCATCGGCGGCGACCGGCGCGGGGTGGTCGCCGCCTGCTGCTACATCGCGCGGATGGCCGGGGTGCGCTCGGCCATGCCGATGTGGCAGGCGATGGAGGCCTGCCCGGACGCCGTCGTGCTGCGGCCCGACATGGCGAAGTACAAGGCGGTGGGCCGGCAGGCGCGGGAGCTGATGCACGCCTTCACCCCGCTGGTCGAGCCGCTGTCCATCGACGAGGCCTTCCTCGACCTGTCCGGCGTCGCGGAGCGGCTGAGCATCAGCCCGGCCCAGGCGCTGGCCGAGCTGGTCCGCCGCTTCGAAAACCAGTTGGGCATCACCGCCTCGGTCGGGCTCAGCTACAACAAGCTGTTCGCCAAGATCGCCTCCGATCTGGAGAAGCCGCGGGGCTTCTCGGTGATCGGGCGGGGGCAGGCGCTGGACTTCCTGGCGCCCAAGCCGGTGTCGATCCTGTGGGGTGTCGGGCCGGTGCTCCAGCGCAAGCTGCAGTCGGACGGCATCCGCACGGTCGGCGACCTGCGCGGCTGGACGGAGATCGACCTCGTGCGCCGCCACGGCAAGATGGGCCGCCTGCTGCACCGCTTCGCCCGCGGCCAGGACGACCGCCGGGTGGAGCCGGAGTCGCCGAGCAAGAGCATCTCCGCCGAGACGACCTTCGATTGGGAGACCGCCGACAAGGCCGCGCTGAAGGACGCGCTGCTCCCGCTGGCCGAGACGGTGGCCCGCCGCCTGTCCGCCGCGGGCCTGCGGGGGCGCAGCGTGGTGCTGAAGATGAAGACCGCCGATTTCCAGACGATCACCCGCTCCCGCCGCGTCGATCCGCCGGCGAGGTCGGCGGGGCTGATCTGGCAGACCGGCTGCGAGATGCTGGACGCCGAGCCGGACGGGCGGTCGATCCGCCTGATCGGCGTCGGCTGCACCGACCTGCTCGACCCGGAGACCGAGGCGGAGCCGGGCCTGTTCGACGGGTTCGGCTCGTCTCCGCCGGGCTGAAGCGAATTCGGACCATTCCGGTCCAGGGCTCGCTTGCCGCGGGGCGGTGGAGAGGCCCACTCTTCCAGCCGTCGTTTCGGGATGGAGGAACGGGATGAGTCAGGCGGTGTGCGCGGGCGCCATGATGACCTGCAGCTTCGGGGCGGCGCCGTCCGCCCTGGTGGTGCTGCCGTTGAACCGGACGATGGCCGGCGGTCCGCCGATGGCCAACATCATGGACAACAAGCCGATCATGAACATCCCGCCCTTCGGCGTGTGCACCAGCCCGGCCAACCCGGTGGTGGCCTCGATGATTCCGGTGCCGCCGCCGGGTGTGATCAAGCCGCAGCCCTGCGTTCCATGCACCGTCGCCCCCTGGGTGCCCGGAGCGCCCACGGTGATGGTCGGCAACATGCCGGCCCTGACCTCCACCAGCAAGCTGATGTGCAACTGGGGCGGGGTGATCCAGATCGTCGTGCCGGGGCAGTTCACGGTGCAGACGCCGTGAGGCGTGCGGGGCTCTTGCCCCCTCCCTAACCCTCCCCTGCGAAGCGGGGGAGGGTTAGGGAGGGGGCAAGACCTCCCCAAGGGTTTTCCTCACCCCGCCGGGGGCTCCAGCACGGCGATCTCCTTGCCGTCCTCCGAATAGGTCCGCAGCGGTTCGATCAGCAGGCCGCGGCGATAGACGCCGTGCTGCATCAGCGCGCCGGAGGGGAAGAAGCGGCGCAGCACCCCGTCCTGGAGCCCGTCCAGGAAGGCCGCGCGCTCGCTCACCGTGCCGTCGTCGTAATAGCCCAGCACCGGGCCGTGCAGGCGGTCGTTGGCGTAGCTCTCCCGCCGCATCGGGCGGCCCTGCGGGCTGTGGAACAGCGCTTCGCCCTCGCGCTTGCCGTCGCAATACTGGAAGACGGCGGCCACCGTGCCGCTCTCGTGGAAGAAGACCGACGGGCCGTTGAGCAGGCCGTTGCGGTAGGTCATGCGGCAGGTCGGGCGGGCGTTGGCGTAGAAGGTGGTCTGACCGTGCTGCACGCCGTCCGCATACTCGGCCACCTGGACCAGGGCGCCGCCGGGCGCGTAGTTGCGCACCTCCCCGTGCAGCTTCCCGGCGCGCAGCCGGGCGCGCAGGATCGGGTGGCCGTCCTCGCCATAAGCGGTGTAGAGGCCGTGGAACTCCTCATCGCGCATCTCGCCGCTGCGGACGATGCGGCCCTGCTCGTCGCGCTCCTCCACGGGCTGGGGATCGGCAATCCGGGCTTCAGGTGGGCTTTCGCCGGCCATCTCAATTCACCTTCACCAGGGTGCCTTTGACGGTCATGATGGCGCCGGCGCTGACCTCGCCCATGGTCTGGGCCTTCAGCGTGGCGGACAGCCCCTCGGCGGACAGGGCCATGCCGGCCTTCAGGTTCATCCCCATGCTCGCCTTGACGTCCATGCCCATGCCCGACTTGATCTCCATGGCCATGCCGGACTTCGCGTTGAAGGCGCCGCCGGCGTCGAGCTTCATGTCCGTCCCGGACTTGACGCCGACCTCGCCAGAGGTGGCGGTCACCTTGACCGACTTGCCCTTGATCACCACGTCGCCGGTCACGTCGATGGTCAGGTTGCCCTTCACGGTCAGGGTGTAGTCGCCGTCGGCCTTGTGGGTGAAGTCGGCCTTGTTCGTGTGGGTCTCGTTCCCCTTCACCGTGACGGCGCGCGTGCCCTTCGCGACCTCGTGAGTCTCGTTGCCTTCCGACACGGTGATGCTGTGATCGTTCTTCACGGTCAGCTTGCGGTCGTGCTGGATGTCGATGGTGCTGTCGTTCTCGACCGTCTCCACCTCGTCGTGTTTGATGAGGCGGGTCACGTCGTTCAACACCTCGACGTTCATGTCCTTCTGGGCGTGAACGAAAATCTCCTCGGCATCGGCCTTGTCCTCGAAGCGGATCTCGTTGAACTTGCCGGTGCCGTTCTTCGAGGTCTGGGTCTTGATGGTGCTCTTGGTCGAATCGTCGGGCAGCGTGTAGGGCACGGTCTGCTCCGCGTTGTAGACGGAGCCGGTGACCAGCGGACGGTCGGGGTCGCCGTCGAGGAAGGTCACCACCACCTCCTGCCCGACGCGGGGGAAGAACATGATGCCGTAGTTCTTGCCCGCCCAGTTCTGCGCGACGCGGACCCAGCAGGAGCTTTTCTCGTCCTTCTTGCCCAGCCGGTCCCAGTGGAACTGCACCTTGATGCGCCCGTACTTGTCGAGCCAGATCTCCTCCCCGCTCTTGCCGACGACGATGGCGGTCTGGGTGGAGTGGATGCGCGGCTTCACCGCCGTGTCGAGCGGGCGGAAGGGCAGGTCCGGCGGGAAGGCGGTGAAATGGGCGTTGAAATGGCCGCTCGCCCCGTCGATGCGCACGGAATGCAGGACATATTCGGCGTTCAGGTCGCTCTTGCGGTGGCCCGACACGGTGATGCGCGTCCCGGCCTCCAGCGACCGGCATTCGCCGCTGCCGCGCACCCGGCGTCCGGGGAAGGCCAGCGCCTGCTGGCGCAGCTTGGCCATCGCCTCCCCATCCGACGAGGTGGTGTGGCGGCCCATGTAGTCGCTGACCGTGCCGAAGCCCGACGCGCCTTCCGCCGTGGCGTAGAGATCGGTCGAGGGCGTCTCGAAATGGTAGCCGTCGATGCCGTAGCTCTTGGTCGTCACGCGCCGCTCGACGCTGAGCCCGTTCAGCACATGGTCCTCGTCGTCGTGCCCTTCGGTGGTGCGGTATTCGAAGGCGTCGAGCAGCGTGCTCTTGGCAAAGGCGTTGGCCCCGTCGCCCAGCACCAGCGTGTGCTTCCCGTCCTCATGCGCGAAGTAATAGAAGATGCCTTCCTCTTCGAGCAGCCGGGCGACGAAGTTGTAGTCGGTCTCGCGGTACTGCACGCAATATTCGCGCTTGGCGTAGGTGCCGGTCAGCGACTTCTTGAGGTCGGTGTAGCCGGCGCCCTTGCAGACCTCCTCGACGATTTCCGGGACCGTCTTCTCCTGGAAGATGCGGCAGTCGCCGGAATGGGTCAGCATCCACAGCCAGGGGTGAAGCTCCGCCTCGTAATGGGCGACCTGGCCGCGGTCATCGACGTGGGTCAGCTCGATCCGCCCGACGATGGCGTTGATGTAACGCACCGTCTCCTGGTCGCCCAGCGTGATGGCGACGGTCACCGCCTTGCCGACGACGCGGTCGAAGGCGATGTCCTCGTCCGACGAGATCATCGTGACGCGGTAGGTGAACAGCGACGACAGCCGCTCCTCCCCCACGATGGTGCGCAGCGCCAGCGCGTCCGCCCCCAGCGGGGTGGTGATGGACAGATACTGGCCGTCCTGGGAAAAGCGCTTCGCCATCCTCGCCGCTCCCCGGTCAGGCCGCCGTGCCGTCCACGCTGACGGTGAAGCGCCCGTCCGCGCCGTGGTCCACGGTGATGCGGCCCACCGGCTGGCCGGCGGCGACGCGGTCGAGGATGCGGATCGCCACCTCCGGCACCACGAACTCCGACAGCAGCGTGTCAATCATGCGCGCCCCGGCGTCGGAGTTCAGCGCCCGCAGCACCAGCGCCTCCACCGCCGCGTCGGTGACGGCCAGCTCGGCGCCGCGGTTGCCGGCGGTGCGGCGTTGCAGCTTGTCCAGCTTCATCGTCACGATGCGGCGGATCTGTGCCTCGCTCAGCGGGTAGTAGGGCACGACGGACAGGCGGCCGAGGAAGGCCGGGCGGAAGCGGCGGCGCAGCACGTCGGAGATAGCCGCCAGCCCCTCTTCCCGCGCCTCGCCGATGCGCCCGGCGTCGAGCGCCTCGCGGCCCAACGCGAAAAGCTCCGTGTCACCGAGGTTGCTGGTCAGCAGGATCAGCGTGTTGCGGAAGTCGACCTCCACGCCCTCGCCGTCCTCCAGCACGCCCTTGTCGAAGACCTGATAGAACATGTCCAGCACATCGGGGTGGGCCTTCTCGACCTCGTCCATCAGCACCACGGCGTGGGGACGGCGGCGCACCGCCTCGGTCAGGACGCCGCCGCTGCCGTAGCCGACATAGCCCGGCGGGGCGCCGCGCAGGGTCGCCACGGCGTGGGCCTCCTGATACTCCGACATGTTGATGGTGATCAGGCTGTCCTCGCCGCCGTTCAGCAGCTCGGCGAGCGCCAGGGCGGTTTCGGTCTTGCCGACGCCGCTCGGGCCGCTCAGCAGGAAGACGCCGATGGGACGGTGCGGCTCGCCCAGCCCGGCGCGGTAGCCGCGCACGGCCCGCGCGATGGCCTGGAGCGCCTGCGGCTGGCCGACGACGCGGGCGGCCATGCGGTCCTCCAGCGTGGCGACCACCTCCAGATCGTCCTTGGACATCGAGCCGACCGGAATGCCGGTCCAGTTCGACACCACGGCGGCGACCACCGCGCCGTCCACCCGGTGCGGGACCAGCGGACTATCGCCCTGGATCGCTTTCAGCTTTTCCGTGGCCGCGGCGGCCTCCACCGCGTGGCCGGCCTTCAGCGCGGCCTCCACCGCATCGACAAGGTCGCGCTCGCGCGTCCAGCGCTCATCCAGCGCGGCCTTTTCCAAGGCCAGCGCGCCGCGGCGTTGCGAAATCTGCGACAGGCGGGCGTGGTGTGCGGTGCCGGGCTCGGCCTCCAGCCGCTCGGCCTCGCGGGCCAGGATGGCGTCCTCGCGCTCCATCGCCTCGATGGCCTCGGGCTTGGAGCTGCGGGCGATGGCGACGCGGGCGCAGGCGGTGTCGAGCACGCTGATCGCCTTGTCGGGCAACTGGCGGGCGGGGATGTAGCGGGCGGACAGGGCCACGGCGGCGGCGATGCCGTCGTCGAGCACGCTGACCCCGTGATGCTCCTCGAAGCGGCGGACGAGGCCGCGCAGCATGGCCGCCGCCGCCGTCTCGTCCGGCTCCGGCACCGAGACGGGCTGGAAGCGGCGGGCCAGCGCCGGGTCCTTCTCGAAATACTTCTTGTACTCGGCCCAGGTGGTGGCGGCGATGGTGCGGAACTCGCCGCGCGCCAGGGCGGGCTTCAGCAGGTTGGCGGCGTCGCCCTGGCCGGCGGCCCCGCCAGCGCCGATCAGCGCGTGCGCCTCGTCGATGAAGACGACCATCGGCACGGGCGAGGCGGAGACCTCCTTGATGATCGACTTCAGCCGGTTCTCGAACTCGCCCTTCACACCGGCTCCGGCTTGCAGCAGCCCGAGGTCGAGCGTGCGGATGACCATGCCGCGCAGCGGCGGCGGCACGTCGCCCTCGGCGATGCGCAGGGCCAGCCCCTCGACGATGGCGGTCTTGCCGACGCCGGGGTCGCCGACCAGGATCGGGTTGTTCTGACGGCGGCGCATCATGACGTCGATGACCTGCCGGATCTCGCGGTCGCGCCCGATCACCGGGTCGATCTTCCCGGCCTTGGCCTGGGCGGTCAGGTCCTGGCTGTACTGGTCCAGCATGGCCCGCCCGTCCGACGCCGTGGAGACCGGAGCGGCGGTGGGAGAGGAGTCGGACGCGGCGGCGGACGGTCCGCCCTCCTTCAGGACGCGCACCAGCTCCGGCAGGTCGGACGCGGTGCGCTCGCGCGGCAGGGCGAGCAGGGAGGGGGCGGACTCCGTCACCACCGCCCGCACGGAATCGCAGGCGACCGCGGCCCACAGGATCGCCGGCAGGACGATCTGCGGGCTGTCGAGATGGGTGACGGAGATCAGCAGCGCCGTTTCCAGCATCTCCGGCACGCGGGGGGAGAAGGCCGGGGTGCGGCTGTTGCCGCGGCGGATGCGGTCCAGAGCCGCTTCGAGTTCCGTCTCCAGCCGGCCCGCCTCGACGCCGTAATGGCGCAGGATGCCGGCGACGGTGGCGTCCTTCAGCCGCAGCAGCGCCAGCAGCACATGCTCCGCCTCGACGTCGTAATGGGTCTGCGAGACGCACAGCGCGGCGGAGCGTTCCAGAACCTTGCGCCCGTCGCGGTCGAGCTTTCCGATGAGGGACTTGATGTCGGCGGTCACGGGACGGCTCCCTGGGATGACGTTGCGGGCGGTGTCAGGTGCTTGCGAAGTCCCCTCTCCCCCCTGGGGAGAGGGTTAGGGTGAGGGGGTTGCGCTTGTTGGTACGTCCGGCACAAGCGCAACCCCCTCACCGGCCCTGCGGGCCGCCCTCTCCCCAGAGGGGAGAGGGCTAGAGGGGGCGGGGTCGAGGGTCAGGCGCCCGTCCTTCAGGTTCGGGCGGCCCGGGGCCCGCAGCCAGGAGGTCCAGCCGAGGC
Source organism: Azospirillum brasilense (assembly GCF_005222205.1). NCBI lineage: Bacteria > Pseudomonadati > Pseudomonadota > Alphaproteobacteria > Rhodospirillales > Azospirillaceae > Azospirillum > Azospirillum brasilense. Next base: position 753,803 of record NZ_CP032346.1, on the reverse strand, counting down.
GGCTGCCCTCCGGCGGTTTGGTGGACAGGCGCGTCGGCGGCACCTTGGTGGCCTCCAGCACCAGCACGATGCGGAAGTCCATGCCGTCCCCGGTGTGGAAGCGGGCGAGCGCGCAGAGCGTCTGGTGGTGCCGCCCGTCGGGCAGGAACTCGCGGAAGCGCTCCAGGCTGTCGAGCGTCAGTTCGATGGCGTAGCAGCTCTGCTGGTCCCAGACGCGGCGGCCCAGCACGACTGTCCGGCCCAGGCTGTTGTTCCGCGCGCCGAAACCGCCGCCGATCCGGGTCCGGCTCTCCTCGTCCAGCGGCAGCCAGCGCCCGACGAAGCTCTCCACCCGCACCTTGACCCGGAAGACGGCGCCGAGGATCGCCTCAAGCCCGGACGACGAGCGGCGCCGGTTGGCGAGGATGCCGGAGAAGGCGAGCAGCATGCGGTCGGGCGTGCCGGGCAGGCGCTGCTCCAGGCCGGGCGTGCCGATGCCGGCCAGCGCGCGCAGCACACGCGCCATCAGCGTGCGTTCCGGGTCGCGCTCCAGCAGGGGCAGGCTGCCCTGGCGGGTGCGGTAGAAGATCGACATCAGGCGGTGGTTGAAGATGTCGTAAAAGGCAGAGCCCGCCGTGTCGCGTCGCGCCGCCCGCTCGACGAGCAGTTCGGTGGCGACGTAGGGCAGGGGGCCGTTGATGCCCGCCACGCCCAGCACGGGGGAGCGGACCACGCCACGCCCGTCCTCGGTCCGCCGCGCCTCGACGACGTCGCTGGCCGGGAAGACGAAGCTGGGGTCGTGCTCGATGCGGACGGCCTCCTGCTCCGGGTCGATGCCGGTGCCGAGCGGCGCCAGGCCCGGGGCGGCGCGTTCCAGCAGGGCGATGGCCTGCAGCAGGTCGAAGCCCCAGGGCTCGGCCTCCAGCCGGTCGATCAGGGCGGGAGGGTGGCCCGAGGAGGGGGGAGGGCGGTCCGTCACAGGACCGGCTGGCTGCCGGCAAGGCGCGACCATGCCTTCCACACCCCTTCCCGTTGCACCGAGCGCAGCCGAAGCTGGGCAAAGGCGTTGACGTTGACGTAGAGCCCGAGAAAGCGGCTGAGCACGCCGCCGAAGACCAGCGGGCTGGCCCCGACGAAGTTCCGCTCGTCCAAGTCCACAGTCACCTCCAGCCCGCGCACGAAGCCGCGCCAGGCGTCCTGCCCCATGCGGTGCAGCACCGGGCGGGAGGACAGGCCCTGCACGCCGCGGATCTGGTGCTGGGCGGACGGATCGTCGGGCGCGTGCAGCAGCAGGATCGATTGCAGGGCGCGCAGCCCCTCGGCGTCGCCGGTCAGGCTGAGATGGTTGACCGACAGGTGCGAGATCAGCTTCCAGGCCGAGGAGCCGCCCGCCGGGGCGGGGCGGCCGGGCGTCGGCTTGTGCAGGCAGCGGATGGTGGCGATGGGCGCCGCCTCCTCGATCATCAGCGCGGCGCCCGCCGGGACCTGCTCGGCCAGCGCCCGGTTGGTGCAGAGCGTGCGCACGAGGAGCGTCTCGTCCGCCGGGTCGGTCGGCGTCAGGTCGAGGTGGTGCAGGCTGAGATGGATGTCGGTGCCCGGCACGTCCTCCCGTTGGGTCGGCTCGCGCGCGGCCAGCCAGAAGCCGCGCGGCTCGGTCTCCGCCTCGGCGTGATGGTGGGAGAAGAGGGGGACGTAGCGGTGATGCATGCCGTCGCCGTCGCGCAGGCCGCTGACCTCCAGGATCGAATGGACCTCGGTCGTGCGCTCGCGCAGGGCGTCGGGGACGACGCGGTAGGCGGTTCGCCGGTGGTTCAGCCGGATTGGCTCCGCCGTGCGGTTGAACAGGTTGACGATGGGCGTGCAGCCGAGGACGAAGCTGTCCTTGCGCAGGGTCAGGCGGTTGGGCAGCGGGCGCGACACCGCGATCAGGATGTCGACGACCTCCCCCGACAGCTGGCCCCGGGGAAGCGGCAGGTCGTAGAAGTCGAACTTCTGCGGGAACTCGAAGTATTCCTGCAGCAGGCCGTAGGCGGGCTGGGCGTGCCTGGGATGGGGCAGCACCGTCTCGTCGGGACCGAAGCCCACCGGGGCGATCAAGTTCTCGCCGCGCAGCCGCACCGGCGGCTTGCCGGGCTGGACATAGGCGATCTCAACGACGCCGCACAGGAACAGTTCGTGCAGGGCGGAGGTGAGGATCGTCTCGCCGTCGATGAACAGGCGCAGCTTGTCGATCGGCAGATTCTCGAAGGACTGGTTGCGCGTCTCCAGCCGCAGCCGCAGCACCGAGGCGGTGGCGGCGCCGTCGAGGAAGTCGTAGCGGTCCGCCGGCTCCACCGCGGCGTCGGTCACCGCGACCGGCCACAGCGTCACATCGTAGGCGGTGCGGAAGCGGCAGCGGATGTTGTCCTCGGCCACGGCGTGCAGCGGGGTGCCGCGCGGCACGCGGAAGCCGCCGGTCAGCCGCCCCTCGCCGGGAGTCGGCTCCATCCGCGCGATGCCCATGGCTGGGATCGGCGCGATCATCTGCGGGTGCAGGATGCCGAGCAGCGCCTCGGAAAAGCGCGGGAACTCGCGTTCCAGATTGAGTTGCAGGCGGCCCGACAGGAAGGCGAAGGATTCGATCAGCCGCTCGACGTTGGGGTCGGCGGCCTGATCCGGCCCCAGCGCCAAGCGGCGCGCGATCTTGGGATAGCTGCGCGCGAAGGCTTCGCCCGCCCGGCGGACGTAGAGAAGCTCGCGTTCGTAATGGTCGAGGAGGTCCTCGCGCCGCATCCTGATGCGTCCTTTCAGCCGGATTCGGCGTGGCCGCGCAGGCCCACGTCGAACTCCAGCCGTTCGGTGACGGTGCCCGCCACGACCTCGCCGGAGATGCTGGTGACCATGGTGCCGCGCCCGGTTCCGGCGCTGACGGTCACCCGCGGGCGCTTCAGCCGCGGCTCGAAATCGATGATGGCCTGTCGCACCATCCGCTCCACCTGACGGCGGTCGGCGTCGGAGGCGGCGTCCAGATGCGTGATGTCGGCAATCCCATAGTCCAGCGCCGTTCCGCCGAGGTCGGGGCGGCGGGCGCCGGTGCTGCGGCTGTCGAGGATGCGCGCGACCTCGCGCCGGATCGACGCCTTGAGATCGGGCATGGACAGCACCGTGGCGGACGGCTCGTCGCCCGTCGGGTGGTCCGGTTCGAAGTCGATCAGCCGTTCGAACAGCAGCGACCGTCCGCCGGTCATCGTCTTGGGCTGGGTCATCGCCGTGTCCGTTGGAGCTTCAATTCCTTCTCCCCTCCGGGGAGAAGGTCAGGATGAGGGGGTGCCGAAGGCACACCGTGTGAGCACAAAGAGAATTTCTCCGCCCTGCCGGGCGCAATGCCCCCTCACCCAACCCTCTCCCCGCTTTCGGCGGACCAATGGTCTGCCTGTCGCGTCAGCGCAAACGGAGTTTGCGCGTGAGCGGGGGAGAGGGCTTTTGGCGAGCGTAGGAAATTAGCTGTCGGAGACGGTGCCCTTCAGCAGGTTGAACTTCACGCCGCCACCGCCTTCGTGCTTCTGCTCCTCGGTGTAGCGCTTGTAAGTCCAGTAGATCTCCGTGGCGTTGATCTCGATGGTCTCGGTCGTATCGCCCTCGTTGACGCTCAGGCTGTGCTTGGCGATCAGCGGGTTGGTCAGCTCGATCGTCAGGAACTCGCCCCACTGGTGGCTGTCGCCGATCGGCTTCAGGCAGTGGATGGTCCACTGCTTCTTCGCCGTATCGGAGTTGGCCGAGCGCAGCAGCAGCGAGATCAGCTTGGGCGAGGCCCGGTCCCACTTGCGCTCAAGCGTGATGTTCTCGACCTTCGGGGTGTGGACCGTGCGGCGGGCGTTGGTCGACACTTCCATTTCGACGGTCATGTCCTGCGACAGGGATTCGCACAGGATCATGTCCTTGAACACCGTGCCCCCGGCGATCTCCACCGCGGACTCCCCCTGGACGTTGGGGATATCGAGAATGATCATAGACATGCGGATTTACTCCGGACGATGCGTTCGGTGGGGAGGGGATCAGGCTTCCGGCGCCGGCAGTTCGGCGACCATGCGGATGGAGGCCGACAGCTCTTCGAGCTGGAAATGCGGACGCAGGAAGATGTTGGCGCGGTAGACGCCCGGACGGCCCGGCACGTCGTAGACGTCGATGCGGGCCTCGCGCAGCGGGAAACGGGCCTTCGTGCCCTGCGACGCCTCGTCGTCCAGCAGGACGTAGTTGGCGATCCAGGTGTTCAGGTGGTCCGTGATGTTGTTGCGCGTCAGGAAGGCGCCGATCTTGTCGCGCAGCATCACCTTCAGGTAATGGGCGAAGCGCGACGACACCAGCATGTACGGCAGCATCGCGGAGATGCGGGCGTTCGCGTTGGCCTCGTCGGTGTTGTAGACCTTCGGCTTGTTCGTGGTCTGGCCGCTGAAGAACGCCGCGTAATCCGTGTTCTTGCAGTGGACCAACGAGATGAAGCCGAGGTCGTTCAGCTCCTTCTCGCGGCGGTCGGTGATGGCGATCTCCGTCGGGCACTTCAGGGCGATGTCGCCCTCGTCGGTCTTGAAGGTATGGCTGGGCAGACCCTCGACCTTGCCGCCGCCTTCCACGCCGCGGATGGCCGCGGTCCAGCCGTGCTTGGCGAAGCTGTCGGTGATGCGCGCGGCCAGCGCCCAGGAGGCGTTGCCCCACAGGTACTTGGAATGATCGCGCCCGTCGGTGTCCTCGACGAAGTTCATGCCTTCGACCGGAACGGTGTTCGGGCCGTAGGGCAGGCGCATCAGGACGTGCGGCATGGTCAGCGAGACGTAGCGGGAATCCTCCGACGCGCGGAAGGACCGCCACTTCACCATCTCGGCCGTCTCGAAGATCTTCGACAGGTCGCGCGGGGCGCCCAGCTCGCTGAAGCTCTCCATGTCGAACATCGCCGGGGAGACGGCGCTGATGAAGGGCGCATGGGCGGCGGCGGCGAGGTTCGACATCTTCTCCAGCAGGGAGATGTCCTGCGGATGGCGGCCGAACTCATAGTCGCCGACCAGCATGCTGTAGGGCGTGCCGCCCAGCGTGCCGTATTCGGCCTCGTAGACCATCTTGAACATGGCGCTCTGGTCGAACTCGACCGCGCTGTCCAGGTCCTTCTGGAGGTCCTTGCGCGAGACGTTGAGGACGCGCAGCTTCAGCGTCGTCGAGGTCTCGGTGTTCATGACGAGGTAGTTCAGGCCGCGCCACGTGCCTTCCAGCTTCTGGAAGTCGGGGTGGTGCATGACCTCGTTGAGCTGGTCGCTGATCAGCTCGTCGATCTGCGCGATGCGCTGGTTGATCGCCTCGACCACGTCGACGGCGGAGGCGTCGCCGGTCTCGGCGAGGACCTGGTCGACGAATTCGGTCAGAAGGTCGCGGGCGTAGGGCCGCTGGCCCTCCTCGCGCGCCATCTTGCCTTCGACCATCATGCGGTCGAGCAGGGACAGACTGGCGGCGCTCTCAACGGACGTTTCCGTGCTCACCTGTTCGCTCCGTGAAGGGGGTTCTGGTTGGGCTTACCGGGAGGGGGGATCAGGCGGGCTCGCCCGCGGGCTCGCCGGCCGGGGTGCCGGCCACCGGGCCGAGGAGCTTCTTCAGCTCGTCCTGCTGTTCGGTGCTGGTGATGACGTCGTTCAGCAGGCCGTTCAGCTCGTCGTTGCCGTCCAGCTTGGCCAGCAGGTCCGAAAGCTTCTGCCGGGCTTCGAACAGGCGGCTCAGCGTCGGCACCTGCTTCAGCACCTCCACCGGCTGGAAATCGTCCATGTGGCGCATGTTCAGCAGGATGTTCAGCTTGCCGCCGTCCTCCTGCAGCTTGTTGTCCACCTGGAAGGCGAGGCGCGGCCCGACGGAGGCCATCACGTCGTTGAAGTTGTCGCGGTCGATCTCGACGAACTTGCGCTCCTTCAGCTTGGGAAGGGGCTTCTCCGGCTTGCCGCTGAGGTCGGCCAGGATGCCGACCAGGAAGGGCAGCTCCTTCATCTCCTGGGCGCCACCGGTGTGGACCTCGTAGGTGAGCTTCACCCGCGGCGGGCGGACGCGCTCCAACTTCTTCTGACTGCTCTCGCTCATATCTGACGACCTCATAGGGTTGTGCGCGTCGCGCGCCGGCTGTCGAGCTTCGCCATCATTCGAAAGGCACCCCCGCGGAGGCCAGCCGAGATGGACCCCAATTGGACGACATCGCCCCGGAACACCTCCGTTTCGGAGGGAATGTCCGGCGTACGAAGCATCGCCCGCTCAGCTTCGAAGGTGCTGCAAGAGGAAGTTGCGGGCCTCCAAGAGTTGACTCATCCGCTCGGCGCTGGAGAGCAGGCCGGTGTCGGGATGGAAGATCGGGGCCAGCGTGCGGAAGCGGCTGTTGACCGTCTGCGTGTCCAGCCCCCACTCGTGGGTGAAACCGAGCACGTAGGTGGCCTGCCACGGCTTGCGGATCGGCTGGCGCAGCGGGCGGAAGGCCAGCGTCTCCAGCGCCGCGGTCAACTGCTCCAGCCGCAGGCGGCAGCGGCTCATCTCGCTTTCCACGGCGTTCAGCTCGCCCGCGGTGATGAGGTGCGCGCCGTCGTCGTTGCCGATGGTGGCGGCGACCCAGGCGGCCTTGCGGACGGTCGCCGCGTCCAGCGGCGTGTCGTGGCGCACCCGCAGCTTCGGCACCACCCGCACGCGGCGGGTGCCGCCGTTCTTCAGCGTCACGGTGCGGTGGGAGACGTCCACCGGCTCGGGGCTGCCGGGGTCGGGCAGATGGGTCAGCGCCTCCGGCCCGACCAGCGTCAGGCAGGAGCGGATCAGGGCGGGCACCGTCATGCCGCGCGCCGCCGCCGCGGAATCCACGGCGGCGTAAAGGGCATGCTGACAGGGTGCGGTGATGGTGGGCAAAGGGCCTCCGGGTACGCACGGCGGTAATGCCCCGCAAGGTGTGCGATGGCGGGCCGCCGCGGAACGCCTTGTTGGTCCACTCCCGGAGTCACGCCGCCGGAACTGCGTCCGTTGCGGAGCGAAGGCGCTCAGGCGTCCTTGCCGCCGCCCTTGCCGCCGCGGAACTCCTCCATCACGGCGCGGATGCCGGTCTCCAGCGCCCGGACGCGGCGGCGCTGCCGCTCCTCCCGCCGCATGGCCTCCTGCGCCTCGCCGCGCAGGCGGTCCACCTCCTCGACCAGCGAGGGGGCGACGGTGCCGCGGTCGGTGTAGAACAGCCCGACCTGGATGACCTCGTAGAGGGAGGCGCCGGCGGGCATCAGCCGCTCCAGCGCGGAGAGGGCGGCCAGCCGCTCGCCGGGGGAATCGCTGCGCAGCCGGGCGAGGATCGCGTGCAGCCGGGCGTCCTGCTTCATGTTGGAGCGCGTCCTTTCTGGTTCGCCGGGGGAGTATCGCAGGGGCCGGGGAGCGGCAAAAGCAGATCAGACCAAGTTGGGCCAATCTGAACGGGATGCCCCCGCGGAAAGCCGCTATAGCCGGACGCTTGGGAGGCTGGCCATGCTCTACGGTTTCGGGCGTCTGGCGCTTGTGTTGTGGCTGTGCGCCGTGGGCGGGCAGGCGTTCACGCTGTTCGCCTTTCACAACGCGGTGGCGGAGGCGCACACGGCGGAAATCGCCGCGCGCGCGTCGGCGCTGGCCAGCCGCGTGGCGGCCAGCGCGGCGGAGCGCGCCGCCATCGGTTTTCCGCTCGCCGACCAGAACGACCTGCAAAGGCTGATCGAGGTGGCCTCCACCGGCGGCGGGGGCGTGCGGCTCTATGTGGTGGACCCGCGCGGGACCGTGCTGTTCGCCACCGCCCAGGCGGCGGGGACGCCGGTGCCGGCTTCCTGGATGGGCGGCGCCGCGGGGCTGCCGGCGGAGCCCTGGGACCTCGCCGACCACGACGGCGTGCTGGTCGGCGTGCCGGTGGCCGACGCCCTAGGCAAGCCCGCCGGCGCCGTGCTGGGCCTCGCCCCGCAGCAGGACGCGCGGGTGGAGGTTCTGGCCGCGCTGCGCGAGACGGCGACGGTCACCGCCGTTTTCCTGGCCGCCATCGCGATCCTTGCCGTTCTGGGCACGCGGGTTCTGCTGTCCGGGGTCTGCCGGTCCGTTCTGGAGCGGACGGCTTTCTACGCCGCCGAGGCGCGGCAGCTTCAGGCCGACGCACCCGCTGTGGCGGTCGCCGATCCGGCGCTGTCCGCCGTCCTGGCCGGGCTGCGCGCGGCGGAGACCGAGGCCGCCCGCATCGACGGGGAGGTGCTGCGATGACCCGCCCGGCGACGCTGTTCCCCCAGCGCAGCGTGTTGCGGCGCTTCATCCCGCTGATGGCGGTGGTGGTGGTTGTGCCCTGGCTCGCCACGTTGGCGGCGGCGCTGATCGCCGCGGCCGGGCTGGCCGATCGGGGAACCGCCTCCCGCGCCGAGATCGTCGGGACGGGCATCGCCCATGACCTGGAGAAGGCGCTGGCGCTCGGCCTGCCGCTCGACCGCATGGCCGGGATGGACGACTATCTCGGCGAGGCGGGCGCGGTCTTTCCGGAGATCAAGCTGATCCTGGTGGTGGACGGCGCCGGGCGCCCGCTGTTCCAGAAATCCGACGCGGCGCGCCCCGACCTGTCGGTCCGGCTGGTGCCGGCGGAGACCGACTGGTCCGCGCTGGGTCTGGTCCTGCAACGCTTTCCCATTCGCCAGGGCGCCGCGACGGCGGGTGAGGTCCTGCTGGGCCGCAGCGCCGTGGCGCAGCCGGCCAACGCGCCGCGCATCCTCATCGACTTCGCGGTGGCGCTGAGCATCGCGCTGGCGCTCGGCGGGCTGGCGCTGCGCACCATGCTGAACGCCCAGGTGATGGCGCCGCTGCGCCTGGCGGCGTCGCTGGAGGCCAACCTCGCGCGCTCCGCCTACGACCGCATCGCCCCGCCGGTGGAGCAGAGCCTGATCGGCACCCTGCTGGCCGAGATGAACCGGGTGGTGACCGGCGTGAACGACCGCTTCGCCCGCCTGCGCAGCTATCTGGCCGAGGTGCGCGACCTCAGCTTCAACAAGGACGCCGCGGCGGAGGTGGCGCCGCTGATCGAGCGGATCGAGCGGCTGGGTCGCTTCTCGCCCGACCGGCTGACCGCGCTGGCCCCGCCGGACGCCGGGTCGCTGCCCTACGCCATCGCCTTCTGCGCGGGGGTGGTGGTGGCGGTTGCCGCGGCGGTCGCGGCGCGGCACCTGCCGCCGGGGACGGCGCTCGGCGGGGTTGTTCTGGGCGCTGTCATGGCGGTGCCGTTCGCCCTGGCGCTCGGCCGCCGCGCGCCCATTGCGGGGGCGCTGGCGCTGGGCGCATGGGCGTTGCTGAACGGGCTGGGGGACGGAGTGGTGGTCTGGCTGAGCGGGGCGGTGCTGGGCGGGATGGCCGCGACGCTTCCCTTCCAGGCCGCGCGTCCCGCCGCGGAAAGCCTGCGCGCCGGGCCGGCGGTCTCCGCCGCGGGCGGTCTGGTCGTTGGAACGGGGCTGTCGGTCCTGTGCATCGGTGGTGGCGTGCCGGGTGTTCTCATGGCCGGCGCGGTGCTGTCCGGGTTGGCGGGTCTGCTGGCCGCCGTCCGGCTGGAGCGGCGGAGCGGTCTGACGCTGCCGCGCGTGACCCTCCGCGCTCTGCTGGCGGTGGACCGTTGGTGGGCGGACGGGACGCTGCGTCCCAAGGGATGGGGGCTGTGGCTGGTCACAGCGCTGGCCCTGGCGGTGTTGAGCCGGGCCGACGGCGGCGGCGCGATGGACGCCCGCCGGGTCGCGGAACTCTTCTGGCTGCACGCCACCCCGGCCTGGCTGGCCGCCGCCCTGGTCGCGGTGCTGGTGCCGCGGGGGGCTGCGGCGCTGCTGAGCCTGTGTGCGACGGCGGCGGTCGGACTGCTCCTGGCGCTCGGCCCGGTGGAGCCGGGCACCGCCGTCGCGCTGGGCGCCGCCGCGGCGCTTGGCGCCGGCCATGCGGGCTTCGCGGCGTCCGGGAACTGGGGAGGGCTGACCGCGATCCGCGCGGCGTTGACTTTGGCCGGAACGCTTGGCGTGCTGTGGCTGTCCGGCGGGAGCAACACGGTGGTGGCCGCCGGAACGCTGCCTTCCCTCGCCTTGCTCGCCGGGATCGCCGCGCTGCCGCCGCTGGCGCTGGCCCTGTGGCGCAACGCCATGCCACGCCGGCGCGTTCCGGTCGAAGGGGAGGCCGCGCGATGACCGGTCTTCGCCAGCGCATGACGGTGGCCGCGGCCGCGGTGGTCCTTGCCGTGCTCGTCACCGCCGCGGTCTTCGCCCTGCTGCGCATCGAGAGCGGGGCCACCCGCCACGCCGAGGACGAGGGGCGGATGACCCTGCGGCTGTGGGAAGGGCTGCTCGACCAGTCCGCCACCGCCGCGCGGGTGGCGGTGGGCGACCCCCGCCTCACCGAGGCCCTGGAACGCGGCAACGCCGCGGCGGCGGCCGAACGGATCGGCGCGCTGGGCTTCACGGCAGTGACGGTGGTCAACGGCGCGGGGCAGACCCTGCTTGCCGTCCCGGCCGACCAGCCGATCCGCCTTCTCGACGAGCGGCGCATCGGGCAGGTGCTGGCCCGCAACGACACGCAGGACGGTCTGGTGCTGACCGGCGGCGCCGCCCAGCTTCTGCTCGCACGCCCCCTCGGCGCGCAGCGGCCCGCCGACCGGGCGCTGGTCGCGATCTGTCCGCTGACGGGCAGCCTTGAAGCGCTGGCCGGCGTCCTTGGCGGCTCCGCCTTTCTGGTCGGCAGCGACGGCACCTTGTACGGCCACGCGGGACCGCTGGCCTGGGCCGACGTGCGTCCCGCCGCGGAGCGCGGCGAGGAGGTGCAGGCGACCATCGGCGCCCGCGGCTACGGCGTGCGCAAGCTGCGCCTGCCCAAGGTGGCCGGGACGGAGGGGGACGGCACGCTGTACCTCGTCACGGCGCGCGAGACCACGCTGGCCGCCATGGCCGACAGCCTGCTGGACAGCTCCGCCATCCTGGTGGTGCTGATGGTGCTGGTGGCGGGCACCTTGGGGCTGGACTGGTACTTCCGGCGCGTCTTCACACCGGTCTACGCCTCCATGTCCGCCCTGTCGGCCCTGGCGGCGGGAGACACCGGCGTCGCCGTGCTGGGGGCGGAGCGCACCGACGAGGCCGGGCAGCTCGCCCGCACCGTCGAGGTCTTCCGCAGCCGCAGCCGCGCGCTGCGCGACGCCGAGGAGCGGCGCGCCCGCCACTGGCTGCGCCAGCAGTCCTTCATCCGCCGCCAGATGCTGCGCCTGTCGGAAACCCTGCCGGAGCAGGGGCGGCGGGAGCTTCTCGCCGACCTCGCCCGCATCGAGGCGGCGTCGGAAGGCCGGACGCCCTGCGCGCGCACCGACGATCCCGGCGCGCTCGCCGTCGCCTTCGAGGTGATGGCCGAACGCGTGCGCGACCAGCACACGGCGCTCGACGGCATGGTCCGCCAGCTTCAGTCCGCGCTGGACACCCGCACCGAGCTTGTGGAGTTGCAGAAGCAATTCGAGATCGCCCGGCGCATGCAGGCGGCGATCCTGCCGCCCGACCTGACCACCGCCCCCGACCTGGAGGCGTCGGGCCTGATGCGCCCGGCGGCGGAGTTCGACGGCAGCTTCTACGACTTTTTCCTGACGGCGGACGGGTCGCTGGCGGTCCTGATCGGGCAGGTGTCGGGCGGCGGCTTGGCGGCGGGCTTCATGACGGTGACGGCGCGCGCCGCGCTGCGGACGCTGGCGGCGGCCGGGCTCGGGCCGGCGGCCTGCCTGACCGGCGCCAACCGGCTGCTGGCGGCGGACAACGCGGCGGGCCTGTCGATCGGCCTCGCCATGGGCATCGTGTCGCCGCGCTCGCGCCGGCTGGTCTTCGCCGCGGCGGGCGTGCCGGAGCCCTTCCTGCTGCGGCGCTTCGGCGACGTGGTGGATCTGCCGGTGGCGGCCAACCCGCCGCTCGGCCTCGATCCCGCGATGACGGCGGTGGAAACCGCGCTCGACCTGCCGGTGCCGTCGACGCTGGTGCTGTGCAACGGCGGGCTGCTGGACGGCGAGAACCGCTTCGGCGTCGCTTTCGGGCGGGCACGGCTGACCGGCATCCTCGGCAACCTCGACGACCTGTCCGCCGCCAGCGTCACCGCCGCGGTATCCGCCGGGCTGGCCGAGCATGGGGGCGGTGCCGCGATGGCGGTGGACCGGCTGTGCGTCGCCCTGCGGGTGCGGGCATGAGGGCCGGCGTGCTTCCAACCCCTCTCCCGTCCCGGGAGAGGGTGGCGCCAATGGCGCCGGGTGAGGGTCGTGCAAGGATGGTGGCGCGGATTCTTGGCCGCACCCTCACCCTCCCGCCGCGACGCGGCGGGCCCCTCCCTCTCCCGGGGCGGGAGAGGGGTTGGCGGGCGGGGCGCCTTTTCGCCGGTGTTCTGGGATTGATGGGCGCCCTGCTGGCCGGGCCGGCGGTGGCGGAACAGGCCCCGGCGTCGGACGGCGGCCCCGCGCTGTTCCAATGCAGCCGCTACCTCCGTAACGGGGAGGCGCTCTACGGCATTCCTCCGGGCATCCTGCACGCCATGAGCGTCGTGGAATCCGGGCGGGCCGGGATGCCCTGGCCCTGGGCGCTGAACGTCTCGGGCCGCCCGCACTACCCGGCGACGCGGCGCGAGGCGCTGCGGCTGATGCAGGACGGCGAGGGCGGCCTGCGGGGCGACGTGGCGGTCGGCTGCATGCAGATCCACACGCGCTGGCACGCCGGTTCCTTCGCGGGGGGCGAGGACATGCTGGACCCCGCGGTCAACGTCGCCTACGCCGCGCGCTTCCTGCGGGAGCTGTACGACCGCCACGGCTCCTGGACGGAGGCGGTGCGCCGCTACCACGCCAGCGACCCGACGGCGCAGGACACCTACCTTTGCCTCGTGCTCGACCGGCGGGTGCGGCTCGGCTACCAGCGCGAGACGGCGGAGATGCGCCGGCTGTGCGGCGGCCCGGAATCATGAGCGCGGTGCCATGAAGAAAGTTCTGGTCGGCGTGCTGGCGCTGCTCCTCCTCCTGGTGGCCTTCGCGGGCGGCTATTTCCTGGCGGGCGGGGGTTTGCCGGGCGCCGCGGACGACCCCGCGCCCGCCGAAGCGAACGCCGCGCCCGCCGCCGCGCCGCAGGAGGCGGCGAAGGCGGAGCCGGAGAAGGCCGCTCCGGCCGCGGTCCCGGTTCGCCCGGTCGCGACCGTGAAGGCGCCCACGGCGCGCTTCTCCATCGAACTCGGCGTCTTCCGCTCCGCCGGGAACGCCCAGGACTTCGCGGCGGCGCTGGCCGGGCGGGGCCTGCCGGTGGAGATCGTCGAGACCATGGACGCGGCCGGCGGGCAGTGGCACCGCGTGCGCGCCGGCGCCTTCGCCGACCGCTGGCAGGCCGAGGCGCGCCGCCCGTCCTTCGAGCGCATCGCCGGGATCGGCGGGGTGGTGGTCGAGGAGCCGCTTGCCGCCGCCCAACCCGCGAAGGCCGGCGGCGGCGAATGATCCAGTTCGGACCAAGGGGGTAACCCGCCGGATTTGCGGGCTTCTCCGCACGGCGGGGCGGGCTTCCGGACCATCGCCGCGAAACCCCCGTGGGACTACGCCAGAACGAACCAGACAGCGCGCGGATTTGGGCCGCCGGGATGCTTCTATCAGGCTGGGCCGCCGTCCTGTGGGGCGGGCGGTCCATCCGACGGTTTCTTCCCCAGGAATTCCCGCGATGACCACGATCACGCTCGGACGATGGCAGGTGGCGGCTCTGGCCGCCGGCGTCGCCGTGCTGACCGTCGTGGCCCTGCTGCTGGGCGCGGTGATGGCGGCGCTGATCCTGACCGGCGGCGACGCGCCGATGGCATTGACCCCAGCACCCGCCGCCGCGACCGCTGCGGCGCCTGCCGCGGCTCCCATCGCTGGCGGAGGACTGGGCGCGATGGCACGGAGCAACATCGCCGACAGCTTCGAGGCCCGCCAGGGCGTGATCGAGACGGCGGACATCTTCAGCGACGAGGCGCGCGGACGGGCGATCTCGGCGACCGAGCCGGTGACGCGCGGCGCCGCGGACGCGGCCCGCCGCTTCCTGCCCGGCTGGATGGCCGGCACCGCCGCCCACGTCATCGAGAAGACCGGCTACCGCGTCACCGAGTTCGCCGGCAACAGCGTGGAAGGAGTCGTCGAGGACACGCTGAACGACCGTCTGGACGCGATGAAAGAGGATGGCGCGGCGCCGATCCGCCATTACGCCATCGAACTCGGGCGCTTCGCCACCCCGGCGAATGCGGAGTCCTTCGCCGCCGCCGCCGCCCAGCGCGGCGTGCGCGGCACGGTCGATTTCGCGCCGCTGCCCGGCGGCAACGCCCCCTACGCCGTGCGCACCGGACGCTACGCCGCGGCCGACGAGGCCGCCCGCGCGCTGGACGCGCTGACGCGGGCCAATGGGGTGTCCGGAACCGTCGTCACCCTTGCCGAAGCGGGAGAGCGCTGAACGTCATGACTCCGGTGAACGGAAAAGGATTGGGATTGGCCGGCGCGTTTGTGCTGGCGCTGCTGGTCGCGGCGTGCGCGGAGAAGCCGCGCGCCGCGCTGGACAGCGTGTCCTTCACGGTCGCCCCCGCCGCCAACGACACCACGCCGGTCGCCATCGACCTCGTGTCCGTCCGCGACAAGGCGCTGGTGGACAAGCTGGGGGCGCTGACCGCCGCGGAGTGGTTCGGCCAGCGCGAGCAGTCCATGCGCGACCACCCGACCACGCTCGGCGTGACGAGCTGGGAACTGGTCCCCGGCCAGACGCTGAAGACGGACCTGCCACCGGGCGAGCCGGCCTGGGCAATCCTGGTCTTCGCCAACTATTCCACGCCGGGGCCGCACCGCCTGCGCGTGCCCGACACACGAACGCTGACCCTCACCGCCGGGGACAAGGATGTCGAACTGGTTCCGTGATGTTCTTTCCTTCTCCGTGAGGATCGCATGACCGAGGCGCGCGACATTCCCGACGCCATCGACTGGCACGACGGGATGCTGCTGGCCCCGCAGCATTTCCAGCAGCAGGCGCTGCGGCACGAGCGGCAGCTGACCTACCATGTCCGGCAGGCGCGGCCCTTCCATTGGGGCGTCGTCCATCTCCAGGTCGACCGCGTGCAGCTCGTCTCCGGGCTGGTCCAGGTGCGGGAGCTGGAGGCGATCCTGCCCGACGGCCTCGTCGTGGATTACCGCGCCGGTGTCGACGAGCCGCTGGAGGTGGACATCTCCGCCTACGCCGACCCGGTGGGGCAGACGCAGATCACCATCCACCTGATCGTTCCCGCCGCCCGCGGTGACCGCGCGCCGGGACCGGGCGAGACGCCGCGCTACGTCTCGGTCGAGGGCGCGCCGGTTGCCGACCAGCATGGCGGGGAAGAGCTGTCCATCGCCCGGCTGCGCCCGCGGCTGGCCCTGTTCGCCACCACCGGCCCGACCCAGAAGCCGCCGCAGAAGTTCGTCTCGATGCCGGTCGCGCAGGCAACCTTCCGCAACGACGCCTTCGTGTTGACCGACTTCGTGCCGCCGGCGCTCACCGTCGCCGCGAACGCGCCGCTCGGCCGGCTGGGAGCGGAGGTGGTGCGACGCGTGCGCGAGAAGGCGCTGTTCCTGGCCGAGCGCTCCGGCGTCGGCAACGGCAATCCGGCGACCGAGCTGGCCGAGGCGGCGCGGGCGGAGATCCGCAGCCTCGTCACCGGCCTGCCGCCGCTGGAGGCGCAGCTCGGCGTCGGCGTCTGCCACCCGTTCGATGTCTACATGTCGCTGTGCACGCTGGCCGGGCACCTGTCGGCCTTTGCCAGCGGCGCCGTGCCGGCCAAGCTGTCGCGCTACGACCACGACGACCCGATGGCGAGCTTCGGCGAGGTGCGCGACTTCATCCTGCGCATGATCGACCGCGTGAAGGAGGGCGTCGCCCGCATCCCCTTCACCTTCGAGGACGGCATGTTCGGGTTGCCGATGGATGAGGCCTGGCTGAAGGGCCGGCTGGTCGTCGGCGTGCGCGGCCCGGCTTCCGCCCCGGTCAGCGAGGTCGCCGCCTGGATGGAGAACTGCATCGTCGCCTCCCGCTCGCGGCTGGAGACGCTGTCCGGCCTGCGCGTCAAGGGGGCCGAGCGCGTCGCGCTGGACGACAGCGGCGAGGGCGGTGTGGCCGCCCCGCGCGGCGTGGTGCCGTTCGAGATCAAGGTCGATCCCCGCTACATCGTCCCCGGCGAACGGCTGGAGATCTGGAATCCGGACTCGCTGGGCAGCCGCTTCCGCCCCGTCGAGATCACCCTCTTCGTCAGCGCCTGAGGCTGGGAATGACCGCCATGCTGCACCGCCGGGACCTGGTCGATCACTTCCTCGCCTTCGCGCGGGAACTCCAGAAGCACCGCGCTTCGATCGGGGCGGGCCGTCCGGCCGCCGCCGCGGCGAAGCCCGAGGGCGCTGCGGGGGAGACGGCGGACAGCCTGCCGGCCTTCCTGACCGAGGACGCCCTGGCGATCCCGGCGCCGCGTGGTGCCGCCGCGGCGGTGCCGGCCCTGGCGCTGGAGCCCGACGCCGAGATCATCATCCGCCGCCTTCAGGAGTTTCTGGAGGCGCAGGCGGTCCAGGTCGGGCGCACCGGCACCGACCTGATGATCAGCCAGCACCGCGAGGCGCAATACGCCATGGCGGCGCTGGCCGACGATCTGTTCATCCACGACGTGGAATGGAACGGGCGGGAGCTGTGGCGCAGCGTGCTGCTGGAGCAGGCGGTGTTCCGCACCCGGCTGGCCGGCGAGCGGGTGTTCGACCGGATGGAGGCGCTGCTCGCCAGCAACGACCGGCGGCTGGTCCAGCTCGCGGCGGTCTATCTCTGCGTGCTCGGCATGGGCTTCAAGGGGCGCTGCCGGGTGCCGGGCGGCGAGTCCACCCTGCGCGACTACAGCGCCCGCCTGTTCGAGTTCATCGCCGGCCGCGAGTCCGAGCTGGGCGCCGGGGTGCTGCCCGGCGGGCGGACGCTGATCCCCGCCGCCTACGCCTACACGCTGACCGACGGCAAGGCGCGCACGCTGGCGCGCGGGCCGCGCTGGCCGTTGGTGCTGGGGGCCATCGCCGGGCTGTGGCTGGTGCTGGGGCAGGCGCTCTGGTGGATGTCCACCGCGCAGCTTTCCAACGCGGCGGACGCGGTGCTTCAGGCATCCGTCCGCGTGACCCGCTGACGGGAGAGGACGGTCATGGAACTCCTGGCAGCGGTCCTGTCCGGCATCGCCGGCAACCAGATCTGGGTCTTCGCGGGGCTTCTCGTCCTCGTCCTGCTGATCATCGCTGTGATGGCGGCGATCCTGCTGCGCGCCCGCAGCGCGGCGCCGCCCGCCCCGGCGGAGCCGGCGGCCCTGCCGCCGCCCGACGCGACGGTGGAGGAGGGCGGGGCTGTCCCGGCGCTGGCCGCCACCGCGCCGGACGTCACCATCCGCGACATCCGCCGCCTGTTCCGCGACGGTCTGGCCGCCTACCGCGAGACGCTGTCGCGCAACGTCTATCTGGTACCCTGGTACCTGCGCACCGGCGTCGCCGCGTCGGACGACGCTGGCCTGCTGTCCTGCGCGGAGGAGGTGCGCCCCCCGGTGACCGCCGAGCGGCACGCCGGCTTCTCCTGGCGCTTCTACGACCGGGCGGTGGTCATCGACGTTGACGATCCCCGCGCCGCCTGGGCCGGCGTGCTGGACCTGCTGGGCCGCCGCCGCCCGATGCTGCCCGCCGACGGGCTGATCCTGACCGTGCCGCTGGCCGAGCTGGACGACGTGCGCCGCGCCACCGCGCGCGGGACGGAGCTGTACGCCCGCCTGTGGGAGATCCAGCGCACGCTGGGCTTCGCCCTGCCGGTCTATGTGGTGGTGACGGGCTGCGAGGAGGCCCCCGGCTTCGCGGCGCTGGCCGAGGCTCTGCCCCCGTCCCTGACCGGCGGGATGCTCGGCTGGTCGAGCCCCTACGCGCTGGAGACCGCCTTCTCCCCCGATTTCGTGAGCGAGGCGCTGCAGTCGCTGGCGGATGGCCTGCTGGCGGTGGAGCTGGAGGTGTTCGGCGCGACGGCGACGCCGGACGGCGCCCCGCTGTTCGCCCTGACGGAGCGGTTGACCGGGACGGAGGCGGCGCTGCGCGCCCTGCTCGGCACGGCCTTCAAACGCACGGCCTATCAGGAAACGCTCTACGTTCGCGGCCTCTACTTCACGGGCCGCCCCGATCCCGACGCGGCGGCGCTGTTCGGGCGCGACCTGCTGAACCGCAAGATCTTCCCCGAGGCTGGTCTGCCCAAGCCGACCCGCGCGCTGGCCGCGTCCCGCGCGTGGCGCCGCTACTCCTGGCCGGTGGGAACGGGGGCCGCCGCCGTGGCCGCGATCCTGCTGCTGTGGATGGGGGTGCAGCGCGCCTCCACCCTGTCGGACCGGCTGTTGCCGGTCCTGGCTGACATTCCGGGCGGGCTCCAGCAGCTGGCCGACCAGCGCCCGGCGGTCGAAGCCGGCGCGCCGATGACCGCCGCCTACGGCGATCCCGCCGCCCGCTTCGTCCAGGGCGTGACCATGCTGCCCACCGACTGGACCTTCAACCCGCTGCCGGCCTCCTGGATCAGTGGCGTTCCGGATTCGGTGTCGGGGGCGCTGGCCGTCGGCTACCGCCGGCTGGCCCTGTCCACCGTGCGCGACGTGGCCGAGGATCGCTTGCGCCGCCTGACCCGCGACGGCGGGGTGGGGCCGGCGGGGGCGGGCGCCTTCGAACGGCTGCGCGCCTTCGCGGGCGAGGTCGGCATCGCCGAGGGGCTGGCCCGCGCCTACAACAACGTGGACGCCCGCGACCCGGCCCTGCCGCTGGACGAGGTGCTGGACTTCGCGCTGGGCTCCGGCGTGGCGCGCGGCTTCTCCGCGCGGCTGTACGGCTGGGGGATCGACCAGCCGCCGGGTGGCACCGCCATCCCCGCGCCGGGACCGGGGGCGCAACGCCCCATCGACCTGACCGCCCACCGGGCGGAGGTCAGCCGCCGCTTCCGGCAGTACGCCGACGCCTATCTGCGCGACCTCGCCATGGGCGGCCTCGCCGCCGCGCGGCTGTCGGTCGCCGCCAGCGAGCTGGAGCTGCTGGCCGGCGGGGCGCGGTCCGGTGCCGACGCGGCGGCCGCCTACGGCGAGGTGCTGTCGAGCCTGGAGGACGCCGCCCGCGGCTTGGGGGCGGAGCGCGGCGCCTGGATCGGCGCCAACGGCCCCGTCCTGCCGCCGGAGTTCGAGGCGCTGCTCGGCCGGCTGGAGAAGTCCGACCTGCTCGGCCCCAACCTGCGCGCCGACATCCTGGATCTGGCGCAGCGCCGCTATGACGAGGCGGGCGTCGGCGCCCGCAGCCTGGATTCGGTGATTGGCCGCCTGCTGGAGCAGGCCCCGAATGGCGGTGCCCGCTTGGCCCCCGCGGCGGAACAGCTCCGTCGCACCCTGGCGGTGTGGATGGCCCGCCGTTTCATGAAGACGGACGACAGCGGCGCGCTGGCGATGCCCGCCGTGGGCGCCGGCTGGGACCGCGCCGCTCTGGACAGCATCCCGCCGCTGGTCGAGGACTATCTGCTGTTCGACGCCAAGGACCTGCCGCAGGCGCCGGCCATGCTGCGCACCTCCATGCGGGCGGCGGCGCAGCACCAGCTCCGCCAGGGGGTGGAGCGCATCCTCGCCCGCGCGCTCGCCGGCAGCCCGGCGGGCGGCGGGGTGGACCGGGCCGGCGGGCTGGCGCAGCTTCGCGCTTCGGCCCACGCGCTGCGCACCGCCTTCCCGGTGCTGGCCGAGACCATGCAGTCCTTCCGCCAGATCGGGCTGACCACCTCCGCCGACACCATTCGCGACACGGTGGCCCGGCAGGCCAACGCCGTTCTGGCCCAGGCTGACCGGCTGCTGGAGGGCGACCAGCTCTACCGGCCCGACGCCCACGCGCTGGACGTCTGGGTGGACGGGCCGCTGGTGCCGCACCTGCTGTTCGGGCAGACCACGCCGGCCGGGCTGGCGCTCTATCTCGGCAACGCCCGGCAGGAGGTGACAGTGCTCGCCCGCGACATCGCCGCCCCGGTGGTGGAGATCCTGGAGCGCCCGGTGATGGGCGCCGGGACCGGGTCGGGCGCCGCCTCCAAGTGGGCGCGGATCATCGCCGAACTGGACAAGTACGATGGCGGGCGTCCCAACAGCTCGCTGGCGCAGCTCGAAAAGTTCGTGACGGTGGAAAGCGCCGCGGTGGACGCCGCCGGTTGCCAGAATCTCGGCGCCATCGACGGGGTGCCCGACGACTTCTTCCGCAGCCGTCTGGCCGAGCTGAAGCAGTGGATCGCCACGCGCTGCGTGCTGGCCGCCGACGCCCGCGTCTACGACGCCTATGTCGACATGGCCGCGTCCTTCAACGAGATGCTGGCCGGCCGCTTCCCCTTTGCCGCCGCCGCCGTGGCGGGCGAGGAGGCCGACCCGGCGGCGGTGCGCGCCTTCTACGAGCGGTTCGACGCGCGCTCGGCCTTCGTGCTGGAGGGCTTGCGCCGCGGCGAGCGGTTCGGCACCGCCGGGCGCGAGGCGCTGCGCTTCGTGGAGACGATGGAGCGGGCGCGCCCGCTGCTGATCGCCGCGGTGACCCCGGACCAGAGCGGCGGCCTGGCGCTCGACCCCGCCTTCCGCGTCAACCGCGGGCGTGAGGCCGGGGGCAGCGACATCATCGAATGGAAGCTCGCCACGCCGAACGGCGCCCTGTCCAGCGTGCTGCCGCGCACGCCGTTGCGCTGGTATCCGGGCGACAAGCTGAGCGTGACGCTGCGCTGGGCGAAGGACGGCACGGTGCTGCCGGTGTCCGGCGTCGGTGTGGGGGTGACGGTGGACGGGCCTTCGCTGCGCTTCGACTATGACGGTCCCTGGGCGCTGTTCGCCCTGGCCGGCCGGCAGGCCGCGCCGCAACGCGACCGCCGCCCCGGTCCGGACACCGAGCCGCTGTTGTTGTTCGAGGCCACCGCCAGCGGCCCGGTCAAGGAGGCCGCCAATGCAGCCCCGCTGCCGATCGCTCCGGCGGCCCAGGCGGCTCCGGCGGTCCAGGCGGTGAAGCCCAACGTGCGGGTCTTCATGACGCTTGCGGTCAAGCGCACCGTCCTGGCCGACGGCAAGCCGCCGCGCGAGGAGAAGGTGGCCGTGCCGGCGCTGCCCGCGCAGGCGCCGCCGCTAGCCCCGGTCGGCTCCATGCGGCGGATGCCGGGGCTGGCCGGCTGGCCGGCGCCGTCGGGCGCGGTGGCCCCGGCGGACCGCGCCTTCTTCGATCTGGGCACCCCGCCGTCCCAACCCCCGATGCTCCGCCCCGCGGCCCAACGCTTCCCGTGAGCAGCCAAATGACCGCATCCCACCCGCTGATCGACATCGGCGCCCTGCTCCAGCCCATCCCCGGCGACGACCCGGCGGGCGACGACCTGCGCCATGGCCCGGAGTTCGACGCGCTGACCGAGGCGCGCCGGATGGACGACGATCTCGACCAGGGCATCTGGCAGACCACCGTCAAGAAGGCCGACTGGAAGGGCGTCGTCCAGCAGGCGTCGGACCTGCTGACGACCCGCACCAAGGATCTCCAGGTCGCGGCGTGGCTGGTCCAGGCGCTGGGCCGGCTGCACGGTCCGGCGGGGCTGGCGCCGGGGCTTCTGTTGGTCCACGGGCTGGTCGAGGATTTCTGGGACGGCCTCTACCCGCGGCTCGACGACGGCGATCCGGAGCCGCGGCTGGCGCCGCTGGTCTGGCTGGACAGCCAGTTGTCGCGCGACCTGATGGCGACCACCATCAGCCAGCCGGCGGGGCCGAACGCCGACGAGACGCACAGCTTCCAGGACTGGCAGAACGCGCAGCGCCTGCGCAAGCTCGCCACCCGCGACCCGCGCGCCTTCCACGCGGCGGTCGATGACGGGGAGGTGACGGTCGAGCAGATCCTCGCCGCCCAGGACCGCACGCCGCCGGACTTCTACCAGATTCAGCACGGTCATCTGCGCGACACGGTGACGGCGGTGCGCACGCTGGCGGCGGAGCTGGATGCCCTGGCCGGGCGCGCCGCCCCCGGTTTCAGCCAGCTTCTGAAGACCCTGGAAAGCCTGATCCAGTTCCACCGCGAAGCGCTCGCCAAGCGCGGCATCGATCCGGACGGCGCCGCCGCCGCGACGGAGGAGGCCGAGGGCGAGGAGGGGGCCACCATCGACGCGTCCGCCGAGATCATCCCCGCCGCCGCTTTCGCCCGCCCCGGCGGGCCGCGGACCCGGCAGGAGGCCTACGCGATGCTGCACCAGATCGCCGATTTCCTGGCGCGGGAGGAACCGCACAGCCCGACCTCCTACCTCGTCCGCCGCGCCGCGACCTGGGGGAACCTGTCCCTGCCGGAGCTGTACGCCGAGCTGCTGGGCGACCGCGGCGAGGTCGGACGGATCTTCGGCCTTCTGCGGCTTGAGGAGCGCTGAGCCATGCCCCGCATCCTGCTCGACTACCCCGGCATCAAGGGTGAGTCGCTGATCCGCAACTACAAGAATCTCGCCGACTGCTTCAAATTCGACCTGTCGTCGGGCAAGCGCGAGGTCGGCGGCTTCAACTACGACGACCCGATCGAGGACAACTCCTACTTCGGCAGCCGGAAGGCGCAGAAGCAGGACAAGCTCGGCGTCGACAGCCTGAAGCTGGAGCGCCATTTCGACCTCGCCTCGCCCAAGCTGATGCAGGCGGCCTTCGATCCGCAGAAGAAGGACGTCACCGCGACGATCCATTTCTTCCGCACCTTCGCGCAGCTTCAGGGCGGCGATTATTTCGGCGAAAGCGACATCTTCGCCGAGCCGTACCTGACCATCATCCTGAAGAACACGCAGATCACGGAGTACGTGCTGTCGGTCGACGACGACGACAGCAGCAACGGCACCGAGACCATCTCGCTGGCCTTCGACCAGTTGCAGATGACCTACCAGCACCAGATCGACGGCCGGAAAATCGGCCAAATCCGTGGCGACATCACATTGGCGAGCAAGTCATGACCCAGTCGAACCCGTCGGCCCTGACCGGCGACACCACCCTCCTGTCCCGCAACGGCGAGGGGCGCCGCCGCCCAGGGCGCCGGGCCGAGCATTTCCTGGAGCAGGTGATGTTCCAGAGCCGCTGGCTCCTGGCGCCGCTCTATGTCGGTCTGGTGGGTGCGCTGCTGATGATCGGCTGGCGCTTCGCGCTGGAACTGGTGCACGCGCTGCCGCTTCTGATCCACGGCACGGAAAACGACATCATCCTGATCGTTCTCGGTCTGGTCGACCTGACGATGGTCGGCAACCTCGTTCTGATGGTGATCTTCAGCGGCTACGAGAACTTCGTCTCGAAGATCGACGTCGCCGGACACGCCGACCGCCCGGAATGGATGGGCAAGCTGGATTTCAGCGCGCTGAAGGTGAAGCTGATCGCCAGCATCGTGGCGATCTCCTCCATCCAGATCCTGAAGACCTTCATGAACGTGTCGGAGGTGTCCGACCGCGACCTGATGTGGCTGGTCGCCATCCACGTCACCTTCATCGTCTCCGGCGTGCTGCTGGCGACCATGGACGTGCTGGTCAAGAAGAGCCACGCGCACTGACATCCGGCAGGAAAGGAGAGGGCATCATGATTCGGTACGCGCTGGCGTTCCTCGCCATCCTTCTGACCGGCCTGCCCGGAGCGTCGAGGGCGGAGCCGGCGAAGGTGGTGGTCGGCACCTACGTCAACCAGATCACCGGGGTGAATCTCCGCGACAATCAGGTCAATGTGGACTTCTACGTCTGGTTCCGCTGGGACGACGACTCGCTGAACCCGCTGGAGACGTTTGAGCTGATGAATGGGCGGATCGAGTCCCGGACGCCCACCCCGGTCCGCAAGCTGAAGGACACCAACTATGGGCAGGCGCGCGTCCAGGCCGTTCTGAACCAGCCCTGGGACGTGAGCCGGTTCCCCCTGGACACCCAGACCATCCGTCTGGTGATCGAGGACAGCGACCAGACGGCCGAGCATGTCGTCTACGTGCCGGACATCGACAACAGCACCGTCGATCCCGACGTCGACGTTTCCGGCTACACGCTGATCAACAACGGCGCCACCATCTCGGCGCACCGCTACCGCACCAACTACGGCGACATCACCCTGCCGAAGAACCACGAGTCCGTCTATTCCCGCTACACCCACGCGATCACGTTGGAGCGGCCGGATTCGGTCTATTACATCAAGACCTTCTCGACCATCTTCATCTCCTCGGTGGTGGCCTTCCTGGCCTTCCTGGTGAAGCCGGTCGACCTCGACCCCCGCTTCGGCCTGGGCATCGGCGCGCTGTTCGCCGTGGTCGCCTGCTATTTCGTCATCGCCAGCGACCTGCCGCGCAGCAGCGGCTTCACCCTGTCGGACCGGGTCAACCTCGCCTCCATGGGCATGATCTTCCTCAGCCTGATGCAGAGCGCGGTGTCGCTGATGATCTACGAGCGGAACGCGGCGAAGTCCCTGCTCCTGGACCGCTGGTCCCTGGTGGTCTTCCCCGTCGCTTACGCGCTGCTGTGCGTCTGGCTGACGACGGTGTGATGCCGCCGGGCGCCGCTCCGGCCTGAGCTTCGCCACAATCCTCCGCCATGCTCCGCAGGGAGCGACGAGGGAGAGTGGCATGATCGGAAACCGGACGGCGCTGGCGGCGGCGGCGTTTCTCGCCATCGGGATTGCGGTGGCGGGCTGGTCGGCGGGGCGCGAGGTCGCGCAGGTCCGGCTGGCCGACCGCTTCGTCACCGTCAAGGGCTCCGCCGAGCGCGAGGTCAAGGCGAACCTCGCGCTCTGGCCGGTGCGCTTCGTCGCCACCGGCGACGACCTGTCCGCCGTGCAGGCGAAGACGGCGGCGGACGAGAAGGCCGTGCTGGCCTTTCTGGAACGCTACGGGCTGGGCGCCGACGCCGTCGTCTCGCGCTCGCTCGATCTTGTGGACCTGCTCGCCCAGGCCTACCGCCAGGGGCCGGCGGATCAGCGCTACATCCTCACCCGCACCCTGATGATCCGCAGCCCCGACGTGGAGCGGGTCGACCGCGCCAGCCAGAATCTGGCGGAACTGCTCGACCAGGGCGTCACCCTGGGCGGGGAGCCGGGCATGGGCTCCGGCCCCAACTACCTGTTCACGCGCCTCAACGACGTGAAGACCGAGATGATCGCCGAGGCGACCGCCAAGGCGCGCGAGGCGGCAACCCAATTCGCGACCGACAGCGGCGCCACTCTGGGCGGCATCCGCCGCGCCAACCAGGGCCTGTTCCAGATCCTCGCCCGCGACGAGGCCCCCGGCATCATGGAAAGCCGGCAGATCGACAAGATCGTCCGCGTCGTGTCGACCCTCGACTGGGAACTGGTGGATTGATGGGGCAGCAGCGCTCCGCCCGCCCTCTCGCTGTATAGGTCATCTACATATTGGATTCGCCGCATCCGGCCATCCCTCGCCAAAGGAACGGTGCGGGCGGCGTGGACTCTTGCGGGTCGTCAAGGCCTTTTGAAGTCCAGGGTGGTCAGCTGGTTCCAATAATTCGCCGTTTTCGACACAAGCCCAACAACAACGCCTCCTCACGCACCGAAGATCGCCCATAAAATCGGCAAGATGAGCAGGGGGCGTGCATCTTGTTCCCGGCGCGTTTCACACGGCGTTCCGATTTTCAGATCGGCGTGACCGCTGTTCCCCTCCCCAGACCTCAAAAAGTGAAGATGTCGCCAGAAAGCGCTAGTTCACCTGCTCGGAGCATGGTTATATAGCCAGCATATATAGCGAATCCGGGGTGCCCGCTCATGTCCGTCCAACCGCAGGTGTCGTTCGCCGGGCCGCACGCGTCGCCGATCGGCGCCGAGCGCATCCGGCTGCTGGAGGCGGTGGGGCGCGAGGGCAGCATCTCCGGCGCGGCGCGGTCGGTCGGCGTCACCTACAAGGCGGCCTGGGACGCCATCGACGCCATGAACAACCTGTTCGGCCGCCCGCTGGTCGAGGCGCAGGCCGGCGGAAAGCGCGGCGGCGGAACCGCCTTGACGCCGGACGGCGTGCGGCTGGTCGCCACCTTCCACCGTCTGCAGAGCGAGATGGTCCGCGCCTTCCAAGTGCTGGAACCGGAACTGAACGGCACCGGCCTGTCGGCGGCCAGTCTGATGTGGGGATTCTTCATGCGCACCAGTGCCCGCAACGCCCTTCGTGGAACCGTCACCGCCATCACCGACGGGGCGGTGAACGCCGAGGTCACCCTGGCCGTCTCGGACCAGACCTCGATCGTCGCGATCATCACCCGCGACAGCGTGCGCGACCTGGGCCTGTTCCCGGGGCGCGCGGCGACGGCGCTGATCAAGGCGCCCTTCGTGATCCTTGCGCCGGCGGACGAGGCGAAGCGCACCTCGATGCGCAACCGCGTGGAAGGCGTGGTGTCCCGTCGCGAGGACGGCGCGGTCAACAGCGAGATCACCCTGGACATCGGCGGCGGCAAGACGCTGACCGCCATCATCACGCTGCGCAGCGCCGACGACATCGGCCTGAAGGCGGGCGACCCGGCCTGCGCGCTGATCGACGCATCGCACATCATTCTTGCGGTGGATTGACGATAGATCGGAAGGAGTTTTCGAATGACGCGTGTCCTGCTCGCCGCCGTCGCGCTGCTGTCCGTCTCGGCGACGGCCCATGCCGACGAATTCAACGTTGCGGTCGCCGCGAACTTCACCGCCCCGGCGAAGGAGATCGCCACCGCCTTCGAGCAGAAGACCGGCCACAAGGCCGTCCTGAGCTTCGGCGCGACCGGCCAGTTCTACGCCCAGATCAAGCAGGACGCCCCCTTCGTCGTCTTCCTCGCCGCCGACGACGAGACCCCGCGGAAGGCCGTGGAGGAGGGCTTGGCCGTTCCGGAATCCCGCTTCACCTACGCCGTCGGCCGTCTGGTGCTGTGGAGCAAAGCCGGCGACGCGCCGCTGGGCGAGGACACGCTGCGCAAGGGCGCCTTCGAGAAGCTGTCGATCGCCAACCCGGCGACCGCGCCCTATGGCGGCGCCGCGGTGCAGGCCATGAAGAAGATGGGGGTCTACGAGGCGATCCAGCCTAAGATCGTCCAGGGCAACAGCATCGCCCAGGCCTTCCAGTTCGCCGAGACCGGCGCCGCCGAGCTGGCCTTCGTCGCCCTGTCCCAGGTGATCGCCAAGCCGGACGGCACCCGCTGGCCGGTTCCGGAAGCGCTGCACGACCCGATCTTCCAGGACGCCGTCCTGCTGAAGAAGGGCGCTGGCAACGAGGCCGCCACGGCCTTCCTCGCCTTCCTGAAGGGACCGGAGGCCGCCGCGGTGATCTCCAAGTACGGCTACGGCACGCGGGCGCCGAACTGACCATGCCGGCCTTCCTGGCAAAGACAGCCCGCCGATGAGCTGGCAACCGATCATCCTGACGCTGGAGCTGGCGGCGCTGACGACGGTCATCCTGCTGATCGTCGGCACCCCCCTGGCCTGGTGGCTGGCGCGGTCCGGCGCCTGGTGGAAGGAGGCGGTGGCCACGGTGGTGGCGCTGCCCTTGGTCCTGCCGCCGACGGTCCTGGGCTTCTATCTGCTGATGCTGCTGGGGCCGAACGGCCCTGGCGGGTGGCTGGCCTCGCTGTGGGGCGCCCGCTCGATGGCCTTCACCTTCGAAGGGCTGGTCATCGGGTCGGTGCTGTACTCCATGCCCTTCGTCGTGCAGCCGATCCGCAACGCCTTCGAGGCCTTTGGCGACCGCCCGCTGGAGGCGGCGGCGACGCTGCGCGCCTCGCCGCTCGACACCTTCTTCACCGTGGCGGTGCCGCTGGCCCGCCGCGGCTTCCTGACCGGCGCCGTGCTGGGCTTCGCCCACACCATGGGCGAGTTCGGCGTCGTCCTGATGATCGGCGGCAACATCCCCGGCCAGACCAAGGTCCTCTCGGTGGCCATCTACGACTATGTCGAGACGCTGCAATGGGACGAGGCCCATCTGCTGGCCGGCGGCATGCTGGTCTTCTCCTTCACGGTGATCCTGACGATGATGATGCTGGAGAAGCGCATCGGGCGGAGCGGGCGATGAGCCTGTCGGTGCATTTCCATGGCACGCTCGGCCGGTTCGAGCTGGATGTGGCCTTCGAGGCGCCGGGCCGCGGCATCACCGCGCTGTTCGGCCCGTCGGGCTGCGGCAAGACCTCGGTGCTGCGTTGCGCGGCCGGGCTGCAGCGGCTGAACGGGCGCTTCGCCCTGGACGGCGACGTCTGGCAGGAGGGGCGCAGCTTCCGGCCGACGCACAAGCGGCCCATCGGCTACGTCTTCCAGGAAGCCAGCCTGTTCCCCCATCTGTCGGTGCGCACCAACCTGTTGTTCGGTCACCGCCGGACGGTGGGGCGCGGCGTGCCGGAGCACATCCGCCTGGACGACGTGGTCGACCTGCTGGGGCTGGGGCATCTGCTCGACCGCTCGCCCGAGCATTTGTCCGGCGGCGAGCGCCAGCGGGTCGGCGTCGGCCGCGCTCTGCTCTCGCAACCGCGGCTGCTGCTGATGGACGAGCCCCTGGCGGCGCTCGACCGCTTCAGCAAGGAGGAAATCCTCCCCTATCTGGAGCGGCTGCACGGCGTCCTGTCCGTCCCCGTCCTCTATGTCAGCCACGACATCGCGGAGGTCGAGCGGCTGGCCGACCATCTGGTGCTGCTGCGCCAGGGACGCGTCGTCGCCGCCGGCCCGATGCAGGAGCTTCAGGCCGATCCCACCCTGCCCATCGCCCGCATGCCCGAAGCCGGGGTGACCCTGCCGGCGGTGGTGGCGGGGCGGGAGGACGCCTACGGCCTGACCCTGCTGCGCCTGGACGGC